>JAAHGS010000067.1 GCA_010692645.1 Symploca sp. SIO2E9
GGGGAGAGGGGGGGAGGGGGAGAGGGGGAGAGGGGGGGAGGGGGAGATGGGGAGATGGGGAGATGGGGAGATGGGGAGAAATAATGAAATGAACAATGAACAAGTAATAAGCAATCAATGTTTTTGTTTTCACTTATTACTTATTACTTATTACTCCTCAAGTAAACTTTCAATCTCCTCCTTCGTGAAGGGATCCTTACCAGCCTTGAGGGCATCAATCCAGCCTTGCCTTTGTTCTTTACCCGAGTCCGAGTCAGTCCAGTTGATAAATGCCTGAAAATCCTCAATTGCTCCTGCTGTATTTCCTGTTAAAGCTCTGGCAAGACCACGACTATCCAGAATCATTCCACTGTCAGGCTCAAGCGCCACTGCCTTTTCACAGGCATCCATTACCTTAGTTGCATAACCATGCAAGCTTCCGTTCCAACAAAGGGCATACCAAGAACTGGCAGGAATTTTTATGGTATCCCTCTCCTAAGAAACAGAAATGTTTTTTAGGAGAGGGATATAATGATTTTTTTAGATTTTTGGTAGGTAGTGATCGCATCTCCTGATCCTGCCAAAAAGCGATCCCATCCTCACTCCATCCGAGGGGATTGAGCTAAAAGAGGTCTCATCTTCCTGAAAGAATTACCTAGCAGGCTACCTCCCCTGTCCCTCAACAATAATCGCCCCAATATTGGCTTTACTAGTAGGCTCCCCATCGACTCTCCACCAACCTAGAGCTCCTTGCTCACAGCCATAAGCTTGCGCATAACGGAAGCGAATATAGTAGGTTCCTGCTTCATTAGGTGCGGTTAGAGTGAATTTACTTGAGCCTGAACCTTTTATACCCCCACTGTAGATACAGGCTTTAGCTTGATTCTGACCAGCAATACCCACGATAATCTGATTGATAGATCCACCAGTACACTCAGGACAATCATAAATGTAATTAGTAGATGCACTAATTTTATTTCCAGGAGCAACTGTTACAACATTTCCTTGGTTATTAAGAGTGAGCTCACTGAGCGTTACCTGACCATATTTAACAGAGTTTTTTAATTTAGACAGATCGATTTTATTCTCTGTAATATTCTCTCCATTCTCAGATTCAGCAAGAACAGCCCACCGTTGTGCTTCTTCTTCTGGATTTAAAGCTAAGTTAGACTCTAGTTTCTTGGCTTGTTTGAACTTAGCCACTGCTTCCTCAATATTCCCCTCTCGTGCTATTGCTTTACCTTGCTTAACCAAAAATTGAGCGTTTTGAGTTTTGCTCCAGACCTCTGCTTGACAAGTTTTGCCAGCAGCTTTAGCCTCTTCGGTTTTAGCTTCGACAATAACACGATGAGAGAATAAATTATTGCACGCTACTTGTGTCAAAGCTTTGTAGTCTTTAGGGTTGGGAGATTCAGCACTCACAGAAGTGATTAGATCCCAATTCCACAACCGCACCGTCTTATCCCAACTGCCAGTCGCGATATAAGAAGAAGATCCATGTGAAGTCCAGGCGACTGAGGTGACTTTATCTTTATGTTCCGGAAAAGGTTGACGAACGATGAGTTTGTTCTCTAGATCCCTTACCTGCAAGGTCTTCCCATTACCAATAGCAATGTAGTTACTATCTGGGCTGAATACGACTGAGTTGCCGCTTTCCGAGAAAGTTTTACTGATTTTTTTGTTCTTTACACTTACTAGCTTCATTCTCCCGTCTGTACCGCTAGTAACGAGGTACTGACCATTGGGACTGAAAGCCACTGAATTGACAGCATATGCGTGTACTTCTATAGGTTTACCAATGGAGTTGCCATTCCTATCCCAAAACTGCACTGTCTTCCAATTAGCACTGACTATAGTCTCTCCATCGGGACTAACAGCAACTGAGAAGACCCGACCCTTATGCCCCAAGAAAGGTTGAATGAGCTTGCCCGTCCTGTCCGACAAACGCATTCCATCATAACCGCCACTGACGATGTATTTGCCATCAGGACTAAAGGCGACTGAACTGACAACGTCTTGGTGTCCTTTGAAGGTATTGATATGGTTGCCCTTCAAATCCCACAACCGTACTGTCTCATCCGAACTGCCAGTAACAATATAGCCCCCATCCGGGCTAAAGGCGATGGAATTGACATAATCATCATGCCCCTTGAAGGGCTTACTGACAGGGTTGCCCTCTAAATCCCACAACTGCACTGTCTTGTCTTCACTGCCACTGGCGATGTATTTCCCATTGGGGCTAAAAGCAACTGAGGTGACATTCTGTTTATGCCGTTCAAGAATGTTGCTTTCTACAGGTATCTTAAGCAGATCCAATAAGGTGACTCGAACTGAGTCAAGAACTATATTTAATTTATCTTTGCTCTCACCAGCCAGCTTAATTGCCATAACTAGTCCGTTGGCGGGATTATCTATTGCTTCTAACTTTGCATTAGCAGCTTGTTCCCCTAGACGTGCAATTTTCGTCTGCCGTTGAGCAATTGCCGTCTGCCGTTGAGCAATTGCTGTCTGCCGTTGAGCAACTCGCCACTGAACAAAAGCAAAGATAGCGACTGCACTAACGGCAACTACAGAACCAACTAAAGTTCGATTCGCCTTGCGAACAGCTTTCAACTCTAGCTCTTGGCGTTCTTGTTCTGCTTTTTCCAGGCGAATACGGTATTTTTGACTAACCTCAATAAACTCTTGGGCAATACCATCTAACAATCCCAAGTCACGGTATTCCTCTAAATAAGCCTCAGCCTCTGTTAATACTGTCCCTCGCAGCAAGAAATCCTCATTCTTGTTTTGACTTTCCCATTCCTTCGCCCTAGCTTCCAGCCTGCGCTCTTTTTCCAGAGCAACTTGATTCTTTTCCACCCATTGGCGCAATTCCTGCCAATGACGAATCAAGGCTTCATGGACGATATCCAAAATTACCCCAGCTTTACCATTGCAGGATTTTGATTCATTGGTGGTAACAATTAACTTCGCTTTCACTAACTGCTCAATCGTCCGGTTCAACAGTTCCAGAGAATGGCTTGAATTGACTAAATCCTCTTTGCATACTCGTCTGCGGGTATCACTAGTCTCACCCAACTGGGTAAGTTCCAGAAAAATGCGCTTAGCAACAGGTTTCTCCTCCTCCTGGAGAGAGTTATAAACCTGATTAGCTCGTTTGGGAAGAGTTTTCTCAATCCCACCGAGCCGATTATAGGACTCAAGGGTCAAGCGATTGGGATTGGGGCTGGTTTGCGCTTCTGTCCAAAGTTCTGTCAAAGTGTACTGGAGTAGAGGCAAACTTCCTGGAGAATCAAACACATCCCCAGTCATCTTCGTCACTAAAGCTTGCTCAACTTGTAAACCCACCAATTCACCAGGTTTAGTAATTGCCTCTTCAATCTCCTTAGGAGTCATTGGCTTAACCGTCACCAGATGCTGGTCGATTTTCTCAGCCAACTGGGCATACTCAGCACACTTGCCCAAAAAATCCGCCCGCATCCCCAAAACCAAGCAGAATTTATTATTAGCTTCTGCCACCATCGCCAACAAACAAGCAAAAAACTCATCTCGTTCTTGCTCGTCTTGGCACATAGTAAAACACTCTTCAAACTGATCCACCACCAGCACCACCCGTTGAGCGGAGGCAGGAGGAGGCAGAAGGCAGGAGGCAGGAGGCAGAAGGCAGGAGGCAGAAGGCAGGAGGCAGGAGGCAGAAGAAAGATTTTGCAGTTCAACTTCTCCCCGTCTCCCCGTCTCCCCGTCTCCCCGTCTCCCCGTCTCCCCGTCTCCCCATCTCCCCCTCTCCCCAATTCCCAACTCCCTCAAACTCTCCAAGGGATGCTCTCCAGGAGTAAACGGACCATAATATTGCCAGCGATCGCTACCTGATAGTTTTTGTCCCCGCTTGAGCTGATCAAGTAATCCCGCCCTCAAAACCGAAGACTTACCACTTCCAGAAGCACCCAAGACGGCGATAAAATTTTCTGTGCGAACTTTATTAATCAACTCATCGGTTAACTCTGTTCGCCCGTAGAAAAATACCGCATCCTCTTGAGTAAAATAGTTCAAAGATTTATAAGGACAAGTCCCCTTCAACTTCGGATCGACCTGCCGCTGCACCCCATGAGTCTTATCCGTGAGGATAATTGCCCCGCCCGAATTATGAAAAATCGGGCGCTGGAGTTCTCCAAACATCCGTTTATTGATGAAATCCGCCAGCTTATTATTACTCACCCAGCCATCAACATTTGTGTCCGGGTCTAAACCTTGCAGCAGTGCTGCCGTCAGGATGCCATGTTCCCCTTGCAACTGTTCGCGACTAACCTCGAACCCACGGCAGGCAGCAATTAAACATCGATCAACTGCCTTACCCTCCTTTCCCGGATTAGCCTGATCAAAAATATCGAGTAATTCTCCACTATGACAGCAATCGAGCCAAACAATCTGCTGACGCACCGGACTTTCCTGCAACAATTGACGCAACCAGTGCAAAGAAACACCCCACCTGCCTTTATTGGGATTGACCTCACTCGTCGCCAAAAACCCTTCCGTTACTCCCCCCTGTTCTTTACGCAATCCATGACCTGCAAAAAACAGCAAAGCAGTATCCGGTATACTACTTCCTGGAGGATTAAATAGCTGAGCGATCGCACTCTCCAAAGCCGTTGCCTTGACCAGATTCTGTGAGCGTGGGTTGGGATCAACTCCCCTGGTTCCCTCTGGAGAATAAACCTCTGGCAAGCGACGCACTGTGAAATTACCGTATTGTTCTAGAATTTGTGCGATCGCTTCTGCATCTGCCGCTGGTTTCTCAAGATGTTTGGGCTTCTTCGTAGTTGCATCCTTGAGCAATGGATAACGATTAATCCCTACCACCAGGGCTTCTCTGTGTTCGCTCATCCCTTAGCACCCAATTGGAAAAAGTTTCTGCAAAGCTACGGATATTAATTGTAATTTATCATATTAATACTATTCGTACTAAATTTGGAGGGTGTTTATGCCTTTAGTTGTCAACAAAACCTTACTTGCTCTAGTACTCGCTCTCAAGGATGTAGAAGACGTAAGCGAAGCTGAACAAGACGCCTTTAGAGATGCTGCCGACCAACTACAACTGGACCCCGATAGTTGGGAAGACCATGAAGCCGACTTGCTAAGAGTCATTCAGGCTAATCTCAGGTTGAATCAACTCTATCAAACCGCTAAATCTCAACTGGATGCCTTGAGCAGCCAAATTCCCTCTACTTTACTACCTACCCAAGCCGAACTAGAACAAGCAATTCCTACAAATCAAACTCCAGCAACACGCGGTTTTGCTCCAGTTATTGAAGACGATGACAGCCATGAAATAAACAACATGGTTATCAACGTTCTGACAACTCCCAAACCACTAGAAACCGCCAAAAAACTCAGTCGTCTTGAACAATTCCAACAATTCCTCAAAGGGAATAGGGAATAGGGAATAGGAGGTAGGTTGGGTCGAGGCACGAGACCAAACAGGAGTTAGCATTAATGTGTTGGGTTTGGGTGAGCGAAAAAAGGCGTGGGGAAATAAGTAAGCAGATGCGGAGAATTCAAATCCCACGAAAATTTCCTTTCCCCGTTGGGTTTCACTTCGTTCAACCCAACCTACAAAGGTGACATGCTCCCGGGTGAACGAAAAAAAGAGTGGGGGAACAAGTAAGCAGACGCTCCAGACGCTCCAGACGCGGAAAAATCAAATGCCACCCAAAATTTCATTCACCCCATGCTCCCTACTCCCTACTCCCTATTCCCTATTCCCTATTCCCTACTCCCTACTCCCTATTCCCCACTCCCTTTAATGAATGAAATCATCTATCCCACCCTTGACCTGTTTACTTACGATTTAAGAAATGCTTTAGGTGAAGGTCAAGAGGAACTTCAAACGAATCGAGACTTTTTTAAGAAAAAACTACCTCCAGAACTTCATGACCTTCTCTTTCAAAGAGATACTGTTTTTGAAGACGATTATATCGAACTTCTCCCTAAAATAAAAAGATTTGAAACTAGTAGCGAACCCTATCCCTTAGAGGGTTATTACTATCCCGTGCGTCTCAATGATATGTATGGACTGCTGCTAGACTGCTCAGTTAACAATCAAACTGAAGCTCAACCAGTAGAATCCTTTAAACAACTCAAAACTGAAATTGAACAAAGATTAAACCATCAACCTGCGACAATCGGACAAACCTGGATAATTTCTGGTTGGCTACCTCAGTCTGAGGCTAACTCTCCTGAAAATATTGCCAAAGACTGCTATAAAGCTTTAATGCCCGGTTCAAGTTGGGAAAGAAATCTAGAAGGACAAGGGCAGTTTTTAGGGGCAAAAATTTTTGAACTCTCACACTACCGCCTAGTCATACCAGAAACAGCAGCATCCCCGACAACTATCCAAAATATCCAAGAAAACCAACACGTTATTATTATCCTTTATCCAGATAGAGCAACAGCCGAAAAATCGGCTCGCTTTTATCATCACTGGTTGCGATTATTTAGTTATCGCCACAAAGTCCTCTGGGCTTATGCTCAAAGCCGATTCCTCAAACGAACAATCAAAAATCGCTATACTGACATCGAAGAAGATAAACAATCAATTAGCGAAAATCAAACTAACTATCAACAAGAAAAACTATCTGATCTTTTAAGAAGAGTGCAAGATAGTATCAAAGCTTACACAATTGAATTATATCAACTGGAATTTCAAGGCGGTATCATTGAAATCAATTTAAGCAATTATCAAAAACGCCTAGAAAGCATTCAAGAAAGATTGCCCGTAATTGCAGGACAAGCAGAAGATAACCTGAGCTTCTTGGAGAAATTTACTAAATTAGTAAAGGATAAATACCTGCTACAAATCGCTAAAGACTCAAACAATCTCAAGCGGATTTTAAAACTGCAAGAGGATACCATTAACGCCATGCGCAGCCGCGTCGAAGTTGCTAAAGCCGAACGCGATCGCAACTTCCAAGATGCGATCGCGATTTTGGGTGTAGGCTGGACTGTCGCTTCCTTCGTTCCGTCTCCAGATAAGCTCAGTGAGACTCTAATCTTCTCCAAGCCTCCATTCTCAGAACCTTGGCTCAAGCCTGCCATACCACTGGCATACAAACTAAGTGTTGCACTTGTAGCAGCAGTATTGGCTTGGCTGTTGATTCGCTTATGGCCTGGATTCGTCAAACTAATACCACTAATACCAAAAAAGAAATAGTGTTCAAGTAAAGCACATGGAATGAGAACAACTCTTCTGGGATATAACCAAAGCTTTTGTATTTAGTATTTGAGTTTTAAATTTCAAAACTGAAGCTCAGAAATCATCAAAAATTTTCTTACTCAATTAGACGCATTTGCGTTACTTCAGCGATCTGGTAAAATCTGTTTTTAGAGACTCTAATGATATTATGGATTCCTTTTTGCTAAAAACGAGTCATCGCTAGCTGAAAACATTGATTTAGCGTACTTTTTCAACAAAATTAACCCAGTTTAACCATAAAAAAACTGCTGGACGACGAACAAATTTATTTTGTGCCAGTTGAAGAACTTAACCACTAAAAGTCATAAAAACTATTATTTGTGGTAAAGAGAACGCTACTCCACTTCTGAACCCTAGTTGATCAAGTAAATTGCTTGTTGGATATCACAAATAGAAGATAATTACAGCTTTTGTCAATAAATATTAATCTCTCTTAAGAAAAGTTGTTGCGATTGAGAGCAGAGCCTAGTAAAGCAATTAACAATTTAGCAAGCTTATCCTCACCGAGTTATTAGATACTGAGGAGAGTGTGGAGAATACATAATATTCCAGTAACAATATCTAAAGATATCAGTCGGTATGCATGTAAGCGAGATTACTCATCCGAACCAGCTACACGGTCTGTCGATTCGTCAACTAGAGCAAATTGCTCGTCAAATCAGGGAGAAACATCTCCAAACTGTAGCTGCAACTGGAGGTCACTTAGGACCAGGGTTAGGCGTAGTGGAACTAACCTTAGCTCTCTATCAAACTCTCGACCTCGATCGCGACAAAGTCACCTGGGATGTAGGACACCAGGCTTACCCCCACAAAATGATTACCGGGCGCTATGAAAGGTTCGACACGCTCCGGCAAAAGGATGGCGTTGCCGGTTATCTCAAGCGCTGTGAGAACAAATTCGATCACTTTGGTGCTGGTCATGCTTCCACCAGTATTTCTTCTGCCTTGGGTATGGCACTGGCGCGAGACCTCAAAGGCGAAAATTTTAAAGTGGCAGCCATAATTGGGGATGGCGCTCTAACTGGCGGTATGGCATTGGAAGCTATTAACCATGCCGGACATTTACCCAAAACTAGGCTGTTAGTAGTACTCAACGACAATGAAATGTCGATTTCCCCTAACGTTGGGGCAATTTCTCGCTCTCTCAACAAAGTGCGATTGAGTGCGCCAGTACAGTTTCTCGCTGACAATCTGGAAGAGCAGTTTAAGCAACTGCCCTTCTTCGGTGATTCTTTATCCCCAGAATTGCAGCGGGTAAAGGAAGGGATGAAGCGTCTGGCAGTACCGAAAGTGGGTGCTGTCTTAGAAGAATTGGGCTTTACCTATATGGGTCCAGTGGATGGTCATAACTTAGAAGACCTAATTTCCACCTTCCAAGCCGCCCATCAGCAGGAAGGTCCAGTACTGGTGCATGTGGTAACAACTAAAGGCAAAGGTTATGCGATCGCAGAACAAGACCGAGTAGGTTACCATGCCCAAAGTCCCTTTAATCTCGCCACTGGTAAAGCTAATCCTTCCAGTAAGCCCAAACCCCCTGGTTACTCTAAAGTTTTTGCCCATACCCTGGTAAAACTTGCCGAGAATAATCCCAAAATCATCGGCATCACAGCGGCAATGGCAACTGGGACAGGCTTAACTAAACTCCAAGAAAAACTGCCCAAGCAGTATATAGATGTTGGCATTGCTGAACAACATGCAGTTACCCTGGCTGCTGGTTTAGCTTGTGAAGGCATGCATCCAGTTGCTACCATTTACTCTACTTTCCTGCAACGGGCTTATGACCAGATAATTCACGACGTTTGTATCCAAAAGTTACCAGTATTCTTCTGTCTTGACCGTGCCGGGATTGTCGGTGCTGATGGTCCTACACACCAAGGCATGTATGATATTGCCTATCTGCGTTGCATTCCTAATATGGTGGTTATGGCTCCTAAGGATGAAGCCGAATTGCAGCGTATGGTGGTTACTGGTGTAAATTATACTGAGGGAGCAATTGCCATGCGCTATCCTCGTGGCAACGGCTATGGTGTTCCCTTAATGGAAGAAGGATGGGAAGCTCTGCCCATCGGCAAAGGCGAAATTCTGCGTAATGGTGATGATCTCTTGCTTTTAGGTTATGGCAGTATGGTTTACCCAGCAATGCAAGCTGCTGAAATCCTCAACGAGCATGGTATTGAAGCCACAGTAGTTAACGCCCGCTTTGTTAAGCCTCTAGATACAGAGTTAATTTTGCCTCTAGCAGAGCGCATTGGTAAAGTTGTGACTTTAGAGGAAGGTTGCTTGATGGGTGGCTTTGGTTCAGCAGTACTCGAAGCCCTGCAAGACAACAATATCTTGGTTCCTGTCAAGCGTCTGGGCGTATCAGATAAGTTGGTAGATCATGCCAAACCAGACGAATCAAAAGCTGATTTGGGTCTAACTAGTCCCCAAATTGCTGAACAGGTGCTTGCTACTTTCTTTAGTAAGCAACCTTCTGTTGTTAGTTAAATAATCCATCAGTTGTTTTTCTCCGACTTATTCAGCAAGCCCTACTTAGGACTTGCTGAATTAATCTAAAAGGTATGCTAGGCAAGGGTTTTGAGTCTTTTTTTACGCTTACAAGTGCTTTGTTATAGCATCGGGGGGCTAAAAATCCTTGCACTTAATAGGAACATCTCGGAGCTGATCATAGATAATCAAGCTTAGAACTATCGGCTTTTCCCTACTCCCTGCTCCCTGCTAAGAGCTCCCTGCTCCCTCTCCTTACCACCAGACTTATTCAGCAAACCCTACTTAATCCCAGATTTTATCGAACTGGTGAGTTGACACTCCCCATCTTGCTTCTGAATTGCCTGTGTGAGTGACTTGAGTCACAACAATAAGCCCTATTGGTGCTTAAAATAATATTGGTTGCTTATTTACACACAGGGCTGCAAACAACAGGTCACAGTAGCGTAGTGCTTTTCGTTCCATTGCCCAACAGGGCGGCGACGAATGAGAGGCGTTCGTGAATCCTTCACCTTAGCATACATCATAATCTTTAAATTGTCACCAAGGCTCTGTAGTTGGTGGTAATTCTGTTGGCGAAAACGAGTATTTAGTTATGCTTATAGGTTTGATACTCTTATTAAGATATCTTTACAGCAACAGAACGCGGTGTAACTAGGATTTAACAATATAAAACAATCTATTGAGTAGACAGATTTTTAAGAATCTACTATGAATTTAACTAAACAAAATTCCGCCACAACCACAACTAGACTCAATGGACTCAGACAGTGGTTTCCCATCAGCTTAATTTTACTTTTAGCTGCTAATTTGTACTTCTACCAACTAGGGAGAGAGAGTTTCTGGATTGATGAAATCTACAGTATCAGAGATGTCAAAACTGGACAAGGGCTTCCTCCTAACAATCTGGGACGCCCACTCTATTACATCTTCCTGAGTGTCTGGATACATTTTGGCACCAGCGATGCTTGGTTGCGGAGTTTAGCAGTAATTTTCGCATTGGGCAGTGTCTTCATGACCTACCTGATTGGTAGTCGTTTAGTTGGCAAACCAGAAGGCTTACTGGCTGCCCTCTTATTAACTCTTTCGCCACTATTTATAAATCATGCCCAAGAGGTAAGGATGTACTCTCTGTGTGCATTTCTCGGTCTGGCTGGCACACTGGTTATAACTTATACAATTGAACGTCCGACTAACTTCTGGATTGGCTCGTGGGCTTGCCTGCGATTCTTAGCAATTATGACGGTACCCTTAAACGTCACTTTGCTAATACCGGATCTAGTTTTGGTGGGGTTAAAATTTCGCAAGCAAACCTCTGTATTGTTCGCTTTCGGAAAGTGGCTTTTGCTAATTTGTATTTTGTGGACTCCCTGTGTTCTCCTCAAACTAGTTCCCTCGACCGTAGAATTCTCTACTATCCCTACACAGGTAGTTCGACCCGCTCCTAGTCTAGTGGATTTTGTACGCATACTGAGAATTTTTACAGCCTGGCCATTCCGAATCGAGCCGAATACGGCATTTGCCTGGTTATGCAAGGTGTTTGTCTTGATACTGATTGCCCTGGTAGGCATGGCTTTAATCCGCAAACACCGCTCAGGCAAGCTATTCTGGGTAGCCGCTTGGGGGTTAATGCCTTTAGCACAGATCTTTTTGGCTTCCAATATCTTTTTCTCGATCTGGCTAGACCGGTATCTGCTGTTTACCTCCCCCTACCTACTTATTATTTTGGCAGCAGGCTTTATGCTAGTTTGGCGTCAGGGACGCATTCTGGCGTTCATGGCGGCACTTGTCTATCTATTAACAGTGGGTAACGGGTTGGTGCACTACTATACCGTCCAGAAGCATACAGATTTCCGGGGCATGGTACAAACTATCAAAACCAACGAAAAGTCCGGTGATGTTGTCGTTTGGGCTATAGAGAGTTGGATTAGCACCGAGCCACTTGTGCATTATGATCATGGTTCTGCGGAAATTATTGTTGAGCCAAGGGTTCCATCTACGAAAAAGAGTGATAAGCAGGATATAGAAAACTGGATCACCAAACTACCGCCAATAGAATCGAGACTTTGGCTAGTCTGCCACCTCAATGAGAGAAATACTCAGGAATTCATTGACCTTCTCCAAGAAACATTCAATATTCAAAAACACGATAAATTTACAGATGGAAAGGGGGTTTACCCATATCATGTTTTTCTAGTTACACCGCGTTCTGTTGCGGTAAAGGTAGATTAACAACAGGGAAGGAGGAACAGGGAATGGGATTTGCTATCAACAGGAAATGCTGAAGGTTAATTTTGTTTAATTCCCTTTAACATAAGGAGCCACCTGATCCCAAAGGTCAGGAAATTGCTGGCGGAAGTTTTCAGACTGAGCAAGTTCCATGTCTTGGAAATCAAAGCCTGGTGCAACAGCTTCCCCCAATAGTCCAAACTCACCCTCTTCTAAAACTGCTGCTTTCCAGTAGCCACCAGGAACAAGAAGTTGAGGCGTTTCTCCATTGGCTAAATCTAGACCAAGTTTACACTTTTGCAAGGTTTTATCGGGAAGAATGAGAAAAGGAGATCACATCCGTGACTCAAATTAGATTTTTGTACATACTCGAATATATTATAACTTCTGGTGTATAATCCACCTGTCGTTAGAGATATATAGCAGTCGTCACAGCTGTTAGGACACTTCCCCGTTTCCTGTTCCCTATTCCCTTTACATCAAAATACGATGTCCTAACCGATATGTCCGTTGCTATACCTCAGATAGAAGTGACATAATTAATACCAGTTAAAAATTCATGCAAACTCAATACATAAAACCACTTAATCTTATAGAACACCCTGAAGGAGGAAGATACCAGGAGGTATTCCGTTCAAACACTTCAGTCAGCACTGCTGATTCCAGCGTAAGGTCTACCCTCACCCATATCTACTTCTCTCTGAATCCAGAGGAGAAAAGCCATTTCCATAAGGTTAATGGAGATGAAGTATGGAATTTATATAAAGGTAAGGGCCTTCATCTCTACCTCTGGGATGGCACTGATTCACCACCACAACGCATTATATTGTCAGCTGAAGAAAATCAATTCTGTTATGTTATACCTTCAGGTATGTGGCAGGCAGCAGAACCGATTCAAGACAAGGTTTTGACTGGTTGTTCTGTTGCACCAGGCTTTGAATTTGCAGGTTTTGAGCTTTTAAGTAGCACTTCCGAAGAAGGGCAACGACTCTTATCCATTGCACCAAACTTGCACCAATTAGTTCTTTTTTAACTAGTACCTGAAAAGAACATTACTGTAGGGCAAGATAATTTTTTGTCCTATAATTGTCTAATTTTTTTTGTACTGCTGTGTGAATTTCCCTAATAGACTAATTCAGCTGCATATTCATAATAATTTGCCGGAAAAATCAACTCTCCAAGATAAGAATCCCTATCATCTTTTAGTACTTCACCATCGAACTCATGAAGTTGTGATGACTTTACAAACCCTAGATGCATTAGGGTTTAATATTGATACATTTATTGGGATTCCCTATGGTGAAAGCAATTGGCCGACTATGAGGATGTTAGACCATGTATCTGGTCAAACCTACCGATGTTTACAAACGATTCAACATCCAGTTGAACCAACACGATACCAATTTGACTTTAAGCAATCCTCTTTTCTGCAGAATGCTGATGAACAAATGTTTACCGATTTATATGAAAAATCAGAAGCGAATCGGGACTATATGGCGGCGATGACGAGGTTAGTTGAAATAGAACTTACTCGTATCATTCAACAATGTATCCAGCAAAAGACAAAATTGTTGATTTATGACGAAAGTTGATTATTTGAATTTGGGCAGATATCTTGTTGAAGATACCTGTTTACCAATGATCGTCGATAACAATGTTTGCGCAGCATGCGCGTAGCGCGTACCATGAACCATGAGCAATATACCAAAGTTTTTGTATATGGTACTCTTAAGCCTGGTGAGGTTAATTATGAGCAATATTGTGCTAGCAAGGTAGTGGAAGAAATTAAAGCGATCGCTTTTGGTCAGCTTTTTAATCTCCCCATAGGCTACCCTGCTATGACTCTTGGATATAGTATAATTGAGGGTTTTGTGTTAACTTTCGCCGAGCATGGAGTCTTAAGGCTGCTTGATGAGCTCGAAGATTACGAGCCACAGCGCAAGCCAGAAGAAAATGAATATAATCGACACCTAATTGAAACTTATAGTTTAGAGGGTAAAATACTAGGTTTAGCTTGGGTTTACCTGATGAGAGCTGAACAAGTGCAGCTCCAAGGAGGAGTTTTGTTGCCATCTGGGTTTTGGAGTAGCTGGTGATAGGCTTTAACTCTTGGTTATTTTCTGTTTTATTTCTTTGAAGTCCCTAAGTATTCAACTGGATATGATCTCACTCCCTGGGTGAGCTCCATTTTGGTTGGAATTTCAATTCTGGGCGTCTGGAGCGTCTGCTTACTCCTTCCCCCACTCTTTTTTTCGCTCACCCTCACTCCCTAGTCTTGAGAACTGCCACCAAATCAAGGCGATTCAGCTGTCGGCGAATCAAAAGTCCTGAGAAAAATGCTGCTGTCATAACTACAAGAAAAGCAAACATGTAGCTAGCTCTAGTAACAATTAGAGGAAAGCGATAAAGTTCCGAATTATAGGCAGATGACATCAAAGCAACCAGTCCAAAGCCAATCGCGAAGCCAAGGGGAATGGCAACTATGGTCAAAATCGCTTGTTCGCCCAAGAGGATAAAAGCAATCTCCCCTCGCGTGAAACCAATAATTCGCAGCGTCGCCAATTCTCGACTACGCTCTGAGAGGGCAATCCGTGCTGAATTGTACACGACTCCGAAGGCAATGATACAAGCAAAGATAACTAAAACTGTCATAAAAACCACAAAACTTGCCGCAATAGTTTCCTCAAATTTAGCGATCGCTCTTTGGCGAATCGAGACGCCTGTGATTGCTGGAGTCTTTTTGAGCAGAGAATAGAGCTGATTGTTATAGTGTGGGTCAACCATTAAATAAGCCCCTGAAATCGTCCGTCCTTCTCGCATCAGCCGATTGAGGGCGCTGATGTCCATATAAGCTCCCACACCAATCAGTTCATCTACCAGTCCCACCACAGGAACTTGACGGATGGGTCTTTCCCCTTCCAGTACTTCAACTGCAAGCTTCTCACCAATGTTAACTCCGAGAATTTCTGCCAGTTTCTTGGTGAGTACTACCCCATCAGGCGGTAAATTAACAGTATCCAGATTGCGGTCAATCAAGCGGCGCAACTCGCCTGCCGAATCAAGTCCTGTAATACCGCTGCGGTGAGTACGGTGTTCAAATCGCAGCCGCGCAGGCACAGTGCGGAAGGGTTCAGAGCGAATAACCCCAGGCAGATGATTCAATTCATAGCGGGTGCGGTTAGGGCGTGGTTCATTAAAAACAATCGTCACATCCTCCCGCTGGACATTGCGGAACTGTACTTCTACAATGTGATTAATCGCATCTTCACCGTAGCGACCCACAACCAGAATCGCCACAGCTAGAGCAATCCCCAGCACTGAGAGCAGGGCTTGAATTTGCTTGCGCTCTAAGTTACGCAGAATAATACGACCAGCAGGGGAAAAAAAACGCTGAAGACCCATGCGTTCAATAAATGTCGGTTGGTAGCGGGGGGGTGACTCAGGGCGCATTGCCTCAGCCGGTGGCAGGGCAACTGCTTTGCTGAGAGCCGTAAAAGCTCCCAGAATTGCAGCACTGCCCGTAACTAAAATTGAGGTGGCAATTAGCCCTACTCCTGCTTCGTAGCGAAGTACTGGGAAGTGAAAAAAATTCGTGTAGTATTGGGTAATTCCAGATCCAAACCAGAGACCAAGAGCCGTGCCACCTCCTGCCCCCACCAGCATAATCGCCAGCACAAATTTCAGGTAGTGCATACCGATGCTCAGGTTATCGTAGCCGAAGGCTTTGAACACGGCAATTTGATCACGCTGGGTACTTACGAGTCGGGCGAGTACAATGTTGAGTAGAAAAGCAGCAATACCCAGAAAAATGGAGGGCACAAAAACTGCATTTACCTTCAATTGAGAGATTTCGTCAGAAAGAAAGCGATTAGAGACCTGATCCTCCCGTCCATAGGCTCCGAGTCCACCGTAGCGCTCTAGTAACTGGTCAAGTTGAAATAAAACTTCTGACTCTCTAGCTCTAGGCATCAACGAGATAGCAACATCATTGAATGCGCCATCCAAGTCAAAGGCAGAACCTAGGGCATCGCGACCGGTCCAGAGTATACCAAAGCGTTTATTATCAGGCAAGAAATCACTGCCCTTGATTTCATATACATACTCGGGTGAAAGTGCTACGCCAACAATTCTCAACCGTTCCCAGCGCCCGTTAATCACTGCGCCGAGAGTATCGCCAAGATCTAGTTGATTAGCTTCAGCAAAGGCTTCACTAACTAAGACTTCATCCCTTCTTCCTGGCTGGATATATCTACCTCGGCGAATATAGAGGTCATTAAGTATAGGTCTTGGTTGCTCTGGAATTGATACTAGCCGTCCAGTTGCTGGTTCTTCAAGTCCAGGAACATCAAGGGTTACATCAACCACAACTCGTGTTCGGACTTGCCTTACTTCTGGGATTTCCTCTATTCTTTGTACCAAAGATTCTGGGGCTCGTTTTAATTGCACAAATACTTGAGCAAAGCGATAGCGGTCATAGTAAGTTGCCTGGGAGAGTTTCAGGGAATTGTAGGCACTGATCATCGTCACCATACCAGCAATGCCACAGGCAACAATCAAGGCAATGGCAATAACTTGACCACGCAGGTGAAAGAGATCACGCAGTAGTTTAAGGTCTAGGGCTTTCATCAGATATGTCCCTATTAGCAATAAGATAAGGAGAACAGGGGGAGTACAGGGAGATAAATAGAGAAGCAATTAGAAATCATATGGTTAGCAGTCTTAAAGAACTAATTGACCAAGCACAACTAGATCATAGTGACGACCCAGAGGAAAGATTTATCAGCAGTGGGGTAAGCTGGTCTAGCTATGAATTGCTACTGGCAAAACTGGAGGATAACTCCCATTACCGCCTTGCTTACTTGGATGGGGTATTAGAAATCGTGTCACCGTCAATTAGACATGAAAAAATTAAAACTAATTTGGGAATGCTGTTAGAACGTTTCTTTTATAACAAACGCATTCGCTTTATACCAATGGGAAGTTCTACTTTTAGAAATAAAGCTAAAAAAGCTGGTGCTGAACCGGATGAATGTTACTGTATAGGTGAAGAGAAAAGTGTACCAGACTTAGCTATAGAAGTAGTAGTCACCAGCGGCAACATCAAGAAACTGGAAATTTACCGAAGATTAGGAGTTGCAGAAGTTTGGTTTTGGGAGAGGAACCAGCTTAAGCTCTACCACAAAAGGGATAGTTTTCAGAACGAGCAAGCTACTGTTTATCCTTATACCTATGGCTACGAGCCAATCAAAACTAGTGAAATACTTCTACAACTTGACATTGACCTATTTGAGCGATGCCTGATAATTTCAGATTCAATTCAAGCCATTGATGAATTTGAACAAGGGTTAAACAATGAGTAAAACAACTGTTATTTTTTACCACTCCAACTGTGCAGGGGGGATTTTAGTTTCGTTGCAGTGTATATGGATGATTTGACCACTGCGCATTGTAATCACCCTGTCAGCCATGGCTGCAATGCCAGCATTATGAGTAATTACAGCTGTCGTTGTCTTCAGTTGACGATTTACGCGCTCTAAGGTTTCGAGTACTAGCTTGCCTGTCTGGAAATCGAGAGCACCTGTGGGCTCATCGCATAATAATACCTCTGGTCGCTTGGCAATGGCGCGAGCGATCGCGACTCGTTGCTGTTCTCCCCCTGACAATTGAGCTGGGAAATGATCGAGGCGATTGCTTAAATCAACCCATCCTAGGGCTTCTCTAGGGCGCATGGGATGGGTAGCAATTTCCGTAACTAGAGCAACATTCTCTCGCGCCGTGAGGCTGGGAATCAAGTTATAGAATTGGAAAACAAAGCCGACGCATTCCCGTCGGAAGCTAGTCAGTTCTTGGTCATTAACGGCGGTTAGGTCACGGTTGCGAAAGCGCACTTGACCGCTAGTGGGTACATCCAGCCCCCCCAAGATGTTGAGTAGCGTTGACTTGCCACTACCTGAGGGCCCTAGGAGTACAATAAATTCTCCTTCGTAAAGGTCGAGGTTGACACAACGGAGCGCTTGGACTTCTACTTCCCCCATCTGGTAGGTTTTTGTCACCTCCCGCACCTCAAAAACCAGCGACTGTCGATTTACTGTCGCTGGTGTCTTCTGAATCAGTTGCTTACCCTGCTTGTCTACCATGGTTTTAGTTGAGACAATGGTTCAGCAGGAATTAATCCCCCTACATAATATCATCAAACCTCGCTGATCGTTCAATATTATTTGGAGATTAACACAACGACACTACGGTCATGAACAAGATAGTTATAACCTGAAATCATCTCCTGTTGAGAAGGTTCCAAAATATCCTTTGGCGAAGGAGCAGATGTATCTATAACTTTGTACCAATTCCTACCTTGAATATAGGGTAGTTCTAGATTGAGACTTTCCCAGTACATATTGAACATGATATGCATATCTGATTCCCCAGCAATACCCCCCAAAGTGTAGGCAAGGACACGGCCATTAGGATCGTGCCAGCCAGGACTATACAAATGACAACCATGCCAAGAGATGTCGCTTAGACCACGCTCATTAATTTCGCCATTGAAAAAACCTCGACGGCATACACTATAGTACTTGCGAAAGGCAATCATTTGTTTGAAGAACCTGAAAATGTCAGCGTTCTTATCCAGGAGGTTCCAGTCAAACCAACTAATTTCGTTATCCTGGCAGTAGGCATTGTTGTTACCTTTTTGAGTACGTCTAACTTCATCACCTGCCAAAATCATAGGTATACCTTGGGAGAGAAACAAAATAGCTGCAAAATTCTTAATTTGTCGATTTCGCAAGGCTTCAATTTCTGGGTTATTGGTTTCTCCTTCAGTGCCACAATTCCAACTTAAATTATCATTAACTCCATCCTGATTATCTTCACCATTGGCTTGGTTATATTTGTCGTTGTAAGAAACCAAATCATTGAGTGTGAAGCCATCGTGGCAGGTAATAAAGTTAATGCTATTGATTGGTAGACGCCCCTTTGATTCATAGAGATCAGGACTTCCAGCAAGGCGTGTAGCAATCGCTCCAACTAATCCCGGATCTCCTTTGACAAAACTCCGAACATCATCTCGGTAGCGTGCATTCCATTCTGCGTAACGATATCCTGGGAAGTGTCCCACTTGATGAAGCCCACCAGCATCCCAAGCCTCAGCAATAATTTTGGTGTTAGCTAAAGTTGCCGAGGTTTCAATGTGCCAAACTACCGGTGGTTGTTCCATTGGTTCTCCGTTTTGACTTCGGGCTAAGATAGACCCTTCATCAAAACGAAAACCATCAACATGCATTTCTTTTACCCAAAATTCTAGGCATTCCACAATCATTTTATCTACGATGGGATGATTGCAGTTGACGGTATTTCCACATCCACTGTAGTCCATATAGTACTGCTTGTCGAAAGGCACAAGGTGATAGTAAATGCTATTATCAATACCCTTAAAGTTGATGCTTAGACCTTGATGGTTGCCCTCACTAGTGTGATTAAAAACTACATCCAAAATGACCTCGATCCCAGCTTTGTGTAAAGCTTTGACCATATCCCGAAACTCATTAATGGGACATTTTTCAGAAGATGAAGAACAATAGGAAGCTTCTGGAGCGAAGAAACTATGTGGGTCGTATCCCCAATAGTTGTTTAGTTCCTCTCCATGCCCTCCTCGAAGAACTTCCTTTTCATCAAAATCAAATATGGGCAGAAGTTCAACGGCAGTTATACCTAAATCTTTCAGATAAGGAATCTTTTCAATGATACCCAAGAAGCTACCTTTGTTTTCGCAACCAGAGGAAGGTGAATTGGTAAATCCGCGAACATGTACCTCATAAATGATGGATTCACATATTGGTCGTCCAAGAGGTTTGTCTCCTTCCCAATCATAATCATTTAAATCAACAACGACACTGCGCATGGAAGTGGCGAGATTGTCTTTTGCTCCCAAAGCATCAAGGCGATTCCAGCGCGCATTGTTGTTTCTTTTAGAGTAGGGGTCAATCAGTACTTTATTCTTGTTAAAGCGGTGTCCTGCTGTGTGTAAATCTTGAGGACCATCAACTCTGTAGGCATAACCAGCACCAGGTTTTAAGTTTTTTACATAGACATGCCAGATGTAGAAGGTTTTATTGACATTAGGGTTTAACTTAATAACTTGTATGGGCTCTGGATCATCAGGTTGATCAAATAACAAGAGTTCAACTGATGTGGCATGTACTGAAAAGAGCGAGAAATTTACTCCATCTTGGTCTGGAGTTGCACCCAGAGGATGTGTACTGCCCGGCTCTAATTGGTATTTAGATGTGGTTGAGTTTAACTGATCTAGGGGAATTGTAGTAACCATGTTGCTTCTCCTTATACATTAATATCTGTGGCATCAAGTCCGCTAGCCTCGCCATTACCAAACAATAATGTTTCCTGTTTTTTATTTGAGATAATTGAAACGAAGCTAAGTCAATTTAGACTGCACAAAAATTGAGATTTGGTCTCAACATGACAAAAGATGTTGACAAAAGTACTCGCCTTCGTCAGATTTTTATTTGCTCATTACACCGATTTTAACTCGCATTTTAGAAACTATAGCTACTATTTCTGATTGACTGAGTGTTGAAGCTGAACGAGCCCAAAATAAAGATATACTTTTATAAATTATTTTCATGTATTTACTGTGGTTTTACCATTGAAGTTTGGGAAATTAAGAATTAAGTTAGATTTAATAATTATGAAATAATTTGAATCAAAGAGTTACCTTAACTTTTAATCACAGCACGAGGTTCTACATTTAATCATAAGTTATCTCAGTCACTCTTGCAGTCTACAGTTCAGTAGTTGGGCAAGCAAATGACCGAGGGTTGAAAGTGCATACTTATACCTCTTCGGGTCCCCTTAATCACTTGACTAACACTCACTGGATTGAAACCCCCGAGGGCGTAATTGTTATCGACGGACAGTGGGTGTTATAGCGCTACGCGCTACGGTTAGGACATCTTTTTTTGGAGTCAATTGATGATTTATTCTGTCTTTACAGCTAATGGTAGTGTCCTAACCAAAATGCGTACTGCTATAACCCTCTTCTGTCACTCTCCGGTTTTTCCTATTATTAATATTTTCTAGCAAGGAGGTATATTAGTCGATACAGCGTTTGTGCATCAAATTTTGACGATTTCCATGCTCTGAACAATTGCTATGAGGGAACAAGTCTGCGATCGCTTTCCAGACAAAGGCTCTAGAATTTAGAAAAGGCAAGGGTTTTCGGAGAGTGACAGAAGAGGGATAACAGCCGCTTTGCCTGATAGTCTTGCCATGATTTCATCTCCTTATTTTGTTGGTGAGTTGAGAGAAAAAACAGTTAGTCACTACCAGACAAATGAAACCCTGAGTGCAGAAAGGGATAGTTTATTCTGTAAGAGGAAAATCATCAGGCAGCATTTGCTAAGTAATACTACCTACTCAAGAACACTGACGAATAGTTGCCGGGTATTCTCTAATTTTCTCGGGTTAGCTGATTTTTTAGCTGACTGTCAAATTTGTATAACTTATTTCTTAAGTTATCAATTTTTACTTGTCAAAACCTGAGTAGACCTGAAAAACTAATTGTTAGGGGATAACTACTCAAGCTTTAAATTATTTTGCGATCTGAGAGGAGAATTCAAATGAGTCAACCTACAATTGCTGCTAAGCAGCCTTCTATTTTAGAGCTGGAACCAGGAACCTATTACTGGTGTACCTGCGGAAAATCTAGTCGTCAATCCTTTTGTGATGGTTCCCACCAGGGTACAGAATTTCAGCCAATGCAGTTTAAAGTAGAGGAGAAACAGAAAGTAGCAGTCTGCGATTGCAAGTACAGTAATAATCCTCCTTTTTGTGACGGCACACACGCGAAACTGTAAATCCCTAACTTCGAGACAGTTATTAGTCGATTCGATCTGACGGGTTGGCAACTACTCTAAAACCCTGTTTTTTGTCTTGTAACCTAGTTGATCTCAAACAAGAGCAAGTGTTATTGACATCTTCATTAACCGGAGGAAAGTTAAGCTGGTGATTGTCAAAATTATAGCCCTTCATCAGCCTTCTTAATTTCTTAGCCTTTATTTTTTTGAAGATATATGCAGGGGAATTTTTTTCTGTTTCGTCAACCTGTCAGTTCATTAGGGTTATACCGATTGACTTTATGTTTGCTACATGAGAACGAGACAGGAATGCAGAAAATATAGAGGTCTGGGTAACTATGTATAGCGCAAATTTAAGCAAATGGTATTAATATGAGCAAATTATAGCAGTCGCCACAGCTGTTAGGACACTTTCTTGTTCCCTGTTTCCTTTAAATCAAAATAGGATGTCCTAACCGACATGTCCGTTGCTATAATGCTTGTTTCAGTACTATTCAGTTTAATCTAAAATCCTGAAAAGTAATATGGCATTACATAGGTTTTACTTATAGGTAGACAAACCTAATTTTATGTTTCAAAAGACATGAATTTAAATCAGCTTAAATACTTCATAGCAGTGGCTGAAACTGGTAGCTTTACTAAAGCATCAGTATGCCTATTTATATCTCAACCTTCATTATCTGTAGGTATTCAAAAGCTAGAAGAAGAACTTGGCGTCAGACTCTTTGAGCGCACTAAAAAACAAATCTATCTCACTTCAGCAGGAAAATACTTTCAGAATAAAGCTAGAGAAATTTTAAATAATTTCGAGGTTGCAAAAAATGAACTTCGATATAAGAACTGTCATCAAAAAATACTGAAAATAGGATGTCTGCACACTCTTTCTATAGCTAGTATGACTAGGCTGATCAGTAATTTTGTCAAGGTTTATTCAGACATTGTGATTGAGCAGCTAAGTGGCAACGTTGTGGAATTAGAGAAATTGCTGGATCGAGGGGATATCGACTTGGCAATTTCTGTGCTAGGAGACGGGACATATCTCAACGACTCACAAATATTGTTCCAACAAGACTATGCAGTCGCAGTTGCTAAAAATCATCCTCTAGCTGAAAAACAATCATTATGTTTTAGCGAACTTGATGAACTTCCATATATAGAGCGGCTTAGATGTGAGGTAAAAGATCATCTGCAAGAATTGTTTACGGCAAGGGGTATTTATCCAAGAATTTGTTACCGAACAACACAGGATGAATTATGCAAGGCTCTTGTCTCTACAGGAACTGGTGTAGCAGTGATGCCAGCCCAGAGCAGTATCCCTGGTGTAGTACATTTGCCTTTCTCTGATCTTAACTTAATCCGCCAAGTCGGTTTTGTCTGTAGGCCTAAGAATAATTCAAAGGTTGTTAGTCTGTTTCAGGAATTTGCAAGCTCTTATTTTGAACAAGGGCTATCTTTGGGTGCGGCTGCTTAGGTGTAATAAGGGGTTAAGTTGGCTCTCAAAGTTGTCTGTGTAGATAATCCGATTGGCTTTAATTTGATTCTCACAACTAGAGATGTATCGTTGTGTGATATAGTCAATGCTAAAGCAATAAACGGTTGAGTAGTTAAGTTTCGGGAATAATCGAGAGAGTATCGAAAAGTTTTGTTTGTCAATGGTGAATGGTACCATCGGGCATTATTGCACCGCTAAGAGCAGCCGCTGTTAAGTCAACCTCACTCAGATCTATGTCCTTGAGAGTTGCTCCAGTCAGTTCTGCCCCATGCAGATTAGCACCACTCAGATTAGCTTGGTTTAATTTGGCATCAATTAAACAAGCCCCCAAGAGGTTGGCACCTTCCAGATTGGCTCCTTCCAGGGAAACCCCCCATAAGTCTGAATGACTCAGGTCTGACTTACTTAGGTTGGCTCCTTTCAAGGAAGCTCCCCTCAAGTCTGCTCCCCTCAGGGAAACTCCTTGGAGTGACACGCCTGAGGCAATTAAGTATGCACCGTGTTCACTAGGGTCAAAACCTTCAGGAAATTGAGTAGCTTCGTTATAGAGTGCCCCTTTCAAGGAAGTACCCTCAAGGGTAGCACTGCTGAGATCTGCCCCAAACAAGGAAGCTTTCCTCAGAGAAGCTCCACTCAAAGAAGCTCCTTTTAGGACTGCAAGCCACAAGTCAGCTCCATTTAGATCGGCTTCACTAAGGTCAGCTCCACTTAGTTGTGCCTCCCACAACTTGCTTCCACTTAATTTGGTTCCCCTGAGATTGGCGTTACTAAGATCAATTCCGAATAAATTCCCCTGACTTAAGTCAGCTTCCTGCAAGTCGGCTTCACTGAGGTCTACTCCACTGAGGTTTGCCCCACTTAGGGAAGCCTCTGGCAATGACGCGCCTGGTTCAATTAAGTACATCTCAGTCTCGGTGGGGTCAAAATCTTGGGGAAACTTAGTAGTTTCGTCGTAGAGTGCCTCTTTTAGGTCTGTCTCTAGAAGGTTACAGGAGCGAAGATCTGCTCTAAATAGGTTGGACTGCCTCAAGGAAGCTTTACTCAAGGAAGCTCCACTCAGATCAACTCCGATTAAATTTGCCCTTGTCAAATTAGCCTCCCTCAAATTAGCTTTCTTCAGGGAAGTTTTCCATAGGTCTGCCTGATTCAAGTTAGCACCACTTAGATTGGCGCTACTAAGGTCTAACCCACTCAGGTTCGCACCAGCAAGTAAAACTTGAGGAGCAATTTTATAAGCTCCTGCTGATTCGGGGTCAAAATGTCGGGGGAACTTCGTATCTTCGTTGTAGAGTGTACTGTTTAGGTTTGCCCCAGAAAGAAGAGTTCTACTCAAGTTGGCATCACCTAAATTGGCTCCACAAAGAATCGCTTGAGTCAGGTTGGCATCAACCAGATTGGCTCCCACTAGATCTGCTCCACTTAAGTTAGTAGCACTCAAGTCTGCCTTACTCAGGTTGGCTCGCCATAAACTGATTTGTTGTAGGTCTAACTTACTTAAGGAAGCTCTACTCAAGTCGGCTCCACTAAAATCTCTTTCTCCTTTCGCATATCGCAACTGAATTTCGTCAGCATCCATATCTTTCATAATCTTTGGTTTAGCTCCAGTAGAGGTTAGTTTTTTACCGCCAAGTTGTTACACATTTAACTTGTATATTCATTTGATATTAGTTAATAACTGAAACTATTGTTCCTTATGCCTTACTGTTGTTTATTTTCAATGCAAGACAGTTTACTAGGAGTGTCTAGATATTTTTTTTGAGTAACATTCAGACTCTATTTTCCAGATTACATAATTTTTTTCGGTCTTAGTTATGACTGTTTTATTAAGGCTATTACCTAACTTATCAATAACCTCTTGTAACTTTTCTTTTGTTGGCTCAGATCTACAAAAACTGTAGTATTTACCTTTGACTTCAATTGCCAATAAGCTTTGTTTTAAATGGGGTAATTTTATCCGACAGTTTTTGTACTGCTGGCGCGAATCTAGAATTTCAATTAAGGCTAAATCCTTTTTTTTTAGGTTGGATAAGCCAACGACCTGAGGTGATGATTTATCTTCAGAATTACTCGCCGTCAGTAGTTTGACTAACTTCGGTTTTTCTAAGACTTCTACGGTCTCTTTTCTCTGCTCCGGTATAATTGTTTGAGGTAAACCAGCTTGAGTGGAATCTACAACTTTTTCAAGAGATTCGAGCGCTGATTCAGTCATAGAATTAGGAGTTTTTATAGATGGATTATCCCAAGTGTTTTTCTTAGGAGGAAGGTCTATTAAAGAAGCTTCCGGTCTGTATTCTGGCAGTGAATTTGTTTCTTGTTTTTTATACTTGGATTGGAAATTTTGTTGTAGATTTAGCAACTGCTTTTGCAACTTCGCTGATTTGTGATATAATTGCGACTTTCTACTTAATTCAACACTGGCAATACCTGCTCCTGCGCTGATTACGATTGTAAATCCGATATAGGGAATTGCCACATCCTTATGCTCACCATTAAATATCGGTTGAATTTTGAGAGGTTCAATTTTGTAATTAAACAAGGGTGGTAGTTCGATGACCACAGGTTCTTCTTTGATTAACGCTAAAGGTAAAGTTAAAGTAGTAAAGACAGTAGTAGATATAAATACAGCTGGTAGTAAAATTCTACTGAGAGGGAAACTATTCATCATCAGTCTTCGGCAAGGGTACTGCGACCATAGCACGACAGCGCTTGGTTCTATGGGGAATCGCAACCTTGGTCTGGCGCGACAGACGGCAAAGACTTGATATAGTCTGCAACACCTCGCTTATAATCAAGAGGATAGTTGAGCCGCCTTACCCAATATTTTCAAGAGTAATCTGTTAAATCTGGGTAGTTTTAAAAATAAAAAATGATTATTTTTATCCAAAAAATATTGGTAATAGTGGTGACTGCTGTCAGGCCTTCAATTTTACTATCTCTGATGCCTTTAGAACTATCCTTTGTAACCAAATACGGATAGCGTTACAAAAAGGTTATTAAAGTCGCGATCGCCTACAGTGGCTCAGTGACAAGACTAGGCATAATAACCTTCATCGCACTTCAATCTTTACTGGTGGTGAGGATAATGGCGAACCGCCCTATCGTATCTTCCGTGTCTGGACAGGTACTCAAGGACAACCAGGACGTTAATAAGCTTTGACACATTTATAGCAGTGCGCGCTCAGGTATTGACAAATTCAAGGGACGAAGAATTCTTAAAGCCCTTATTGTACACACTTTTTAATTCCCTGTTCCCTGCGCGCAGCGCTATAACTTGCATCTTTAGATAGAGAGGGAGAGAAAATTTGTGATGACTTGGAACTTTTCTTTACTGACTAACGACCTTTAAATTAACGACAAAACAAAACGAGCTAACTATTGAAGGCAGGAACTATGAAGGTCAAATTTAAGTCTTTGGTCGCTATTTATGCTGTAGCTGCTGTAATTTCTCCTGTGGTAATGTCTGCTGGTAGTGCTTGGGCTCAACCTCAAGAAAG
The DNA here is from genome assembly GCA_010692645.1 of Symploca sp. SIO2E9. Classification (GTDB taxonomy): domain Bacteria; phylum Cyanobacteriota; class Cyanobacteriia; order Cyanobacteriales; family Coleofasciculaceae; genus SIO3C6. The sequence goes on from JAAHGS010000067.1 coordinate 26,803, forward strand.
GGGAACCAATGCTAACTATGTGGCTGCTGGTGTGGCAGCAGGTGTTACCAATGGTGGTAGTGCAACAAATGACGATGATGCAGAGTTGGGAGTTGCAATTCAAGGTCGCTTAACTACTTCAAAAGCCCCTATTTCTCTGCGCGGTTCTGTACAAGCTGGTGATGATACTAGCGCAATTATTCCTATGTTAACTGTAGATGTTCCTATTGCCAAAAACGTCAATGCTTATGTTGGTGCTGGTGCCTCTCTTGTAGAGGAAAATGGAGTTAACACACCCCTTGGCAATAGAGATTCTTTTGCTGGAGTAGTAGGTGCCGAAGCACAAGTAGGTCGAAATTTTGTTGGCTTCACCGATGTAAAAGTAGGTCTTAATGCCTATGAAGATAGTTCAGCTGAAGCTGTCAGCGTTAATGCTGGTGTAGGCTTAAAATTCTAAAGCAGCTATCAGCTGTTTTGGCTAAAATTAACGAAGGCAGGAGGCAGAAGACTGAAGGGAGTATTTAGATAGGGATTCTTTCCCCTGTTTTACTTCGCCTTGTCAAGAGTATCCAGGGCAATTGGGCATAAAAAACCTTCTGTCTAAATTGCCCTGAATCTTCCTGTCTTTCCTGTCGAATACATATCGTAAGAGACTCTCCCTTTTCCTTTGACCCTGAGCTTGTGTTAGCCAAGCTCCTCGCGGAGCGAGGCACTCCTGACTCCTGTTACTCGTTCATATTCTTATATGTAGCCACTGCCGAAGGAGATATCCGATTTAGGTAGCGGAAAATCCAATATTTAATTACGGAATCTAAGATAACTGGAAATGTGGCAATAAACAAAAATATAAAATTTCTGCTCTCTGGTAATCCTAAGTGTCGAGAGAGGCTTTCTAGAATAACTTCCCAGCCGTGAGGTGAGTGGAAACCAACGAACATATCGGTAAATAAAATAATGATAAAAGCTTTGGCACTATCACTCAGTCCATAGACAATATCATCCACAAAAGATTTAAAAATAATGATATCTCTCTTACTCTTGAAAATGACTAAAGCAAAGGCTGCTAGCGAGAGAAGATCTGCAAAAATATTTTTAACAGCATTGGCACTTCTGCCACGATATTCTTCGGCAACTTCTTCGGCTTTATGTTTGACTAGTTCTTCCATTTTTTCAGAAGATACTTCGGGAGCCATTCCAATCAAACTTTCAAAGCGTAGTTTTTCTTCATATTTGTGTAATTCAAAATATGCTTCCTCTTCCATATCAATATTTAAAAATACTCCGGCATCGTCATGACTCCTAAAAGAATCAACAATTGGACTTACTAAGAATGTTTTTGTAATCTGCTGGGTTAAGATGGGGACAATAATTAAAGTCAGAATAAATCTGATAGAAATTACAGTTTTTAATTTCGATTTACGAAACTTTGAAACAACTTCTTCTTCTGCTTTGGGGTCAAGTTCCCGCTGAATTCTATTGACTGTTTCAACTATTGACCTGGGCAAGATGCCTGTTTTTTCAGTCATCTTTTTGCTATTAGCAACCACACCGCTGCCGTCTAATTTTTCTGGCTGACCAGAAGGCTGTGATTCGCTAATCAGTGTAAGTGCTTGATTATCTTGGTCTTGAAGTGAAAACACTTGATCTTTATTCTGAGACAGAGGAATCAACGATGCTGAAGGCTCTGCTTTCTTTTTTTCTGAGTATCTTGAGGTGATTTGGTCAATGAAATTAAGCTTGTCTATAATAACTGCCTGCTGTTCATTAAGTTCTAAGGGATAATATTGAGCTGGTTTTTCAATTGCCTCAACACTAGAAGTATCAATTATTGGGGGCTCAGAACCACTAAAAACAGAACGACAGGCTTTAAATTCTGCCAGCCTAACTTTGATGGTCTTCAAATATTTATTTAAATCTGCTTCAAAATAAGAGATTACACTTCTACTTTGATCGCTGTACTGGAGAGATATTTTTTGAGAATTAAAATGCTCATCTTCAATAGCTTTAATCATTAAAGCAGCTTTGTAAGCTTGGTCTAAAGCTCTCTCAGGAGTATCTGAGAACCATTTGTTCACAGTATTTAGAATAGATTTAAGTTTCATAGAAATAGTTGATATCATCTCAAAAATCACTATTAGTGCTGTTTGACAACCTCTACAAGTAGCTGTTTTAAGTACAGTGTTTGTGGTATACTAACAGATTTAATGAAGGGTAATTGGTGCTTGATAATTCATTTTGGATAACTGGATCAAGTCGTAGTGGCAAGACAACTCGTCTTGTGACTCATTTCTGCCAATGGATTGAAGGAAGAATTGGTTCTTTAGGTGATAATTTGGGCCTAGGAACGACCAAGCGCTTTCTTGATCGCACTCAAGCCCCAGCCATTTTAATTTTTGCTGCTAATGATGATAATAGACGTGATTTTGCAGATCGACTAACAACAGCAATACAAGGTCGTTATCCTGTGCTTGCTAAAACGCCTTTAGGTTTTTTCCAGGATGAGGTGCTCCTCTTTTGGCCGCTGCTAATTGAACAGCTAGAGCTCAAAGCTCAATTTCCGCTGCGGCTGCGCCCAGAAACAGAGCAGGATTTAGCAACTAAAATCTGGAGTTCTAGGCTAGATAAGGGTATCCTACAGCTACCGGGGACTTCAGAATACACAAGAGTCCGTCGCCTCTTGGACTTATTGCAATTAGCAGCAGTTAGTGGTACCCCAATTGAGGACATTGCCAGCATTCTTAAGGAGGGCATGCCAGAGCAAGAGGGAAACCCAGAACTTTGGGATTCTATGGGGCAAATGCTGCTGGAGTGGCGGCATTGGTGTCTCAAGCAAGGATTACTAACTTACGGAATTATTTGCGAACTTTACTGGCGTTACTTATTGCCAGAGCCAAGATATCAGCAGCATTTGCAAAGGCGATACCAGGCAATAATAGCAGATGATGTCGATGAATATCCTGCGATCGCCCGCAACTTATTCGATTTTCTCCTAGATCGAGGATCCCTGGGGGCTTTTACTTACAATCGTGATGGCCAGGTGCGCTTGGGTCTTAATGCAGACCCCAACTATCTGGCTGCTTTAGCATCTCGCTCTCAAGTAGAAGCCTTGCCAGACTCTGTAACTAGATCTGTAGCTGATGAGTTGACAGAGATAGTGGTGCCATCACCAGTCGCACCTCAAGAGTTGAGTATTGGCTACGAACCCGCTATAACCTCCCGCTTACCAGCATCTGTACTCTCTATTCAAACCACTTCCCGTGCCCAACTGCTGCGGCAGACTGCTCAAGTAATTATTGATGCCGTTAAATCTGGGCAAGTACAGCCAACCGAAATAGCCGTCATCGCTCCTGGTTTAGATGCTATTGGGCGCTATACCCTCATGGAAATTCTGATTAGCCAAGGCATAGCTGTAGAACCCCTAAACGATCAACGCCCCTTGATTAGCTCACCGATGGTTAGAGCCTTGCTGAGTCTGCTGGCACTAGTGTATCCTGGCTTGGGGCGTTTGTTAGACCGTGAGGCGATTGCCGAAATGCTAGTTGTACTAAGTACTCAGCAAGAAGTATTTGTAGACAGCAGCCTCCAGCCTGAACCACCAGCCCCTTGTATAGATGCTGTGCGTGCAGGTCTATTGTCCGATTACTGCTATGTCCCTGATCCTGAACAGCCACGCTTACTACCAGTACAATCTTTTGGGCGTTGGGATCGTATCGGACATCGCGCTACAGTTGCTTACTCGGAGATTGTACAGTGGTTAGAGGTGCAGAGGGAGCAACAGCAACAGCGTCTAATTCCTTCAGTGCTTGCAGTCCTAGACCGAGCAATTCAGAAATTTTTGTGGAATGGCTCTCATCTGCCTTACGATCAACTAGCGGCAATACGGGAACTGATGGAAACAGCTCAGCATTACTGGGAAGTGGATCGACGTTTGCGGCAAATGCCCTCAGAAGATGAGGGGGAGAGGGGGAGAGGGGGAGAGGGGGAGACTTTGGCTGGGTACAAAATTGTGGGAAGAGCGAAAAATGCCCCAGCTCGTAACACTATTGCCCAGTTCATTGAGATGCTGCGTCGTGGTACAGTTACTGCTAATCCTTACCCTGTTCGTCGTTTACCGAGAGCTGCTGAGCAAGCGGTGACACTGGCAACAATTTTTCAATACCGCGCTTCCAAATGTTGTCACCGCTGGCATTTTTGGCTCGATGCTGGCTCTCCTCTCTGGAACCGTGGCGGTGCCGCTGCTCTTTTCGGCGCTCCCCTATTTCTGAAAGAATGGTCAGGACGCCCCTGGACAGAGGAAGATAAAACTAATGCTGACGGGCAACGACTAGAACGAATTTTGCGCGATTTATTGCGTCGCGTCGAAGAAAGAGTTTACCTCTGTCATAGTGACTTGGCAATCAATGGTAGCGATCAGGATGGTCCCTTGTTAGCATTAGTTAATGCGGCAGTTCCATTGACAACTGAGTTTACCTAATCCGGCAAGAATGCCCTCGCTTTTAGCGACGGGATGAATTGCCAGTGAGGAGCATTTATGCTAGTATTTTATCATGACGCATCGGTGATAAATGTTAGTCTACGAAACCAAGTTAAAAGGTAATCAACATCAGTATGAAAGGTTAAACGAAGCCATTCGTACTGGTTTGTTTATCCGTAATTCTTGCCTTCGTTTTTGGGAAGATGGTAATGCCAAGAGTCGCTATGACTTGTATAAGTACGTCACTCGACTAGCAAAAGACACTGACTTTCCTTGGGCTAAAAAACTTAACTCACAAGCCCGTC
>JAAHGS010000068.1 GCA_010692645.1 Symploca sp. SIO2E9
AGCTACTGTTGTTATTGCCGTCGAAGCAATGAAAGTAAAAGTGGAGGGAAAGTTCCGGCAAAGGGAGCGAAAATTGTTTGTTTTACTAGTCCATGCAGCTTGGAATGAGCTGAGGGAGAAAACTCGTCACACAATTCGGGTGAAAGATATTAGGAACATATTTAGGGAGGTAGCAGGAGTAAAAAGTTTTGATGATTGGTTATGGGAGTATCTTAAAAATCTTGCCGAGGTAAAGGTTATATACGAAAGCAAGAGATTAAAAGGGATTTCTCGGCTTGTTGCCTCTATTATGGTTGATGACGAGCAGAAAACTGTTACTTATCAAATTCCAGAAGATTTAAAGGATGTTCTTCTTACACCAGAGCAATATGCCAGGTTAAAAACTCATTTTTTAATTGGACTAAAAGGGAAATATTCTGTGGCTCTCTATCAAGTTTTAGAGTCAAAGATTAATCTTAACAATATCAAGAGAGCTGGATATATTGACATTCCACTTAAGGAATTAAAAGATTGGCTTGGACTAGGTGGGGAATACAATCATTGGAGTCATTTTCAAAGTCGCGTATTAACTCCAGCAGTTGAGGAAATCAATATTAATCCAATGGCTACAACATTTACTGTTAAGGTAATTCCCTTAAAAGGGAAAAGAAATAAGATTTCAGCTATCCGTTTTTTTCTAAGTAAAACCCCTGAACGAATTGCTCAAGAGAAGCAGATCAGACTAACGAAACGCACAAAGCAAGCAACATTAACTTCAAAGCTAATTCCACCGTTTCGTTGCACTGAGATTTACGAAAAAGCCAAGAAACTTGCTAATGGACTAGACGTATATGCCCTTGAAGTACGGTGGCGTGAATGGGTCATTGAGAACGATATTGAAGTTAATAATTCTGAAGCGCATTTTCTAAGTTTTGTTGAAACAAGTGGGAAAAGAGTTCAGTGGTAGTTAATTATTTAAATGTCTTATTTTCTATATTCTATATTCTATAATCGGTATTATAGAATATAGAAAACTTCTGAGATTTTCTGTTTTTTTCTTGTTTAATCAGTCTCTCTTGGCGAAGATTGTGCAATCTGAAATTTTAATTGCGAAAATCTGCAAGGTATTATAGAATCGATATTCTATATTATAGAATATCGATTGTGTCTTATAGAATGATCTGAATTCATATTCGTGCCATTGGACTCATGGGGAGTAGATCAAATGACTGCGCATGTTATAGCAATTTTTAATGCTAAGGGGGGGGTGGGAAAAACTACGACAGCTTGTAGTCTAGGAGCAGGTCTCAAGAAATTCTATGCCAAAAAGGTTTTAATTGTTGATGTAGATCCGCAGGGTCACACAGGGATCTCGTTTAACTTGAAAATCTTTGATCTTGAAAAGCGCGTTGATGGGATTCTTTTAAAACGTATATCTGCTGAAGAGGCTATTACACAGACCGACCAAGGAATAGATGTTATTCCTTCAAATCTTTTTCTGGCTGATGCTGAACTCCAAATTACTGCCATGCCAGGGAGGGAAGTTCTTTTACGCAAGGCCATAGGCAAGATTAAAGAAAAGTATGACTTCATTCTGTTTGATTGTCCTCCTAATGTTGGAATTCTTTCCCTGAACGCTCTTATGGCATCTAAGTATGTCATTGCACCAGTAGATACAAAGTTCTATGGACTTACAGCATTACCAGTAATTAATCGGATGCTCGGACTAGTGCGGGATGATTTAGACCATCCTATTGAACTTTTAGGAGTGTTGGCAACTCGTCACGATGCCAGAACCAATTTATGTATTCAATCCCTTTCTGAGTTAAAGAAAGCCAGGGAATTTAGACTTTTTGAAACGGTTATTCCCGAAGCTACCAAAATTGGTGAAGCACCTAGTTTTAAGTTGTCTGTATTTGAACATGCTCCAAAAGATAAAGGAGCGAAGGCATATAAACAATTTGTAGAAGAGGTAATGTCTCGTGTCAAATAAGAGAACAGGTCTTGGGGAAAGTCCATTGAGTGGAGGGTTGTTTCAAAAAACAGAGCTAGGTACTAATCCTGGTGAAAAGATTCAACCGAAGGCTCAAAGTAAGAATGTAGATTCTACATTACAGAATATAGAATCTACATTCTTAAGGGATGTAGAGGATTCAGGAATCAGGAAAGAACCTACTGGTTCTCGAATAACTTATGAGATAAGCGATTGGGTTAATAATCTGGTCAGCGAAGGGCGTCGAAAGAATGGTCACAAGATACCAAAAGAAGTATGGGTTCAAGCTGGATTGGAGTTATTAAGGGCAATGCCAGTTGAGTGGAGTGACGTTGAAGATCTTGAGGCTTTAAGGGACAAGCTCTCAAAAATAGCTCTGACAATTCACGAACATTGGAAATTCTGAATCCTCTGAGGGTATTTTAATAATATAGATTGTAGATTCAATAATATAGAATATAGCTTTCGAGACTGTGTACCATACGTGTAACGGTGACTGGTCTTTATGCTAAAGGCTAGTTATCGTATTTTGTCAGAGGGATATTTCTTTCTGTCTAATACGTTTATTTTGATTTTGCAGCCCAGGTTTGGGGCAGGGGCAAGCCTTAACACACTCTTTTAGTATTTCCGGTTGAGTCCTAAGTAAAGCCTGCAAAGCAATCCTAAAAAGCTGAGAATCAGCCACAACTGGCTCATCACCAAGCACTAGACAGCGTTCTTTTGCCTTTTCGATTAGGTATTCCTCGTTTCTAGGTATGGAGATAGTTTTTTTAATTCGCATAATTAGTAATTAAAGCGTGGAACATAACTTTTAAGCAAGAGAGTCGTTTGGTGGGACATTTAACTACCTGAAAATACTTGGTGGGACAGTGCTGAAACCACGTGTAAGAGGGGTAAAAAAGAGTAAAAAAGCCCCCTATAAATCGTGGAACAAAGGGTTTCTACCTATAGTGTCGGACAGTAGAAACGGTGGCGTGAAACAGCCCGATTTCCCACCAAAATAACACCCGATAAGTGTTCTTATCGGTAATAAATTCTCAAAAAACCGCACCTACCCCCAAATCAGTGGTTCCTTTCGTATAGTTTTGCTTACAAATCGAGGTGGCGCTAGCGCCACCCCATCTTTCAGAGTTGAGAACAATCTACATTTAGTGACTCATTTTTTGGTTTATTTTTAAAATTTGAATATTAAAAATTGAACGTAAGCATTTTTTTTGCCTCAACTATTGATACAGCATTCTATTAATGCTAGATATAACCTCACTATGAAATGAGGTTACATCTAATGTTCAGTACCGAGAAGAAAAATCAATCAACTGTCGAAAAATTGATTGAGGCTAAAGAGAAAGCCAGAATAATTGCGACGGATTTTGATGGAACAATAGTCGTTACAGAGGACGATTATTGTGACTGCTTAAAACTCATTCAAGAAATACTTGAGTGTGGGTATATTTTCGCAATCATTACGGCACGCCACGCTACATTCTTGCTGGAGTTTGTTCCCAAATTACAAGATATACTTAGGAAGTCTAAATTGACTTTTCCCTATGTATATTTAGGAACTGGCAATGGCTCAAACTTATATAAAATTACAGGAGAGTCATGTGAATCATTGTATCGCTTTGTTTTGACAGAAAACGAAATTTCTCAAATCATTCGTTTCTATCTTTCTCTCAATTTAGAGACTCCTTGTTCTGGCTGGAATCGATGGATGGCAGACGCCCATTTTACAAAATGGAATGGGATTATTAGCGATGATCACTTCAATATATCCAAAGCCACAACCGGAGTTTGGGTAGAAGATTGTAAAGTGAGCGTAGCCTTAGAAGAGGAGCCTTCTTTACGAGAGAAGCATATTGAAAAGTTCAAGTCAGAACTTTCAAAGTATTTTCATGTTGCTTGTGGTGGTGATACATCAATTGATATTACTCCCAAATTAAATTTTGACTCAAAGTTACACGCTGCAAAAGAAATTCTCTCTATTGAGAATCTTAGTTCTGATGCAATCGTTACTTTCGGAGATCGTCCAAAAGGCAATGATGCATTACTTTTACAATTACCTTTTGGTTTTACAAACGATCTCTCTTTCGAGCAAAGGGATAGTAATCCACCCTACTTACTTCATGAGGGAAGCATTGAAGCAGTGCATCAAAGTATTAGGTTCATAATCTCCTAGTAGTTGTAAGCCACTCGCCTATTCTTGGTCAATCGTTATTTAATTTAAGGTTTTCTCTTGGAGATATTAATATATATCTCCAACTTCCTTGAATTGAAAATATAATTCAAGGTTCAAAAATTTTATCTGGGTAGAAGGAGTACGATTTAGCACAAGGTTTTAGAGCTTTATTCCTACTCGATTCTTTAAGTCTAGAGGGACATTAATAATGACTCAAATTATCTTCGTAACAGGTAATCATCTGAAACTTAGTGAAGCTGTTTCCGTTATACCGAATATAACTTCACTAAAAATTGACTTGCCTGAAATTCAAGAGATAGACACCAAGAAAATTATCTCGGAAAAGTTGAAACATGCCAGAAAATTAGTAAACAAACCTGACTCAATATTACTTGTCGAGGATACTTCTTTACATTGTGATGTATTGGAAGGTTTACCTGGCCCGTTAATAAAATGGTTCTTAGTAAGTATGGGAACTCATAAACTTTCTCAACTTGTTCTTTCTCAAGATAACACTTCGGCTCTTGCCAGGACTGTTATAGGTGCTGTATTTCCTGATGGAAGTATATCTTTCTATGAAGGGACAACAAAAGGAGAAATATCTACACCACGCGGAAATGAGCTTGGATGGAATTCAATATTTATCCCTGCTAATTCGAGTAAAACTTTCGGAGAAATGGATGCTTGCGAAATTCAACAATTTAGTATGCGTCGTCAGGCGTTTATTGAATTAAGCCGTCAAATAGAGAGCTTCAGAAAACAGTAGATAAAAGAAGCCGAAGGTTAGTAAACCAATAGCGGTTTTAAGTAAGGGGAAAATCTCGGCATTTTCTCCTTAAAAAAACTGTTATTAGTTTAGTAGGGTTTTTCTTAAATGCTGAGTCCAGAACTATCCAACGATGGTAAGTGTCCCTTTCAAAAGCTAGAGGTTTCTGAGCCTACTATAAAAGATATCCAAACCTTAGTTAAATTGAGGACTACAAAGAGCAAAGGGTATCAACATCCTTTATCAATTGTGCCAAAGCTTCATAAGCTTATTAAGCCAAAGGTTTGTGAAGAATCGGACTTAACTAAAGTGCTTGTCAAATTGTTCTTGGGTAGTATTTGCCTAGCAAATATTTACTACCTCGATCTTTCTGTCGAGTATCGTTCTTTAGGACTTTCTTTGACCAGGAGAAAATCCTTTGAAAAACAAGAACAGCTTGATGAAGATAGTTCCCTCCAATCCTCAATAACAAGGATTACAGGAATTATTAATCAGATCAAACTCTTAATAGAGAGTTATGTTTCTGGTTCGGTAAAGGCAGGAGAAGTTTCACTTACAACTCATCTCGGATTGCTTCATAGGGAAATACTGCAATTAATCCACGGTGATTTTCTTGCAGTTCTTAGAGACGTTATGTCTAATGAACTAGAAGACTTTCTATCATCCGATTACTGTCTTTTATCTAATACAACTTTACAGAAGTTGGAAAAGATGAAGGAAGGTACTCAATGTGTATTTGCTAAAACCGCTAAGGTTTGGGGCGCACCATCTTGGGAGAGTTCCCTTACCTTAGAGGAAAATATAGTTAAAGCGGTTCCACATCTAATTCATTTTGTAACTGCTGGTGCTTTTGAAGGTCTGAATATTTTTGCCTTTCAGATGCCCGCTGAATATGGTCTGTCAGTAGATATTCTCGCCGAAACAACTCGTCGGGTTCTCGTTGTCTTGAATAACGAAGATCCTATGGAAAGAAATTGTTTAGCAGATGATATTGAACATGAAAACTGGAGGTTCTCGTTTAACGGAGAACAGGTTTTTGTGATAACAACAGGGCCATGCTACGGAGTGGAAAATTCTCGCTTTGCATTTTGTGATGATGCGACTTTTCTGTTAATCCAACCAGACTTTTCTTTCAAATCTCAAAAAAGTTGGGGTATTGGAGGTAAAGAGACTATTAGCAGAAAAATAAGAACGCTATTCACTCAAGCAGGCAGAACTTATGAGGATGATCTAATTGAGGCAGCTAGGTATGTGATGCCCGTTAGGTTTGGTTCCCCAATTGTTAAGTGGTGGAAAGGACTTAGTGAATCATAAGGTTCTTTGTATCTAACAGGTAAAGGCGTAAGCCTTTCCTGTTAGCATCGTACTCCCTGTACCCAGAAATTAAAGAAAAAAAACTGTTTTATGCGAGAATACTATGCTAAATAATAAACTCTTTGCTGCCTACCTTGGTGGTCGTGCTGATGGTTGTAATATAGAACTTCATGATATTGCTTTTGTTGTTGGACATAGTATCGAAGATACCTATGGCACTCTGGCTCGTAAATGGTTTGGGAATACAAAGAAATTTCATATAGACGCATATGTCGATCTTTCTCTGGTTGATGGACACAAAATATCTCCTGTAAGAATTGACGAATTTCTAGAAAACGATACTCTAAAGTTATTTTTTATTAATTTTGGAGCTTATGAAGAGAACTTGCTTGGTGAAGTACACCAGTCGGCTTTTTATGTTGCCAAAGACCAGATTGCAGCTAGAGCGAGAGCCAAGAAAGAGTTGTGTCTTGGTATGATACAAACGCACTGCGATGATACTATCCAAGTTGATACTGAAATTGAAGAAGATGATGGAATCGACGACATTATCGAGATAAAGGAAATCGATTCTTTCAAGTTGAAGATTGAACCTATAGGGGATACACCGCCGTTAAAAATTAACTGCGGTTATACAAAGATTGATGCTAAGAAATATAGAGAGTAAGGTGAGGGGTGAGCCGACTTATCTGAAAATCACCAGCTCACCTTCTTTGTCCGCCTGCTCTTAGGCTGAAGATGATGTACCGGAATCTGGTAAGTTTTCCGGGGTAGACTCCCACTAAATACATTGAAACCCAGTCTGATCAACAACCACGAAACAATCCCCCCAAGAGAGAAATTTAGTCACAGGCGAAAAAATTGTCAAGGGACGCTCACGCTCTCCGCTTCGCTGCGCCCTATGACAATTTTTCCTTGTGCCTGTGACTAATAGGGCTAATCAAGGGGGGGGATTGTATCTTAAATGTTGCTGTTATCGTTCACTAAGACCGATAATTTAGGGTTCTTCGACATCAACTGTCTGTTCTGGGGCATTAGTTTTACCATCTAAAGGGCTGTCGGGATAACATATTTTTTTGACAGTGGAAAGCATACTCAAGGCTGAGTGGGTTAAGGCTGTTCGTCGAAAGCTATGAGTACTTACCCCTCTGATGCCTAGTTTGTTACAGGCTTTTCTTAAGACTCTCGATGCTGAATCAGGATTAATGTGACCTGTACCACCCAAGCCAGGGAACAGAAACCAGGTGCGTGGGGATGGGTAATAGTCGAGTAATAGGAGGCGTAGTTCCTCAATGACTGGAATGCAACGGGTGGCGAGTTTACCTTTGGTGTTCCCTTTGCGGAAGGTAATTTCTGGTCTGACTACTCCGAGACGTTCATAGACATCGGTGGTTCTTAAGCTACAGCCTTCTCGGATACGACAGGCGGTATACAGGCAGATGCCAAACAGAGCGCGATAGTAGTTACTCTCAAGCCCAAAGTTAAACAGAAGCTCAAGTTCTTCTATGGTGAGTATCTTCGCCTTTCCGTGGCGGTCAATCTTCACTATGCAACAATGCGCATCCGCTATAACCTTCTTTATTAGCCTATCCGACTGTCGGGACTATTTGACGAAGACGAAGAAAAGGAAATTATTCAATACCTTGGTCAACTTGTCAATGGGTACTTACTCATAAAAGTTACAATAATATTAATCTATTGACAAAAATAGTTAAAGTATGACAACCTTTAATGTGAGTTTTTTGCCGATGAAAAAAGAATAAGTACTATGCAGCGTTTATTTCTATTCCTACACAGGGTATTTATTGCGTCCTTGGCTACGAATTCAACATTCCCCAAGAACACCCGGCAGGTACCTTTTAGTACCACCCCCATTGGCATGGCTCCACTGCGCTTCAGGTAGCAAGTGGTATGGCGGGGGCTTTGATTGTGCGTGGCGACAGGGAACCCAAAAAATTGCCTTTTCCAATATACCCCCCTCTATACTTGCACGGCGATATCGACACCCTAATGGCAGAACTGAAAGACCAACAGAACAACAGCTAAGGATTGGAAAGTTGAAAGAGTATGAGCCAAAGTCAAAAGAGCGTTAAGTTCGTCACTCCCGAGATTGTCTTGAATACATTTTACGATGCTGTAATCGTCGGAGCGGGAGTCGCTGGAGCCATTGTTGCCAAACAATTGAGCGGACAGGGGAAGAAAGTCTTAATACTTGAAGCGGGAACTGGTGAGGGTTTGACCCTTAAAGGCTTTCAAAGTTACGTTGAAACCTTCTACAGTGCTGTGAACAAGAACCCCAACTCTCCGTATCCCTATAATCCCAATGCTCCTAGCCCCACTGATGGTTTATATGGCTATTTTGAAGAAAAAGGTCCTCTGCCTCTAAGTGGTTCCTACACAAGGATCACGGGAGGGACAACCATGCACTGGGAAGGAAAAACTATACGGATGTTACCCGACGATTTCCAGTTCCGCACTAAATATGGACAAGGTCTTGACTGGCCGATTTCCTATAAAGAGCTTCAGCCCTACTACCGTGACGCTGAGTACGAAATTGGGGTTGCCGGGGATGTAGGAGAACAAGAAGAGCTAGGCGTACTCTTTGAAAAGGACTATGTCTTCCCCATGGAAAAGCTTCCCCCTTCTTACTTGGATAAGCAAGTTAGTAAAGGGCTTGAAAATGCTGAAGAAGTTCCAATCGGTGAAGGTGACAATTGCGAGACCAAAAAATTAAAACTCAGTACTTTTCCCCAGGGTCGCAATAGCGAACCGAACCCAGAATACAAAGAATACTTGGGTAAGGATTTCGTTCCCGAAGGAATTGCCAGTGTCAACCCGGTTGAGTATGGGGAACGGTGCCAAGGAAACGCTAACTGCGTACCCATCTGTCCGGTTCAAGCGAAGTATGACGCCAGAAAAACCTTAAATACGATACACTCTGCCAAAGATCCGGTACATCTACTTTCCAAAGCTGTAGCCTCCGAGGTGGAAATCGATCCGGCAAATGGTCGTGTTGTCGCTATTCACTACAAGCACTATCGGGATAAGAACTCTCCCCAGCACACCGTTGGTACTGCTAAGGGTCGTTTATTTGTCTTAGCAGCGGGTGCGGTAGAAAACGCTCGGCTGATGCTCGCTTCTAATTTGCCCAGCTCCAGTGGACTGATGGGTTGCAATCTAATGGATCACCCGTTCATCTTAGCTTGGGCTTTGATGCCTAGAGTGACTGGAACCATGCGCGGTCCTCTTGTGACATCAGGAATCAACACATTTCGTTATGGTTGTTTTCGTAAGCAACAATCTGCATTCGCGATTGATATCCACAATGATGGTTGGGGATGGTCGGGTACTGGTGCCACTGATGTGGTGCGAGATGCTATTGATAACAAACATAAATATGGACAGGAACTTCGTAATGAACTGATTGATCGGATTTCACGGCAGCTACTGCTAGCCTTCATGTGCGAATTACCCGCCGATCCTAGTAACCGAGTCAGCATTGATCCGCATTATAAGGATCAACTGGGAAATTATCGCCCCATTATTCACTTTGACATCCCTGATTACTGCAAAAAGACAATGGCTTATGCCCGAAATCTTTCTCGTAAGATCTTCGAGATTTTGGGAGCAGAAGATTATACCCACTATGACGAGTCAGACCCCGCCTATTTTGAGTACGAGGGTGAAGGCTACTGGTTCCGGGGAGGAAACCACTTTTCGGGAACTCACGTGATGGGAACAAGTAAAAACAACTCTGTTGTTGATCGTAATCAGCGTTCCTGGGATCATGAGAATCTCTACCTACTCGGTGCAGGAAGTATGCCCTCCATTGGCAGTGCTAATACAACATTGAGTGTCGCCGCGCTGGCTTTGTTAGCTTATAGAGAGATGTTTAAGGACTTGAGCTGAAAAAGATTACAAACAACAAAGCGCATTCCACTAAGTAGGGAAGAAGCAAATTTCTCGACACTCCTAAGTGCTAAGTAACGAGACTTAATCTAAGGATGATAGCCAAGTCATTAACTCAACGAATACGGATTATCTCAATTTTTCTGATCTTTGTTCTCGCCTTCAATCTAGTGTTTCTAGAGGGAGAGCCAGCAATTGCTTATGCTGCAATCGGCAGTAAAGAAACTATGGGAGTCTGGAATGACATTCGCATGCCACCTCTAGAGGAGCAAATGCAGTCTGTCCATACCATCCTTCTGCCTAATGGCAAAGTTTTAATGGTTAATGGTAGTAGTTTTCGCAGCACCCTAGTTAAAGAGGATGAAGGATATAAATTTATTGAGGGTGTGGACCTAAAAGAATACGATGTAGTAAACAATGCCGGTTTATTCGATTCTAAAACAAGGAGATTTGAGCGTATTGAATCACCCCCTGCTCTCCAAGCTAATACAACCAATGATCTCTTTTGTGCTGGTCACGTGCAGCTAGCCAATGGTAATGTCTTATTTGTAGGAGGAACAGGACGCTATTATCCTGGAGGGGCTTTTACAGGGACAAAATGGTTGAACCTTTATAAGTGGAAAGAAAATGAATGGGAAGTAGTAGGAGAGATGAAAGATGGGCGTTGGTATCCAAGTTTAGTTCTCCTAGATGATGGGAAAGTAGCGATTTTTTCTGGTTTAAAATTTGGGGAACCAAACCAAATTAATCCCAGTTTAGAAATTTTCGATCCCGAAACTAAAACACTTCACTATTTCGACTTAAGAGATATTAGGAACAGCCCTTTTAACACCATATTGGAAGAGGATGCTTACGATACTATCGACCTCTATCCCCGTGTTTTTTCCTTAGCTGATGGGCGACTGTTGATCACCGGAGACGATGGCGGTATTGGTGGGGTATTACTCCCCCTCTTTAGCCCAAAAAGCTATTTAATGACCATTAACGAAGAACAAAGTGGAGAACTATCCATTACTTTTGAAGTGGGGCCAGATAGAGCAGAAACCAGCAAAGCTTACGGAACTGCATTACAAATTCCTAACTCCGAAGAAGTATTATTATTGGGTGGTATTGTTGGCACGAATAATATTAACTTTGGACGAGGTGGCAATACGGACGGGTTTCCAGGAGCCAGAGTAGCTACCAGTTTACAACATTGGATTTCCCCAGACAAAGGTGGGGGAAATAACGGCAGATGGGAAATTTTTGACAACTTTCTTGATAAACCCAGAGCAAACTTAGAAGCAGTCATTTTACCCAGCAAAGAAATTTTAGTGATTAATGGGGGTGAATATCCGGAATATAAACCCGTTTACGAACCTTTGTTAATGACTCCTAATGAAGATGTAGAAGCAGGGTATGAAACTAAGCCATTAAACCCCGCTAAACTGCCCAGACTATATCATAATGGAGCAATTTTATTACCCGATGCTCGGGTGTTAGTCGTCGGAGGAAATACCAACCGAGCTGCAAGGGAAGAAGACGGAAAGGTTCATGTAGATATTCTCCCCGATCCTGATAAGTATTACGACTTTGCTGAGTTAAAGAATTCCTCAGACGACTCCGAGGAATTTGACCTCGAAACTTATTACAATGATCCGAAACATTATTTTGTCGAAGGAGATGAAGAACCATTTGTTCCGGCAGAAATTTGGCAAGGCGAAATTTTTAGTCCACCCTATTTATTTAAGTTGGGGCCGAGTCCTAAAATTATGGCTGCACCTGACATTCTCAAATATGGTAAAGGAGGAAAAATCATCGTCCAAGATGGCACAAACCAGGGTTCTCTCGTTCTCAATAAACTCGGTTCAGTTACCCATTCTTTTGATTATGGACAAAGGTTAGTCGATTTAACTATCGACGAAGTCTCAAAAGTTGAGACATCAAACAAACTTGCAATCAAATTTCAAGCACCAAGCAACGCCCATCTATATCCACCTGGATACTACATGATGTTTTATCTAAATGACATCGGTAAACCTTCACACGCAAAAATTGTCAAGCTGGAAAAATGATAAGGAGTTATCCAAAAACAACTTCCAACTCACTTTCTAAATATCTCGGGAATTGGTGAGAAAAAAAACGAAGTTATTAACGGATAACTCAAAACAAAAAATAGAATTTATTTCCCAGAATTTACCCATCAATTTTCCGATTATTCCATCCTTAATCGGCAGCAAACTGTGATGAAAACGATACAAATTTATGGCACTGACAGAAAAAGATTTAAAAGAAATTCCCGAAACTGGAATCAATCCAGGGAATCCTGGCAAATATCAAGAATTCCTTGAAGACTTACAGGGGAATATTTTGAAAGGACATGGACGGGATTACAGCGTGCATCTGTTTTTGAAATGGAAACTCGAACAAGTTAAAAAAGCAAAACAATGGATAAAAAACTTTGCCCAAACCTATGTAACATCAGCTAAACAGCAAGCAGATGAAGCCCTAAAATACAGAACTCAAAAAATAACTGGGAGTGTCTTTGCCAATATCTTCTTCACTCGTAAAGGCTATCAAGCTTTAGGATTTGGAGCCATTCAGATTCCAAAAGATCAGCCCTTTACTATGGGTATGAAGCACGAGCAAATTAGAGATTCATTGGGCGATCCTGAGGTTGAAGAGTGGGAAGAAGGCTTTCAACAAGAGATTCATGCTTTAATATTAATCGCCGATGATGTTCCAGATACTTTGTCAAAAACTGTCGATGAAATCAAACGAGAACTGTGTGATGTTGCGGTCATTATTCATCAACAAGATGGCTTTGTCCTCAGAAATGAAGCGGGACAAGTCATTGAACATTTTGGCTTTGTGGATGGGGTAAGTCAACCCTTATTTCTCCAAGGAGACATTGAAAAAGCTCAAACAAAGGATTGTAATTTTAGTCTATGGGACCCTAGAGCTCCCTTAGAGATTATTGTTGTCAAAGATCCTAATGGTAAAAGAGATGATAGTTATGGCAGTTATTTAGTCTATCGCAAACTCGAACAAAATGTTCAAGGCTTTCGTGGAGATCAACAGAAACTTGCCCACCAATTAAGCATCAATAATGACCTTGCTGGGGCTTTAGTAGTGGGTCGTTTTGCTGACGGAACTCCAGTGACCGAGTCTGATGTTCCTACCTGTTGTGGCACTCCCCCAACCAACAACTTCAATTATGATGCTGATTTTCCCGCTACGAAATGTCCGTTTCATGCTCATATTCGGAAAACTAATCCTCGAGGAGATACCGGCAAAGTGGAATCTTCCCCAGGTTGTGATGAAGCTTTAGCGATGGAGAGAAACCATCGTATTGCTCGTCGAGCCATTAGTTATGGAGAAAATGACCCAAACCAAACTCCAGAAACAGGGTCAGGATTACTTTTCCTTTGTTTTCAAGCTAATACTGAAAACCAGTTTAATTTTATACAAGCTAGATGGTCAAATCCTGACCGCTTTGTTCAAGTGGGTGTCGGTCCAGATCCCTTAATTGGTCAACCCGAAGGAACCCAAAAATGGCCAAAACAATGGGGCGGAACCGAGACTGAAGATTATGATTTTAAACTCTGGGTATCCATGAAAGGTGGAGAATATTTCTTTGCCCCTAGCCTTAGTTTTCTCACCTGTTTAGTTTAAAGTATTGTCAAAAATTGAAGAAGATTACCAACAACAAATCTCCTTACACAACTCTTGAAAATATTGTCAGCAGAGGTATTATTTATGGCTAATGAACCAAAATACATCAAGACGGTTGAAAAACTGCATCAATATCTAATTAAGGGGATGAAGATAGAACACGCAACAATTCCTCCTTATCTCACTGCCCTTTACTCCCTTAAGCCAGGATCTAATCTAGAGGGTTTCCACATGATTCGCGCCATCGTTGTGGAGGAAATGTTACATCTAACTCTGGCAGCCAATGTATTTAATGCGGTGGGGGGAGAAATAGGAGGAGTTTTGATAGACTCTGAGTTTATTCCTTCATATCCGACTAAGTTACCCACTGGAGCAGACGACTTTTGTGTGAATGTCGATAAGTTTTCCCCAGAAACAGTAGAGACTTTTCTCAATATCGAACGTTCTAAGGAGGAGAATGCAGCGCAACCAAGGGAGAGTAAATCAGAGGAAGAATTGTTATTTTTACAGCAAATTGAATATTTACTGCCAATTTTTGGTAGCAAGACTCAAAAAGCTGAAGGTTATGATGAAGCCGATGACGAGGTATTCTACAGTATTGGGGAGTTCTATCAAGAGATCATCAATGGTTTGATTTATCTGTATGGTAAGTGCGGTGATGACCTATTCAGTGGCGCTCTTGAAAACCAAATTAGCCGTGAATATTACTATAACGGTGCAGGAGAAATCGTCAAGGTAACGGATATTGAAAGTGCTATAAAAGCCTTGAAAATAATTCAATTCCAGGGCGAGGGGTCTAGACATGGAGATATTTATGATGATGAAAAAAAACTTTGTCATTACTATCGTTTCCAACAACTAGAGTTGGGTCGATACTATGTTGTCGATGAAGACAATCCAGAAAATTCGGATAAACCAGATCATCCTACCGGTGATAGCTTTACTGTAGATTGGGATGCTGTTTATCCCGTCAAGAAGAATGCTAAACTGAGCGATTATCCTGTCGATTCAGAGTTATATACTCGTGCCCAAGAGTTCCAGAAAGCTTACAGTCGGTTTCTGAAACAGATTGAAATTTCCTTTAATGGTAAACCTGAAACGTTGGTTCCTGCGGTGGGGGACATGTTCCGACTCAGGGATTTGGCTAATAGTCTGATTCGCAACCCCATTCCAGAAAACGAAGATGGCTGTCATGGTGCTCCTATTTATCGGGAGCAATAGTAAGTAGAAGTCGGAAGTCAAATTCGTTCCGTCTAATTGAATATGAGCAACGCAAAGCTAAAAAATTTGTGGAGGTAAATAACGAGTGAATACTGACAAACCTGAGTTGATGAAGTGTTTCCTTGATTTTTCCGTGGAGGTAACTGGGTTTTCTCTGTTCGATTTGCAAGGAACTGGTCAAGCTCCCCTTTACTTTGACACCATCTGGGGCGTAATTGGTGGCGAGATGTTTAGAGAATTGCTACAAGCCTTTCAGCAGTCTTGCGATGTAGAGAAGATTCTGGCATCTCCAAAACTAGGACCAATCGCCCGTAACATCATCAAGCTATGGTATATAGCCACCTGGGAGCAACTTCCTCCTGTATGGCGGGAGAAGTTTCGTGCGACGCTAAATGATAGCACCTTTATTGCCAGTCCCTATGCCTATACTGAAGGGCTTTTGTGGCCAGCGATTGGGATTAATCCCCCTGCTGCTAAAGCACCAGGTTATGGTACTTGGAGCATGCCACCCAAAATAAAGCCGGTGCCACCCAAAGCACAAGTAAAGTGAATTGAGTCACTCAAAGCTGTCACAAGCCCGGATTCTCATGCTTTGAAGCTGAAATATCACAACTTTCTCAACGGACTTTAATTTTAAACGCTCGAACACAGACATTATGAACCTTAAACCTTGGTTTCTTAAATTCTCTACTCTTGCTCTGACAATTATCGTTAGCTTAACAATATTCAGTTTGCCTGCTGGTGCTTATGAGGAGAGAGATCTACAGCAATTGCTAGAGACAGGAGAATGTACTGGGTGCGATCTATCAGGCGCTTTTCTCTTAGGGGAGGACTTGTCGCAAGCTGATTTGTCTAATGCTAACCTGTCGCAAGCAAATTTGTATAACGCTGACCTACGTCAGGCAACATTATCGAACGCTAATCTAGACGAAGCAAATCTGGAAGGAGCTGAGTTAAATAACGCGAATTTATCTAATGCTGAGGTAGAAAATGGTGCATTAAATAACGCAATTCTAGTGGGAGCCAATTTATCGGGAGCAGATTTTTCCAAAGCCGATATGCCAGGTGCCAATTTGGAAAATGCTACGCTTGCAGGAAACAAGCTATGTGACGCCATTCTATTCGAGGCTACTATGCCTGACAGGACGACCTATGACGAAGAATTCACGAATTTATCTGATTACGATGTTGACTTGAATTGTAATGCAGGTGATGGTGAGGATGTGTTGTCTCCAGTTAGCTGCACAGTCGCCAACAACCCTATAAGTTTTGATTCAGATGTTCGTTTAGGCATTACGCCTACAGGTTGGAGTAACAGTGACGACCTCACCATCGATCTAAATCCTCCCATATCTTACCAACAAATTCTAAGTGAAATAGCGGTATCAGGATTTTATGGTACTCAAAATGCTCCTAAATTTCCTAAGAAAGGGAAAGGATTAGAAGAAGAACTACAACGCCGTGGTTTAACGATTTCTGAACCTTGGGTAGGAACTTACTTCACCCTGGGGTATGAAGGTCAACAAGAAAGTGAAAGAATCTTTCAAGAACAACTGGATTTCATGAAAGATTTTGACAGTAAAATTATTGTTGTTGCCGAACTGGGAGGTGCTGTTCATCAACAACCTATAGATCCTATCAAGAACGAACCTGAATTTAACGAGACTCAAAAAGAGGCATTATTCACAGGATTGAAAACTCTAGCAGACATGGCAGAGGCAAAAACTTATACATTGGTATACCATCCCCACGTGGGAACAGGAGTGGCAACCATTGCTCAAGTCGAGGAATTAATGAAGGCAACGGCAAAATCTCCACTAGGTTTACTGCTCGATACTGGTCATCTTTACTATGCAACTTATGGTCACGATTCAACTCTAACCCAGCAAGAGATCCAAGGAAAAATTGAGGCTCTCACCAATACATATAAGGATCGTATCAAGCACGTTCACCTCAAAAACATTCGTCACAATAAATTAGTTGAATCTCGTTGTATAGGAAAAGGAGATGATTGTAAAGTGCAAAGCTTCCTAAACTCAATTCGAGCAGGAGTGTTTACTGTTCCCGGCGATGATGATGGGGCAATTGATTTTAACCCCATCTTGGAAAAACTTGCTGGCGCTAGCTATGAAGGATGGTTAGTAGTTGAAGCAGAACAAGACCCCAATACAACAATTGAGGAATACCAAAAAACTCCTTTGGATTATGCGTTAATGGCGCGAGAGTATCTTTGTGAACAGACAGGCTTATAGTTCTATTCAACCTTGCTACCTATAAAGTTTTTGATATCCAGCTATTCTTGCCAAAGGTTAATTTTGGTGTTGAGGTTTTGTAGGTAGCAAAGTTATTTAGAGAAAAAGAGTGGCGTGAGATGGAATCTAGCTTAGCTAGATTCCTAAACTAAACACTCAAAAAAATTTGTGATTGGAAATTCCAGATCAAATAATTAGATTTAATCCATACATATTGGAATCAAAAAAACATGATTAATCGAGAAACTTTGCCAGATATTTATATCAGTTTTTTTCTGTTTACCACAGATATGAAACCTGGTGATGAACTATATCGAGCAACTGTAGTAAAGCACATTACAGAGTTACAAAAATTTGGTTATAGTGGGTTTGAGTTTCCCATCGCTCCCCCCAACAATACCCCAAATTACGAGCAAGATCTGGAAAACTATACCTGTCTGCGCAATCATCTAGACTCGAACGGGTTAAGCGACGTTAAAATTGCTACAAATGTGGGGACAACGCGAACCTTCGATCCCAGTTCTCCCTATCCCGAACAACAAAATAAAGCCCTAGAATATCTTAAATCAAGGGTTGATATTACGGATGCTTTAGGGGGTGAAATTATGATGGGTCCCATTGTCATCCCCTATGGGGTTTTTCCCACCACAGACTTTAACGAGCCTATTTGGAGCGATCAACTGCAAGATCTTTTAGCCGAGCGTTATCAACAGGCTCAACCTATCCTGAATGAATTAGGTGAATATGCCGAATGTAAAAATGTTAAGTTAGCCATTGAACCCATCACCCATTGGGAAACTCCTGGTCTTAATAAATTATCTCAATTAATTGAGTTTCTTAAGGGCGTGAGTAATAAACATGTGGGAGTTGTGATTGATAGTGCCCATGAAACCCTTGATGGAGATGGTCCAGAGATCTTTAAAACACAAGTCACAGAACTAGTAACAGATCAACGACTACATTATATTCAAGTGTCTCCCCCTGATCGCGGAGCCCTCCATACCAGTTGGCTACCTTGGCAACCATTCCTACAAACCATTCTAAAGGATAATAGCTATCAAGAACCGATCGCTGTGGAAATTTTTAATGCCATTCCCGCTTTCCTTAACTCTCTACGTCTTACTCGACGCAAGTTTTGGATACCAGGCGAAGATCCTGAAAGTTGCCAATATCCCAATGCTTATACGATTGCGGAGGAAGCCTTCAAAGCAACAAAAAGGGAAATTGAGAAAGTTATCAATCTAAAGTCCAATCTTAATTAAGGGGAGGAATTTGTTCCTATCTCAACCACTGTAAGGCTTTCAGGTTTTGCACCGGAAACTAGCAAAAACTCTACCCACCCGGCAATCTGGTGTAACTGCTCTATTGAAACATTATGCACAAGCAACTCATAAGGAACCTGTAGCCGCTTTGCCTTTCGTATTTTACTATCAGCGTTCTTGTAACGCTCCTTTAGTTGCTTTTGACACAGCCTCGCCGACTCCTTCGTCTCACAGCCCACAAGCCCTGCCAGAATATGATTATCCCACACAGCTTTTAGATACCCAACCTGCGCTGAAAGCATTACTAGTTCAACATTTGTTGCCTTTTGGGGTGAAGTGGAAGTTTGCTCATTTTGTATAGAAACGTCTACTGCTGGCGTTTCCGGTTGTGGTCTCTCCATCAGAGCCACCTCTGTACCCTTTGGCTCTTGTGGTGCCACTGTGGTCACGTCAAGGTTTTTTAATTTTCTAGGCGGTGAGCCTATCGCTGCAATGTTGAGAGAAAGGGGGATGCAAAGATTTTCTAGGTTAGGTAGGGGGGAGATACCTTGAGAGTGTTCTACAAGGAAGGAAGAACTAGTCACCCCCTCACCTATAAAACCTAACTTTTTATCAATCGCTTGCGGTGTCTGTGTTTGAGCTGTAGGAGTTTCGCCTAGTTTTTGCCTAGTACCGCCTAATGTATCAGGAGTCGGTGGTGTGGGCGGGTGATCATCAAAGCAACGTCGCCAGTGAAACTGCATGTGGCACCCGGTACCCTTTATACTTCCTTGTCCTAAATCAACTGTCTCCTGCATGATTTTACGGGCAGTGTTTGCATTAGGACGCTTTTCCTTTTTCCCTCCAAACGCTTGTTGGAAATCAGAAGCCTTAACCCAACCGCCATTTTTCTGAGCTTCCTCAAACCGTTTTGATAGTTCAACTAATTTGAGAGAACGCGCCATCTGTTCACTATCATCGAAGCTGGCATGGAAATATTTCACTTGCCTGATATAGAACGCCATCAGCTCGATTGCTAGCTCCAAAATCTCTAGAGGAATTTCAGCATCAGGACAGAGTTTCCCTTTTTCCGCCTCCCAGATGCAGTGAAGGTTAATGGCAATACGCCCAATCTGCCCTTGTGCTTTTGAGTAAACAGCGCGTAAGCCAGGAGACAAACACCCAATACGCAACAACTCAAGCTCATCAAATACCAGGTCATAGCGCTGTTGTGCTGCGAAGCTAAAGTGATACGCCATTTCTGGGAATCTGTCGATTTTCCTGTAGAGCGCGGTGAGAAGCTCAACAATAGCAATCTTTCGCCCACGACTGATGCGTGCGATTGCAGGGGGCATATTGGCAAAGAGAAACCGTGCCCACTGCCCATCGTGGTCATTACAATCGCGCATCAGCCTTTTTAGTACTTCCGGCTGGATAGTGCCAAACAGGGAGAGATACATTTTTTTAAGTTTTGAGCGCAGCCCAGTGACCCTTAAAATCTTCTTACCCATACCACTAAAGTAGGAGAGTAAATCTTGGCGGTCACTTCCTTTGCCGCCCCGATAGGCGTTTTGGCTGCCAAAAAGCCCTGCTAACTCATCCACCACGCCATAGAGGATTTTGCTGCGGTCTTTTGCTGCCTGTATGGGAATCGCTTCCCCTGTGGCATCAGTAAAATAATATAATCGTGGTGGTTCTGGCTCATCAGGGGGTTTTCCCTGTTTGTTCTTTTCCCACTGTTGCCTTGTCGCCTCATATTCCTTGTACTCTGCCTGATAACGGTCTTCATCTGCTTGCTCTAAAGGTTCAAGCGGGTCGGTGATAATAGTTTTGATAACTGGAGATTTGCGCTGTCCAGATTCTCCAACCAGGGCAGTATACAGCGTTGGTGGCACAAAGAAGTTTTGCTCACGACAGATTTCCAACTGAGTCCCTGCTTTGTGGAGGCTTGAGACTGCTGAAAGGAGCGCGGTAAGCGCTACTGCTGGTTGCATCCCCATCCAGTTCGACCAGAGGGTAAGCGGTGTGGCAAAGGTTTGAGGCAAAAACCGAGTGAGATCCAGGAGAGGGCTTTGGGTGGCAATCAGTTCAGAGAGTGTTTGAGTCTGCTCACTTTTTGCTACAAGCTGTTCCTTTTCCTCTAATACCTCTTCATAGAGGGTGCGTACCTCACGCACGGGCATGGTAAACGCCGCAGCGTTGAGTCCCTCGGTGAGAAGCGCCCCGCTCACATTGTTGTCAACCAGCGTTTTTACCTGCTCTAAGGTATTATCAGGAACGGTAACTGTATGGGGTGTGTGTGGTTGAGGTGTTAGTAGTGGAAGCTTCTTAAATGGCAGCTCATCAACAATTGCTGCCCTGAGATCATCTGCACTAAGCTTGTAATCACTAATCCAATCAGCAAGATCAACCCCCTTAGACTCGGGAAGTCGCTGCCACAAGGATGAATCCGGATAGGCTAAAAGCCATTTAACCGTTGGGGTTCCCTTTAACTTGGCGTAGACCGAATCCATATGCTCTACTCCTGGCTTATCCCTGTCAGGACATAGGACATGAGCAGTAGCACCATAGACATCTTCGCTATCTGAATCACGCCATTTGCCAGCCCCGCCGATATTGGTGGTTGCAGCGAGACCTAAAAGCCACAAAGCATCAGCCACCCCCTCACCTTCGACGATAAAGATGTTTTTTCCTTCCTTAATTGCCTGCTGTACTTCGTGATAACGGTAAACAGGAATATCAGCGCGGTCTATTCCTTTAAGGTTCTTTACCCACACTTTGCCATCAAAGTGTTCTTGCCAGATTTTCTTTTTGCCATACCCATCATCAAGCCGTACCACTCGCACAAAGGTTTTCCCGTCGCGTGAAGGATACTCCCAGATGCGGCGATTCTTGGGTCGTACATCCTTAGTCTGACGAGATTCAATGGGCGCATAGAACACGTGGCCGTCATTATCTTTTTTACTGGTTGCCTTCCAGCCTGGTGCTGGCGATGCCCCTCTTCTACATACTTCTAACTTGTCTAAACGGTAGCAGCCATCAGGCTTACCACAGTGACGGCAGGGTTCGTGAGAGGTAACTTCTTGTAGAGACATGGCGCAAAACCTTCCTTTGTGGTGTAGCAAAGGACGGACAAAGGAATAGTTACCGTGCAGGGAAATTCAGAAGTACAAGTATAATTAGAGAAAAGCTGTTTATTTTTAGACAGCCCTCCCTGTTCTCAGCCAAGTGCTTCGTGCCTGCCAAGCTTTGGGCACTACTGAGTAGAACTGTAAATTTCTTTCAGACGGATAAACCCCCGTCCTTTGTTTTTACATAATAACTTTATTAAGCCAGCAAAAGAAATTTTTCTTATGCTGGCTTTTTCCGTATTTGGCAATATTGCAGTGATTTTAGCCCTTTTTTTTGCCTCTAGAGGATTTTTCCTCCTCATCTTGAGGGAGTGATGGATCATAGTGGTACAAATCTCCTGGCTCACAATTAAGTGCTTTACATAACTTATCCATAGTGGCAACTGGAATTGATGTTGCTTCGTTTCCCTCAATCCTTCGTATGCTGTTTGGACTCAAACCGGACTTAACTGCGAGGTTGTTTTGGCTTAAGCCCCTTTTTTTTCGTATTTCAAGGAGCGCAATAGTAACCATGATGTTTGTTTTCTTCGTTCTAGAGATAACACCATCATGACACGAGTACTTTTTATTCGGGTACTCTTAGTGCCTGCATTCTACTTATCGAGTACCCGGACTACGATAACCAATAATAATAGTACTCCCCTTGCAGGCACTCGCATGGCTGAACTATAGTAGTAACTGTCAGGCAAAACAAAACGCCTGAACAACCCGCCAAACCTGAACCTTGATAATGTAATAGCGCCGAACACCCCTCACCGAGGCTGACTTTAAGAGGAAGAGTTATAGAGCGATGGCTTAGTAGGCGCAAAGAAGGGTTCAACCTTCCCCCACATTCCTCACAAAAGCGCTGCCTTGGCAAGCATTGACCAGCGACCAAGACAGCGCAGACCACCTGATTCACAAGCAGTCCAATTACCTATCATGGCATTACATAAAGAGACTTCACGTAAACCCGTCGTCTTAGAGTGGCAGCGGTGCGCTGTTGATGCAGGTAATCGCGTGATTACCTCAGCCTCGGGTGATAACACGATTAGCTCGATGCCATCGGTGCATCTTGACCTCAATCCAAACGATGACCCACCCAAAAATCCGATTGACTCAGCAGTAATCCACTACTACAGCTCGAATCCTGACTTAAAGGATTAGCGTTGGGTTACAGGACAACTGGCGGTTGAGATGGGAGGCTACCCCACCTACCAAGGCGAAAAAGCGGATTTATCCTTAAAGCTTTGCCTTGCTGGACTTAAACTCCCAAAAGGTTATCGCCAGTGCCAGATTAAAAAACTGGCAGTCTGTACCCCAAACCAATTAGCTACCGAAAAAATTGTGCGTATGAAGGATGCCCTACGGGGTGTTCACTCCTTCGAGCGCAACGAATTAGCACTGACTGTTAATATTTATGAAGTCGAGTGCCAGCCGGAGACCTTGGGAGCATGGCGCTATGCCAACAATAACGGGCTTTATAAATGGAAACGTCCAAACGCCATTCTTGATTTAGGCGGTAAAACAGGTATCGGGCAAGTCTATATGCCCTCTGGCATGGCTCCAGTGGACGGCAGGGTCATTGTCTCAGGTACTTATGACTTAGCCAAGCTGATCGCGGCTGAAGACAAACAGTTAGCAGCCCTTGATACCAGTGCAGACCTTGGCAAAATCATGGATGCCATTGCTAATGGTAGTTACACTTACGCTACCTTTGAGCAATCGATTTCTTTTACTGAAACCTTTCACACCTGTCTGTATAAGTGGATTACTGGCATCCGTGACCGCCTGAAAACGCAATGGCAGAAATACCTGCCGCAGCTTGGCGAAGTCCTCATCATTGGTGGTTCCGCGCCCCTTGCCAATGAACTGGTCTTAAAAACTAATGGTCGTTTCAAAGTGGCAGAGAATCACAAGACCATTAATGTACAAGGAATGCTTATCGATGGCTAGGGCAAGAGACGGCTCCAAATCGGTGCAGGTCTCGGGCAAAGCTGCCGAACTTCTCCAAGAAAATTGTGACCATTCAGGATTAAATGCCAGTGAATTTGTGAAACTACTGATTCTAAGTTGTAGCGATGTACTGATGAGTCGTCTTTTCCCTAACTCATCGGTACATGTCAAGCAAAGTCAAGTTTGGGGTAAAGAGGAGATACGCGCAAAATCGGACATAACATTGAGAAATATTAATTTTATTAAGAATCTTGGTGTATAAACAGAACTTTCAAGTTCAATTTCTAATTTATTCTTAATTTAATGTTACAAATCCGATTAAACAGGGCGATCAGCGAAAGCTGGTAGCCCGAAGGGCTAATTGCCATTCGTCTCTCCTCAAAATAACTTTGCCTAAAACGGCAGTTGGGCATTTGATTAAAAATAGCCTCAAAGCATTGTTCTCTCGTACTCTTTTAACTCAAACATTGCCTAAATAAGGCTCTTCTAGGCAATGTTTCTCTTGGTCTAATTCACTCTTCGTTACAAAACTTTACATCGTGTCCGATCTTACACGTATCTCCTCTTTACCCGAGTTTTGTCAGCACATGTCACCCCCCCTATCCCTATTGCAGAAGCACAAGAAAACCCGCCTCCAATCAATTTGGATTTTTGAGGTGACAAGCCATGTCACGAATTTTAGTCGAGATCACACTTTGGCTGATGATAATTGCACTAATTAATTACCTTTGCTGATGAATAGCTTAAGTGGGTCGTAATGACCCACTTTTAGTTGAGCTAGTAGAGCCGAAAAAATGAGGACTCAACTGATAGAAATACTCCAGGAATTCATCGAAGCTGTTAAACCATTTAGCAACTGGAAAGCATACCCAGAGAGTGCTGTGCTGACTGAAGTTATTAGGAAAGCCCAACAAGTAATTTCTAGCGAGGAAGTCTAATAAATCCTCGTACACAAGGAGGTTTTATCCAATGGTAGTAAAGATTTCTACTTATGTCGGTGGCGAAGATATTGACAAATTTGTCGAAAAATATGGCGAGAATTTAGAAACTTTTGATTGCCTCGATTACATTGCTTCTCTTTCAGCTCTTCTTAACCTATACAGGCATTATAGGATTACGAACTTACACTCTGAAGAAGCATTTGAGGAGGCTTGGGAATATGTCTGGCTCTTCACAGATATTTCAATCCTCTCTATTGATTTTCCTGACTTCTATGATGATGTCAAACGCTTAGCTTTAAGTTTTGAACTGTCTCTTAAAAACCTGGATGAACAGTCAACATTTTCCTCTCTTTTAGAAGCGATTGAGAAAATCTTTTTTGAGGCTATAGAAGAGTTAGAAAGAGAAGCAGAAGAAACCGACGCCGCCTAGTTTTTTAAGGGTGAAAGGGAGGTGAGACAAATTCAAATACTCCCTCACCTTTCCCCCTTGATTCCTACCTGTTTATTCCTATGTCAAACCTTGTACCGTATCAAAACAAAGAACTGACTGAGATTGTCGATGATGCCCTAGCAGTCATGCCAGTCTCGTATCAAGATAACGAGATGCTACAAGCTATTACCCATCTGGCTGAGTGCTATCTGGTAAGTTGTGAGCAAGCTCATCTCGATGATATTCAATCACTCATTAGTGCTGCCAAAGCTGATGACATCGCGGTAGTCTTTCAAATGAGGGACGCAGTGTTGGACGAAATTGAAGAATTACGCCAGGAAACCAGAGAAGGCTTTGCCGCCGTTGGTGAGGCGATGCACCAGATAGACGAGCGACTGGCAAGAATTGAGCGACTTAAGCGCCCAAAACCAGTTATGAAACTAACACCAGCAAAAACTACTACACCAGGTGTTGAAAGTTGCGTTTTGCTGGCTTCTATAGCAATTGTTGCCCTCATGCTGGTTCAGCAAACACTTAATGTCCGTTTGAGTTTTTGGGAATCCCAATACCAGCACCAGCAGTTACAAAACGGGAGGTAAAACGTATATGGTTGATTGGTTTATCGCCCTCTGTATTGTCCTTTCTCTTGGAGGCTCTGTCGCTGCTCCAGTTGGCACTATCCTGTATAGAAGTTACCAACAGGAACGAAGACTTTTAGAGGGCAAAGATTATTACGAACTCCCCGAAGAAGAAGAACTTGATAAAACCTCTTATGAGGAAGAGTTTGAAGAAGAAAAAAAGAGAGTAGGCTCCTACCGGAAGAGGAGGAGGAGGTAGAGAGTCTTAATCCACATATCCCATTACCTCCTGAAGAGTGGACGCCAGATTTTTTACAATACCCTGCCATTTTAATTTATGGCGCAGCAGGGAGCGGTAAAACCACTACCGCTAGTTGGCTTGTAAAAGAACGCTTGCTTTTAGGTCATCAGGTAAAGGTGTTAGACCCACACCGAAGTTACGGGCAATGGCTTGGGCTTGAATGCATCGGCGATGGCATGAATTACGAAGCAATTAATGAAGAGTTACTCGCGTTTTCTCTGGCGGTAAGAGAGCGCTATACACAAAGGTCAAAAATCCAGAATTATGACCCACCAAAGCTGACGTTATTGTGTGATGAATTCACACAATGGTCTTCTAAATGTTCACACGCTGCTACTTTTTTTGATGCCTGCCTAGCCGATATTCGTAAGATAAATATGCACGTTATGTTTATCAGCCATGCCCGTACCTTAAAGGGCTTAGGTGGTACATCTGGGATGGCAGATGCGCGTGATGCCGGACTACTTGAGCTGGAATTAGAGGCACAAGTTGACCCCGTTACCAAGGAGGCAGCGCCGAAGTTTTTAGGATGGCTTAAATATCCTGGTGTGTCCCTGAAAAACCGTCAACGGGTAAGACTCTCTAAGTGGATGAAAGAGTGTGAGACGTTCTCAGGCATTGTTGAAGAAAATGTCCCAGATGGGGTTGGTGAAGACGAGCCGGAAGAGAAGAATTTAAAAGTATCTGACCTCCTTAATGAGCCGTTAAAGAGTATCTGGCTCTATACCAAGAAGAAAGGCGGTTGGGTGTCCTGCAAACAGATATATCAGGCAGATATAAAGGTATTACATGGCAAAAAAATGGTAGAGGTAAGACGTTATTTAGGACTGCTTTCTGATTACGGTTTTGGTCAGATAGAAGAAGAAAAAAGGGCAGATTCTAATGTGAGATTTCTGGCGTACTGACCCTGGTGGGGTAGGACAATATTTCTCCTAGTAAGAGTCGGTGGGGAACGTAAAATCAACCCTACCCGCCCTAACCCACCAATTTAAGACCACTTCACCCACCCCGTTTATTATCACATTTCAATTATTTTTGGAGGATACCAATGCGTACCCCTTGGATGTATCGTGCTGGAGCATTATTTGCGCTCTTTGCTGGTTTGGTTGCAGTTAGTGTTGATGCTAGTTTTAGTCTGGATTGGATTCAACTCAATATTCCCACTGATGGTGATACAGAGAAATTACTAGCTTTTGTGTTGTGCGTGCTTGCTTCTAGTTTTGGCGCGTTAGTGACCAATCCACAATCCTGGGCATTACTGTTTACTGGTACTCAAGCATTAGCCAGAATTGAGGATGAAAATCAGAGGCTTCTTACTATGTTGGGAAGTGGGTTTACCGTCCTGTTTATGTTTGCGATATTTGTCGCTGTCTACGGTACTGATTTAATCTCGAACTACAGCCAGACTGGCAGTTGGTTTGCCTCAGTATTTATCTGCTTTGCCTCAGACGCTTGTTTTATGATGGTTCCGTTTTTATGGAATTTAGGAAGGGCTGCCACCTTACGGATTCAAGAGTTAGAAGATGCCTTCTACCGAGGTGGTAGTAGTACGAGCGCTGACAATAAGGACAATACGACACAGAAGAAAAAAGTGTACCGCCGAGGTGGAAGATTTAAGTAAAGGGGTTAAGGGGAATGGCAAATATACGTTCATTCTCTCTGTGTTCCTTCGTACTACAAATTGAGGTGCGAAAGGTAGGTTCTACAATGTGCGAACCCAAGGGTTCGCGCACGCTTCGGCAGTGGTCAGGCTCCCGCGTCGAAGGGCAGTGCGCTAGCACCCGCGAACATCGATGTTCGCGGGTGCTTCAAGGAGGAGGGTGATGGGGTGATGGAACATCTGGCTACAACGTGCGGGCCCCTGCACCTCGCACACAGTTGGAGAGTATAACGAGTTATCTGCATAGGTCTAAAAATCCGGTCTCCTAGACTTGGTAAAATACTGATCTGGCTCTGGAAACAGTTCACCTAACTCGATCTTTTCTCAGCTCTCTTGGAGCAAAGTTCGCTATTTCCTCAATGTTGTAATTTTCACTAGAGCAAAGATTTATCGTTGTTGTAGTACAATAATTTCAGCGAAGATTACTTTCGCCAACAGTATCACTTGCTACTCAAACGCCGTAACTAGCTCCTGAGGTTGACCGAACAAGTATTTTCTCCATTAGTTCAAACTAAATTGATGAGTTGGGAATTCAAACTCCTTAATGATGCTCTGTCTGATTACCGCTGTCATCGTTGTTAAAGCATGGGCGGGACTTTAGGACCCGCACGTTGTAGCGCACTATAGCTGAGGGTACCGCTCACTTTAATCTTCGCGGGAGCTGGAAAGTTGTAGAATGCTCTTTAATCATTGCCTGACAGGGTTGGGACATTAGCTAATTTCCTGTTGGTATTAAGGTCAACTCAGTTGAGCCATCTGGAAAATTACTCATCAAATTAAATTGATTGATAGCTCAGTGAGTCAAAGTTTTTTTGAGAAAAATACTTTCCAAGCTTCTGCGGGGGTATAGGGCTGTAGCCTGTAGAGAGTTAAGGAGTGAAAATTTTCCCCAGTCCTGTGGTCCGAATAATATAGGAGTAGGTGGCAGTAAGTTGTTTCATCACTCCATCAAAACCTCCTTGAGGCATGTGCGGGGTTTAAGGCCCGCACACAGTAGTCAAAGTTTTCATCACCCATTGACGATAAAAGCTGGTTCTATTTGTAGTACTCAAAAACTGCTGACAACTGTTAAGGCTTTTAGAGCCACAAACCCTTAGGGGTTTGTTTATTCTGTAGAAAGAGTTAGTAGCTTATTTACGGACAAGGCATTGACTACACTAAGGCTGAATGCAATTCTGCCCAGGGTAAAATGAGCCACGCATTAGCCCTGAAGAATGCTGTTCTATTACACAACCCCTTAAAGGATCCGTATGAATGTGCTTTCGCGGAACTCGATTGTTGATGAGTCTATGGTCAAATGTTGAAAGAACTTCACCTCAAGCGAGTCGGTCCAGCTCCCCAGTTTGATGTAGAATTAGCAGAAAGGCTCAATATCTTCACAGGCGATAACGGCTTAGGCAAAACCTTCTTACTCGATATCGTTTGGTGGATACTAACTCTCAACTGGGTCGAGCATCCCGCCTGGCCCCACAGAGAAAGGGAAGTTTCGCCGGAAATTATCTGCCACCTGAGCAATCAGAAAGAGAAAGAGGCATATCGAAGTCGATTTGATTTTTCCGAGCAGAAATGGCTTAGTCAACAAATGCCTCCCCAGTTTAGGGGGTTAGTCATTTATGCCCGTGTCAATGGTGGATTCTCAGTTTTCGACCCCGCCCGCCAGCGTCATAGTGCCTATAACTTTACCCCTGACACCCTTTGGAACGGCTATCGGTTAGAGGGGAAAGTCTTATGTAACGGTTTGC
The DNA here is from genome assembly GCA_010692645.1 of Symploca sp. SIO2E9. Taxonomy (GTDB): domain Bacteria; phylum Cyanobacteriota; class Cyanobacteriia; order Cyanobacteriales; family Coleofasciculaceae; genus SIO3C6. The sequence continues at coordinate 29,224 of JAAHGS010000068.1, forward strand.
TCCAAGATTGGGTGAATTGGCAGCGACAGCCAGACCAATCGACATTTCAACTCTTGTCGAGCGTGATTCAACAACTGGCTCCCCAACCTGGTGAATCGATGGAACCCGGAGAACCCACGCGGGTTTCCGTAGAAGACGTGCGCGATATTCCCACGGTTTGCCTCCCTTACGGCAATGTCCCCGTCATTTATACCTCGGCAGGGATGAAGCGCATCCTAGGACTTGCCTACTTACTGGTTTGGACTTGGTACGAACATACCCAGGCGTCGAAACTGCTCCAAACTGACCCGCTCAACCAGATAGTTTTGCTGATCGATGAGGTCGAATCTCACCTGCACCCCCGCTGGCAACGCTCCCTTCTGCCAGCAATTTTGGAGGTGATGACTCAGTTACAGCCAACCATGAAAGTACAAGCGTTTGTAACTACCCATTCCCCCCTAGTTCTTGCCTCAGTCGAACCCAGTTTTGACGAACAACAAGACCGATTATTCCTGTTGGAATTGCAGGGAGAAGCAGTCACCCTTAATGAATTCCCCTGGACTAAACAAGGGGATACTGTCGGCTGGTTAACCTCAGAAATCTTTGGACTCAAACAGGCGCGTTCAACAGAGGCGGAAATGGCTATTGAAGCAGCAGAAACTTGGATGCGTGGTGAGAGTATGGATGCCTTTGCTGATAATTTGAAAACCCCTTCTCAAATTCAGCAGCAGTTGGAACGACTTCTCCCTGGACATGACCCCTTTTGGCCACGCTGGATTGTGACAATGGAGGCAGGTCGTTGATGATGCGATTTTGCCCTCCACCAGAACCGCCAAAGTTTAACCAGAAAGTACGGCAGCGCGGGAATGTCTGGTTAGCCAAAAATCCCAACCCAAGCAAGAGACTACCCGATTATTGGTCTAGCTTCAAACCTTATCTCGCCGATGGTTTTGGCAACCTCTGCGGCTACAGCGTCATGTACGAACCCGTTGGTACTGTAGACCATTACCTAAGTCGCAAACACCATCGCCATTTGGCTTATGAATGGTCAAATTATCGCTTTGCCTCGGGATGGATTAATAGCAGCAAACAAGAGATTGATCTCCAAGTTCTCGACCCTTTTGAGGTGGAAGATGATTGGTTTGAAATCCTGCTCCCTTCCTTACAGTTAGTGTTAACTGATGTTGTACCACCTAATGAACGCCAAAGAGCAGAATTTACTCTTCATCGACTGCATCTGCGAGATGATGAACGAGTCATCCGCCAGCGTCAGCAGTGGTATCAGCTTTACAATGATGGTGACTTAACACTGGAAGGACTCGAAAAGAAAGCCCCATTGATTGCCCGTGCTGTCAGAAAACAGCAACATGCAGCCAAGCAACAATGATTGTGGCAGACTGGTTCTGCTTGAGTCTAAAACAGATTACTTTGTGGGGTAGTTTTTTTTAGCGAACAAAACGACCACTAACCTTCACATTTATCTACTCCGGCAAGAAGACCCTCGCTTTTAGCGACGGGATGAATTGCCAGTCAGTGTTTAAAAACCGCCTTGACGCTCCATAAGAATAGGTGTATTATAGAGCATAAGGAGGTGATACAAGTG
>JAAHGS010000069.1 GCA_010692645.1 Symploca sp. SIO2E9
GCATCATTGCGCCTTTTGGTTTGCCAGTGGATCCAGAGGTGTAGGTAATGTAAGCTAAGTTTTCTGGTCCAAGGGTATTAACTGGATTCGTCTTGCTTTCTAGAGCTATTTGCTGCCAATCTGTATCTAAGTGAACCAGATGTCCTTGATATTCTGGAATTCTCGCCGCCAATTTCTGTTGCGTCAACAGCACTGCTACCTGCGTATCATTGAGCATGAACTCCAAGAGCTGTTGAGGATAAGATGGGTCTAAAGGGACGTATGCACCACCAGCTTTGAGAATCCCCAATAGTCCAACCATTGTCTTGAGAGAACTCTCTACACAAATCCCTACTAGGGTTTCGGCTTCTACACCCAAGGAGCGCAAATAGCTGGCTAACTGGTTGGCTTTGGCATTGAGTTCCCGGTAGGTTAACTGTTGGTTCTCAAATACAACCGCAATCGTGTCAGGGGTTCGTTCTACCTGAGCTTCAAATAACTGGTGTATTGTATCCATATTCTTTTGGCAGGCACTTTAGCGCACGTATGAGGCTCCATTAATCTCAATGCTGGTTCCAGTTGCCGATGGAACTGTTCCTGACAACAGAAAAACCACCATGGAAGCAATTTCCTCTGGCTGGGCGATTCGCTTTAGGGGAATACCGGAGACAATTTCGGAGAGGGCATAGTTTTGGATAAAATCGGCAGTCATCTCAGTATCGACAAAGCCGGGACAAACAGAATAGGCAAGTATTCCATCGGCAGCGAAGTCTCGAGCAATACTTTTGGTTAGATTACTCAGTGCTGCTTTCGATGCCCCGTAGTGCATATATTCTGGTGTGTCACCGCGATGAGCCGCACGACTGGAGATGTTAACAATAATTCCTCCTCCCTTAGACTGGAAATGTTCTATAGCCCGTCGTGCGATCGCACTGACAGCAATGAGGTTAACTTGAAGAGTTTTGAGCCATGTTTCTTCCCAGACTGAAGGATTATCATCCCAGCTCAGTTCGGTCATGATTCCGGCATTATTGACAATACCATCAATTGAAAATCCTAGATTGAGAACTTCTGCCACCAATTCTTGTCCGGCTTGGGGCTTAGATAAATCTTTTTGAATCACCTTACAATCAGATCTAGCCTTTAATGCCAGTCCTTGAGCTGCCTCGATGTGCCAATTACAGTGGAGGATAACTTTTGCTCCCAAAGTGATCAGGCTTTCAGCAATCGAGTAGCCGATTCCTGTTCCTGCACCTGTTACTAGGAATGTCTTTTCAGCAATAGATACTGTCTGTAGGGAAGAATTCATCTTGTTTGAGGGAGAATGATTTCAGTTGGCACTCAAGTCGGGAGCGCTTTATCTGTTAGTTGACTTTCTGGGAGTATGAGCGAGTTTTTACAAAGTAAGGATCTAGTGCTTTGCTCATTCTTAGAGGGGATTAGCAGGCCGTGCTACTGCTTCCTTAATTGTGAGCAATCTCCGTGTGTAATCTTGGTGGAATAAAATCATCTATCAATAATAGTTCACGGCTCTGTTCATAAATAGCAATCGCTTTCCACAAACAACTATCTGCTGTTAATTCTGTTTGATCAGTCACATAGATTGGTGGTTTTGGAGCTTGTAAAGTTATGGTAACTGGTAAACGGCGGAGTTCCTCCACCGTATGCTGTGATAAAGCTTTGTAGTAAGTAGGAATTGTCACAGCGTCCAATGCATCTAGGCAAGGTTTAAAAGTATCATAAAAATCACTTAATTTATCGTCGTTTAAGAGCCTCATAATGCGATTTTCTAACTCATAATCACCCTCGTATAGCCCCATTAAAGTTACAGCATTTTCACATAGGTATTCTCGATAGGGTCGAGTTTCGTGTACGGCATCCGGTTCCACCATAAGATAGTCCATTACCGCCGCAACTGATTGTTTAAAACTGTACAGAGCGTAAGGATTTTCAAAATCCAAATTAGCCTTGGTTGTTTGTGACCAGGGATCACTGATAGTAAATCGGCTAATTCCGTCAGGTAAGGAAAGGCTATTGAGCATCATCTCAGTTTGTCGTCGGCAAAGAACGTGTTCTGCTAAGATGTGCAAGTCTTCCAGGCAATAAAGTACGGTCCAGGCTAGAGTTTCGTTTTTAGTTAATTTTCTACCTTTAGGATCAGGACGCATGATGGTCAGATTTTTGTTCTTTTCCGCTGATCCTGCGACCTGTTTTTTTGCACCCGTTGATAACATCGGTAGCCCTGCTCTAGCTGGTTCATGGTTGTGTTGATTATCTTTAAATTTTGGCGCTTGGAGCGAACAACGCATCATCATGCGCTGGGACAGTTCGTTAATTTGTTCGGGCAATACTCGTTCTGTTGATGTGGCAATGTTTTTCCCGGTTTTGAGCGTATAGCCCAAACCGTAAAACCAGGCAGCAACAATATGACCAAGCTCATCATGATAATCGCTTGCTTGTCCTGGCTGGATTTCACCTTCTGGATCATCAGGGTTTTTATAAAGCTGTGAAACCAGACTACCGATAGTGGGTATAGTATGGGAAATTACTGTCATAATGCTTTACTTTTTAAACTTGATTACTGTTGAGAAGTTTATCTCCTAGTCAAGATTCTGAGCATCCTCTAGGTATAGCAGTGCGCGCTGGTATGTTTACAAATTTAGGTAAAGAACAATTGCTAAAACCTTTGTTTGATAAGCTTTTCCATTCCCTGTTCCCTGTTAAGAGTTCCCTGTTCCCAGCGCGCAGCGCTATAACTTCTAGCTTGGGAATTATACCACTACCCGTTCCTCTAGTTAGAAACTAAATTTGATCAAGCAGCCGATGAATCCTTGCAGTATTTGTAAATAGATGATTTATTCTGTCTTTACAGCTAATGGTAGTGTCCTAACCAAAATGCGTACTGCTATACCATCTCTAATGTCCTTACTTGATGTCCCCACCCATGACCTAAGAGTGTCTTGGCTTACGGCGCTGTGCGCTTCCTTTCCCATAAATCTTTGCCGATAAACTTGCCATCAAAGACATTACATCTTCTACTAGCTCAGCCTCGTAGGTTTCTGGCAAAACTTCTTCTATGAACTCAATAACTACACCGTGACTGCTGAAGTAAGAGTCGAGGTAATTGTAATTGAATCGAGTCAATCTATCTTTATGTTCAACTACGACTCTATCAATCAATTGGGAACGAACTAAATAAAATAGACGCTTTAGCTTCGCTCTATTATCGTTCATTCCAGAACCAACTTCAGTAAAGATGTAGTCCGGGTTAACAGAATAGTTTTGCCTTAAACAGTGTTCTAAAGTTCTGGCTTTTTGTCTGTCTAAATCTCCTTTTTGCTTTTGGTCATGAGATGACACCCTGCAATAAATAGCAGTTTCATTTTTATTTGCTGTTGACTGATGTTGAATTCCCATCAATCTGTTGATGTCGCTTTGACGCCAACGGCGATGACCTCCCTCTGTCCGAATACAAGGAAGCTTGCCGGACTCATCCCATTTCTTGAGCGTCCATCTTGAGACATTTAGTAGTTCACAGGCTTGTCCTGTTGTAAGTAGTTTTTCTGTCATCATCTGGACTTAACAAGTTTTGCCAATAGTCGTAATACTCTTGAAATTCTTCTAGAGTAGGGATTTCATCTGGTTCTAGCTTGACAGGATGCTGGTAAACCCTCCCGTCACTTAGCTCGAACTCCGTGGCGGTCACGCGAACTACCTCAACCTTGTCTCTACTCATTCATACTTTTACCCTCGCGACTAATTACATTTTACACCGCGCGGTCAACATTGTCTACTGTTATCCACTTTTTCTACGGATTTAGCTTGACAGCTTCAACCCCAACCTGCTAGGCTAGCCTAGCCTAGCCTAGCCTAGCCTAGCCTAGCCTAGCCTAGCCTAGCCTAGCCTAGCCTAGCCTAGCCTAGCCTAGCCTAGCCTTCGGCACGCTGCGCTAACGGCACGCTGCGCTAACGGCACGCTGCGCTAACGGCACGCTGCGCTAACGGCACGCTGCGCTAACGGCACGCTGCGCTAACGGCACGCTGCGCTAACGGCACGCTGCGCTAACGGCACGCTGCGCTAACGGCACGCTGCGCTAACGGCACGCTGCGCTAACGGCACGCTGCGCTAACGCTGAGGTTGGGGCTTCCAACTACAACTCAACTCATTGAGACTTTTGTGTCAATGCGTAAGTCCTAATCCCTTAATTCCACAGAGCAATCCATAACGAATTAAACCACGCCGATAGCCTCGACTCATCAGCCCCAATGAAAGTGCTGCTTCTACAGTCTTCCAACTACTTTGGAGTAACCCCATGATTGCTTGAGGCTCAAAAGCCGAATCAATGACAAGCTCCCAAAATGGCTCAACAGCATCAGACCAATCTGCCGTGCGAATATTTTGAAGACCCAGATTACGCGCTATTACTTCATATTCTGGCAGCGAAATCACATAAGGCAAGCAATAAACTCGGTAAATTTCCATCAGATGCTGCTGCTCATCTGCTGTGAGTACTCCTGTTGCTGGCGTAATTGGGCGATGACACCAAGTTGCCATCAAAAAACTTCCCCCTGGTTTAAGTACTCGGTAACATTCTTGGAGGAATTTTTCCTTATCCGGCATATGTTCACCACTTTCAAGTGACCAAACAAAATCAAAAGTTTCACTGGCAAAAGGCATATCCAGTGCATCTGCAACCTCGAAGTGTAGCTGTGTCCCTAAACCAGCTTCTTTAGCCCTTTCTGTAGCTCTCGATGCCTGCACTGGACTCAGTGTAACACCCTTAACTCTAGTTCCAAATTTTTGCCCTAAGTAAACAGAACTACCGCCAATACCGCAGCCAACATCTAGAATCTGTTCAACTTGCTCTACACCTATCCAGTTGAGGAGTTCTTCTATCAAGTCAATTTGTGCCTGACGCCTACCTTTTTTCTCTTTGCCCGTAGAGCCATAATAGCCATGGTGCATATGTTCGCCCCAAACTTGCTCCCACAAACTAGAAGAGACATCGTAAAATTGTTGAATTTGACTCTTAAGAGTTGAACTCATCGCTTGGGGCCTTTATGCATGGAACTGAATTAGCGTAACAGATATTAAGGTTCATGGTTCATGGTTGATGGTTCATAGCCAAAATTGCTAAGTAGATGGGTGCAAATAAACTGAACATAGCGACCTTCAATATCTTACTCCCCTCCTGTGAATAAAAATTATTCCTTATCTTTCCCTCGCCTCGGGGGAACCTAAGGGGGGTGGAGAGGATTTTGGGGAGAAGTTAGTATTTTATCTTTAATTGAACCTACCTACTTATCAACAATCTAAAGATGAACCATCAACCAAAAAAGTGTATCCTCTATAGAATTGATGTTTCCATCGATCCATGACCATCTCGCGAACCATTTGCCTGGGATTCCTCACCGTAATTCTGCTCGGGACTATCCTGTTGATGATGCCTTTCTCCACTAGCAGCGGAACATGGAACAACCCAATTGTGGCAATATTCACAGCCACTTCTGCTGTTTGTGTTACAGGTTTGGTGGTTGTTGATACTGGCACTTATTTTTCTAACTTGGGTCAGTTTTTTGTACTTGCCTTATTCCAAATTGGGGGATTGGGCTATATGACAACCACAACCTTGCTGCTGCTACTAGTGAGGCGAAAGTTTAACCTCAGGCATAAAGTCGCGATTCAACAAGCCTTTGATCGACCAGGTTTACAAGATAGCGCCTCATTAATCCGCTCGGTTATTGCGACGGCGCTGATTTTTGAAATTACAGGTATTTTCCTACTTTTACCTGTGTTTGTTCCAGATTATGGATTTGACAAGGGGCTGTGGTTTGCAATTTTTCATAGTATTAGTGCTTGGAACAATGCTGGCTTTAGCATTTTTAGTGATAGTTTGAGTGCTTATCGAGCTTCTCTACTATTAAATCTAGTCATCACTGGGTTAATTATCTTTGGTGGTATTGGTCAACAGGTAATTTTTGAACTTTACCTGTGGTTACGCGATCACCTGTTCAGGAAACGAGAGAAGTTGTGTTTTTCCCTTAATTTTAAAGTAGCAACCAGTACGACAGTAGCTCTTCTCTTACTAGGAACAATTGCCTTTTTCTTTGTAGAAACAAACAACGCTCAAACCTTGGGAAGCTTGAGTTTGCAGGAACAATTGCTAGGAGCCTGGTTTCAATCTGTAACTTCTAGAACAGCTGGCTTTAACACCATTGATATCAACAAAATGACTACAGCTGGTTTATTTATTACCATTGCTCTAATGTTTATAGGAGCTAGCCCAGGAGGTACTGGTGGTGGCATGAAAACAACAACCCTGCGAGTTTTAGTAAGTTCTACTAGGGCGATATTACAAGGCAAGGAAGAAGTTTATCTGTATCAACGCCAAGTCCCAATTGAGTTGATATTGAAAGCGGTGGGCGTGTTAGTTGGTTCGGTGACTACAGTAATTTCTGCTACTATTTTGATTGCACTGGCAGACCCTCAATTAGAGTTTATTCAAATCTTGTTTGAAGTGGTCTCAGCCTTTGCCACTGTTGGGATCTCTACTGGCATCACTGCTGAGGTTTCAGCACTCTCAAAGCTGATTTTAATAGTAACCATGTATATTGGAAGGGTTGGCATTTGGTTACTGATGGCATCTCTATTGGGAGATCCTCGTCCCAGCACAGTTCGCTATCCAGAAGAAGATTTACTAGTGGGCTAATCTGCTAGTCTTGAGATTGGAATTATGCTTCTTTATGGAGTGGTTTGCTCGAAGTGTCGCCGATGAGCGGGAATATAAAGGCTAATCGCTTGTTTGGCGTTAGCCTTGATTGAAGTTCCACCGTTCGGATGTACTACAAAAAACTTACTTTACGGCGAAAAACGAGGGTTCTTGTCAAAGACAGATTTTCAGCTTTCAAGTGTTCTTCAAGCCTCTGAACTTCTAGTACAGGATGGTTCTATTTCCGATTCTTCTGGAGAAACTCCCATTTTAGTAATGTGTCTTTGAAATGACTTATGTACCTCAATAAAAGTAGTCGAAATATAGGGAATACCATGTTTACTACATACGCTCTCAACGATCGGACTTATTTTTTTCAACAAGCTTGGCTTAAAAGCAGGAAATAAATGATGCTCTATGTGGTAATTAAAGTAGCCATAATGAAATTCAATGAATGACAATAGCCAATTATTTGGATACCAATTGCCGGATGTTTTTACTTGAATTTCAGCCCATGAAAGTTTATTATGAGAAGGGTTTATATTTTTATTTAAAGCTAATATATTGTGAGTTTCTTCGTGGTCATTATATAGTAAAATGAAAGCTGAATATGAGCAAGATATTGAATATACAGAAAAAAGTAAAAAGGCATTCCAAAAACCATGCAAATACCCGCAATAAATTACAAGCGTTAACAAGACTGCTCTTGCTAAAATATGTGCAACCATCTCGTATTTATGACGAACAAATTCTCTATTTACGATTAACCAAACAGTACTCATAGGCATAGTACGAAAATGGTAGGATAATATTGCTATCCAAAAATAAATTCGCTGATATTTATGATGTGCCTTACGTTCCATATATTTATGGATACGTATTGGAGCATATTGATTTGTTTGATAATCTATAGACGAATGGGGTTGATTATGATGGGTTTGATGAATAATTTGCCACTCCAACCATGATAATCCACATAAGTCAAAGAAATGTGCCGCAAAAAAGTCTAACAATTTATTTTTTGTGAAGCCAAAATGGGTGACCATATGGGACATGTTTGTGGATGCACAAACCATGTGAAATCCTAACAATACGGCTGAAAATATTGAGAAATTTATCCAGGTCAGGTATGACAGCAAGATAAATATTATTGAATAATAGAGGAAGTACATGATTCCTTCAAATGCAGTGTAATGTATTGATTCATTGTTTTCTACTAAATATTCTTTGACTTTAGATTTTAACTCCAACCAAAAATCATCATCCCCCGTTTTTTTGTAAACCAATCTATCTAAGTGTTTATCGATATTATCTTTGTACAAATAATCTTGAGTTACATCAAGATTACCCACGATTTTTATGCCATTCTTTTGTAAAAATTGATCACTTGTGATTAGTTCTTCTACATTGGTACGTATGTGTGATGATGAAAATAAACCACTACAATCTGTTCCTAAATTTCCTCTAAATGTATCCCCAAATGGGTGTTTATGAATGAAGTTTGTAATATCATATACAACTCCATTGATTGAAACCCAGGCATCCGAGTAAGTGGAATGCTTTTTTAATTCCTCGTAACTAATACATCTATTTCTAGGCAATGATTTATCTTTTTCTGTGACTTTAATCATTTCAGTATCGTTTCTTATGTTTTTGTTTACTCAGATCTTGCACCATGATCACAAAATCCAAAAAAACCGATTTTTCAAGGCTGAAACCCTATTGATTTAATTGTTGTTTGGCTAAACAACGGGTTTTCAACACTAGGTGCAAGATCTGAATTTACTCAGATTACCACAAAAACTGAGTTGTTGTAACCAGAATGGAAAAAATTTGCTACCTAGATTGAAGAAACCAGTTCCGGGTCTGTAAAAGTTTTTGTGTAAATTTCTGAATCAGCTGGGGAAAATCAGGCTTTTCGGAGCCTAATACACATACGCCTCGGTTGCAATAACCTTCAACTCTAAAAGGAGCTAGCAATTGCTGGTTAAGATCAAAATTGTTTATCTTTATGGAGTGGATTGATTGAAGTGTCGCCACTCAGGTACACTCAAATCAAACCAAATAAATTGGTGAATCTATCGTCTTTCGGGTTCTTTCGCCATCTACGCTCAAAAAATCAGCAATTTGCAGTTATCGGCTTAGGGCGCTTTGGTCGTGCTGTTTGCTCATCATTGCATCGATTGGGCTATGAAGTCCTGGGATCGGACATTGAGGAAAAACTAGTGACTCAAGTGGTCACTGATCAAATTGTCTCCCATGCAGTCCAACTGAACTCAACTGAACTCTCAGCACTCAAGGAAGCCGGGATTCTTGAATTTGAGACGGTAATTATTGCCATTGGCAATTATTTACAGGAAAGTATCATCACTACTCTTAATCTCAAGGAGGCGGGAGTTCCTTATGTGGTTGCCAAAGCTTCCTCTGAAGTACATGGTAAGCTCTTAAAAAGGGTAGGAGCAGATCATGTAGTCTTTCCAGAGTATGAAGCAGGTTGTGCCTTGGCGCGATCGCTCACCAAACCCTCAATCCTGGAACGATTTGATATAGATCCCGATAACAGTATTGTGGAAATACTGGTGCCAGAGGAATTTCACGGTAAAACGATCATGGAATTAGAACTGCGCAAGCACTATGGCTTGAATCTGCTAGCTGTCGGTCAGAATGATAAATTTGAAATTAACCCTGACCCTAAACAGCGCCTTTTTAAGGGCTTGGCAATGATTGTAATTGGTTCTAATCAAGATATTGACCGTCTACCGCTTTGAGACTCCCCCTTTTAGAAAAAAGGGGGGATTGGTAATGCCTAAGTTGCGAAATTGGGTAGAAAAGCCACCAATCATATAGTTTTTCTCAGCTTTAGCTGTCACCAGCGCCATGGTGGTAGCAATCTCACAGCAGCTCAAGCCTACTGAATCTAGGACTCCATAAGACATTGAGCTAGAGATATCGACAGCGCGCAGGAAGACTTTATCTGTGGGTTCAACCACTTCAAAGGAACAAAGGAAAGTTCAACTGCCTTTTCCAGAAAATTAACAATCCGGGGAACTGGTTGCCAGGTTTTCTGACTACGCCCCAAGCGTCCTCCTGATTGGTAGGTTTTGAGGGCTTTGAGGACATCAATAGGGTGAATCCGCCCTTGGCGCAAGCTCTTTTTGCTATTAAGAATCCCTTGGAGGCGCTGGAGATTTTCTGGTGCGTCGGCGCGCAATACCCCCAACTGTGTAAGCGAACCCAAATTGCGCAGCATTGCGCCAATGGGCATTTGGTTGAATAGCAATTGCCAAGCTTGCTGGTTCATTTGACCTACTGGTGCAGCCATTTCGTGGGTAAGATGACCTTTGGCGATCGCTTTGTTCGTTTGCTCTGGGTTGCGCTTAAGCCACTCTTACCACCAAATCTGAGTCAGTGCCGGGGCAGGAACTTCTGTTGGTAGTTCTGTCAACCTTATCGATGTCCCAAAGTAGACTAATTAGCATTTCTTCGGTAAAGTCTCCTTCTATAGGAATAGTTTTTAGAGAGATGTTTGTTAGTAGCACACAAGCGGCACACCTGATGGGTATATCTCCGAGACGAATACGCCAATTACTCTCCCAAGGCAGAATTCAAGGAGCCTTGAAGATTGGAAAATTCTGGATTATTCCCCTGGTAGAGGGCATGCCACAGGTGAGAGAGGGAACTAGAGGACCACAAGCAAGTTGGTGCACCGCCAGCAGAGCTGAGTCTCAGAAAACGGCTGATTTCCCGGATGAGAATTAGACCATTAAGGGTTTCAACTTAAACCGGAAGGAGTCCCCCGTTATAAGCGTGTTTTAACGGTGGGACATGAATGTGCAATCGAGCAATACTTTTATGAGTCAACCAGGGTGCTTCAGACAGAGTAGTTTACAAAAATTTACAAATTTATCAGGCTTTGATAAACTACTCTCTGTGACCAAACTCATGTTTAGTCAGTCACTCCTTTGCTAAGGAGTTGTAAATTCTTTAATAACAAGTCCGAACGCTCAAAAAATCAACCTCCCACTAGCAAAAGTATGGTTCAAGCTAAGCCCCATCTACCATCACTGACTGAGAATCTTCAACAGCTCTCTCCTTCAGGATCTCAGCAGATTATTCAATTTAACCATCCAGAGAAGTACCGCACTTCCGAGTGGTACACTGGTCATGGAGAAATCGCCGCTAGCGGAGATGGTCGTTCCTTTGAAATTTCTGCAACCTATGCGCTTAAGGCAGAAGTTAAGTTAGTGGACGGGGTTTTCGAGCCTTCTAATCTGACCTTAGCAGAAGTTTACAATCCTCGCGGTCGTTGTGTGGCAATTGTTGATCAAACCGTCGATGAGCTTTACGGAGAGTCACTGCGCAGCTACTTCGAGTATCACGAAATCCCTCTAAAATTGCTTGCCTGTCGCGCTTGGGAGTCTGACAAAACTCCTGAAACCGTCCACCGCTTGCTGCAATTTTTAGGTAAAGATGGCTGCGATGTGTCCCGCAATGAACCAGTATTAGTGGTGGGTGGCGGTGTCCTCAGTGACGTAGCTGGACTCGCCTGCGCCCTACAGCACCGACGCACTCCCTACATTATGGTGGGGACAACCGTTGTTGCTGCCATTGATGCTGGTCCTTCACCCCGCACCTGCACTAACGGCAGCCAATTCAAAAACAGCATTGGAGCCTATCATCCACCAGTATTGACTTTGGTAGACCGTAATTTCTTCGGCACCTTGGCCACAGGGCATGTCCGCAATGGCATGGCAGAAATTATTAAAATGGCTGTTACTGATGACCCAACTCTGTTCGAGTTGATGGAACAATACGGTTCCCAATTGCTGGAAACTCACTTTGCTACCCTCGACGCAGACGAGAAACTAGGGGAAATTGCCGATGAAGTCATCTATCGGGCATTATTCTCCTACATGAAGCATGAAGGGACAAATATGTTCGAGACTTACCAAGACCGTCCCCATGCTTATGGCCACACCTGGAGTCCTCGTTTTGAACCTGCTGCTAAGTTGATGCACGGTCATTCTGTTACTATTGGTATGGCTTTCGGTGCGAGTTTAGCCGTAGAGATGGGCTGGCTCAAACTGGAAGAACGCGATCGCATTATCGATTTGTGTCGTTCTGTTGGCTTATCCGTTTACCACCCAATCCTGGAAGATATTGACCTCATGCTTGAAGGTCAAAAAAATATGCGGTGCAAGCGAGGAGAGCAGGGTTTGTGGGCACCCTTGCCTAAGGGCATCGGTTCCTGTGATTACGCCCAAGAGGTATCTTCAGGATTGTTACAAACAGCAGTTGAAAACCACAAGCAGTTATGCTCTTCTTTACCTGATCACGGAAAAGGTAAAGAAATATATCTTAGTGATCTCGGTCTTGAGTAGGGAGAGTAGAAAATGAGTAAGCTAGCAAAAACTCCTCCAACTCCCAGGCCAGTAACTCCCTTGGGAATTTTAGTACAACAACTTGAAGAAGTCGTCGAGACAGCACAACAGGCAGAAGTGCCAGCTTCTTTGATGGCTGCTCTCCAAGAGGCATTGGCACTAGCAGCAGGAATTGACCCCTACCTTGAAGAATGTACAACCCCTGAATCCCCTGCCCTAGCAGCCTTAGCGCAGAAAACGGCAGCAGAAGATTGGAGCAAACTTTTCTCAGATCAAGAAACAGTGCGCCAATTGGAACAAGAGATGCTCTCTGGACATATTGAGGGACAAACCCTCAAGTTGTTCGTTTACATGAGTGGGGCAAAGCGCATCTTAGAAGTGGGGATGTTCACTGGATATTCTGCCCTAGCCATGGCAGAAGCCTTGCCTGAAGATGGGTATGTTGTTGCCTGTGAAGTGGATCAATATGTGGCAGACTTTGCCCGCGGTTGTTTTGAGGAGTCCCCCCACGGCAGCAAAATTAGGGTGGAAGTCGCCCCAGCTTTGGAAACACTGCAAAAATTGGCAGATGCCCAGGAATCCTTCGATTTAGTATTTATTGACGCTGATAAGAAGGAGTATGTCGATTATTTCAAACTCCTGTTAGAGGGAGAATTATTGGCTCCTGGTGGCTGGATCTGTGTGGATAATACCTTACTTCAAGGACAGCCTTATTTACCACCACAGCAGCGGACTCCCAATGGTGAAGCAATTGCTCAATTTAATCGCTTTGTTGCTGATGACCCGCGAGTGGAACAAGTTTTACTCCCACTGCGAGATGGTTTAACTATCATTCGACGAAACTAAGTAGTCGGAAGAATCTAAGTTATAGCAGTGGGCACTGCTGTGCTTAAAGACGAAAGGAAATAATGTCACCGAATTTGTAGGTTGGCGCAATTCTGAGTAGTAAAAACTGTCGTGTTCATTGCTATAACTTCTGGGGTTAGAAGTCAATATTATCATTCCAGTTTTTGGGAACACAATCAAATGCTACTTACAATCTTGAAGAGCAAACTGCATAGAGTCAAAGTAACCGAAGCACAATTGTACTATGAAGGTTCCATTACTATTGACGAAGAATTACTGAAAATTGCCCGTATTCTTCCCAATGAGAAGGTACAAGTAGTTAATGTTAATAATGGTTCCCGACTAGAAACTTATACAATTCCTGGTCAATGGGGTGAGCGGACTATTTGTCTCAATGGTCCTGCTGCTCGCATGAATGCAGTGGGTGATGAAATAATAATCATTAGCTACGCTCAAATGACAGAAGAAGAGGCACTTTTACATCGTCCCCAAGTAATTCTGGTAGATGAAAACAACAATCCACTTGATTGAAGTCTTGATTTAAACAGCTTTCCTAGAGACTTTATCAACTTTGTCTCTAGGAAAATTTTCTAGATAGTCGTTTTTATTTGAAAACGAAAATTTACCGACAAATATCTAGAGATACACAGGGTGTTTAATTAAAATTAAAGTTTCTACAAAACTACTAATATGGGATTAATATCACGATCACAAAAGCCTGTTTATATAGCGTTACAAAATTTAGGCATTCTTACTTTACTATTAAGTGTTTTACCCTTCAATTTACTGAAAGTTTTACCAGCCGTTCTGTGGAATTTTATAAGTAAACCATTTCAAAAAAAAGTGGTAGCCGAAAATAGTAAAAATATTATTTTAACGGGCGCAAAAATGACCAAATGCTTACAGCTTGCCCGTTCATTCCAGGTAGCTGGACATAAAGTATTTATGCTAGAAACTGATAAATACTGGTTATCAGGAAATAGATTTTCTAACACTGTTACAGGTTTCTACACTGTACCCAATCCTAAAAAAAATTGGAATGGTTATTGTCAGGAATTATTAGATATCGTTAAAAGGGAAGACATAGACGTATTTATCCCAGTATCTGGTGCGGCACTAAACTACTATGAATCTTTGATAAAACCAATTTTATCTGAACATTGTGAAGTATTGCATTTTGATATAGAAATTACTAAATTATTAGATAATAAATTTACATTTATTGAAAAAGCTAAGAGTTTTGGCTTGGCTGTTCCCAAATCATTTTTAATTACAAACCCCGAACAAATTCTTAATTTCGATTTTCCTGCCGATGGGGGTCAATATATTCTCAAGAGTATTCCCTATGACTCAGTGCGTCGTTTAGACATGAGAAAATTACCCATGAAGTCAGCACAGGAAATGAAGGATTTTGTCAACAGTTTGCCTATTAGTGAAGAAAAACCATGGATTATGCAGGAATTTGTCAAGGGCAAAGAATATTGTACCCACAGCACAGTAAGAAAAGGACAAATAAGACTGCATTGTTGTTGTGAATCATCTGAATTTCAAGTAAATTACGAGCATGTTAATCATCCTCAAATTTACGAGTGGGTAGAAACATTTGTCAAGGAATTAAATTTAACTGGACAAATTTCCTTTGACTTTATTCAAACAGAAGATAATCGAGTTTATCCCATAGAATGTAATCCAAGAACTCACTCAGCTATTACCACTTTTTACAACCATCCAGAAGTTGCAGATGCTTATTTAAACGATAGTCAAGATGACAATGAAAGCCCACTAATCCCATTACCAAATAGTAAGCCAACTTATTGGATTTACCATGAACTTTGGCGACTGACAGCAATCAGATCTTGGGAACAATTAAAAGATTGGATCAAAAAAATTACGGCAGGAACAGATAGCATTTTCCAATTTAATGACCCTCTCCCTTTTTTAATGGTACATCATTGGCAAATTCCTTTACTGTTACTGGATAATTTGAAGAAACTCAAAGGTTGGGTAATGATCGATTTCAACATTGGCAAATTAGTAGAACTAGAGGAAGATTAGGAAAACTCAAGAAATGATAGAAATTACATTGAAGTCACAACAGAAATTTTTCTCTTAGGTTCACACCGCAGGCAAACTTTGTCTGAATCTGTAAATGTAACCTCTTTCATGAATAATCAAGTCTGGATTGGAGTCACTTTTATCATCTTCCTGCTGTTATTTACAGCAGTTGGTATTTACTCAGCAACCCACAAACAAAACACCACTACCGATTACCTGCTTGCTAGTAGAAATGTCAACCCATGGCTGACAGCACTATCAGCTATGGCAACTGGTCAAAGTGGTTTTTTATTCATCGGTCAAGTTGGTTTTGCCTATAAAATAGGGGTTTCCTCATTGTGGCTCACTATTGGTTGGTTAATTGGTGACTATCTCGCTTGGTATTTTATTTTCAAACGGTTGAGACAAATGTCTGAAGAAACGTCTTCAGATACTGTCTCGTCCTTTCTCAGTCACAATATTAAAGGCTCTCGTGCGATTGCCGTTATCTCTGCTCTAATTACCATTGCCTTACTTGTTACTTACGCCGCCTCCCAACTAGTAGCAGGAAGTAAAGCTCTCAATGCCGTGTTTGGATGGAATTATAATCTAGGCATTGTTATCGGAGCAGTAATTGTCGTCATCTACTGCTTTTCTGGAGGAATTCGTGCTTCAATCTGGACCGATGCACTACAGGCGATAATCATGATCTGTTCCTTATTAATTTTGCTAGTTGTAGCAGTTACTAGTTATGGTGGAATCGGCAAAATTTGGCAATCGTTGGCAGTAATAGATCCAGCATTAATCAACTGGAATCCTTCCCAACAGCCATGGGGCTTTCTGCCTTTCTTTATCGGTTGGATAGTAGCTGGTTTTGGTGTAGTTGGACAACCACATATTGTGGTTCGTGCCATGGCAATTGACTCAGCGGAACACATTGGTTTTGCGAGAAATTTAAAAACTGCTTTGGGGTTATTAAACTCTATCTCGGCAATGGGAATCGGCTTAGCAGCGAGAGTTATAATGCCCGATTTAATGACTTCCGGCGATCCAGAATTAGCACTTCCTTATCTATCTTTGGAATTATTGCCAATAGTTTTAGTGGGATTAATGCTAGCTGGACTATTTTCCGCTACTATCTCTACAGCAGATTCTCAAATACTCTCCTGTTCAGCCGCCTTAACTCAGGATATTTTTCCGGCTGTAGCTCAATCTTATAACTTGGCAAAGGTAGGAACTATAACAGTAACAGCAGTAATTTTGGTGATTGCTTTAGCTGGAGATAACAATGTCTTTGCTTTAGTCACTTTTTCTTGGTCAGCATTAGCTTCTGGTTTAGGACCTTTATTAATCTTGAGAGTTTGGCAGCAACCAGTAAACTTTCCTACAGCAATTACTATGATGGGAATTGGCATTGCTACAGCTTTGATTTGGAATTTAGGACTTCATCTTTCCAGTGCTATTTATGAAGTGCTTCCAGGAATGCTTGCGGGAATAACAGTTTACGGAATTGTTCAGTTTTTTAGTCATTCTAAATTATTCCGTTTTTAGTTATTGATTAGGGTAGATTAATTATGTCAATGCTTCGTATCCTTCATGTAGTTGGCTCTGCAGAAAGTGATTTTTACTGCAATTTATCACGTCTCTATGCTAAAGATTGTCTGGCAGCAACAGCCAATCCTTCACTCTACGAATTTCATATTGCCTACATTACCCCCGATTGCCAGTGGCGGTTTCCCTCATCCCTGAGTCGAGAAGAAATTGCCGCTGCCCAACCCATGTCTCTCTCTGACGCCATAAAGTTTATAGCAGCAAAAAATATTGACTTAGTGCTGCCACAAATGTTTTGCATCCCTGGCATGACTCAATATCGTGCCCTATTTGACTTACTTAATATCCCCTATGTAGGTAATACTCCAGATTTGATGGCATTAACTGCCCACAAAGCTAGGGCGAAGGCAATTGTGGCAGCAGCAGGAATAAAAGTACCCTTTGGAGAATTACTCCGTCAGGGAGATATGCCCACAATTAAGCCTCCAGTAGTAATCAAACCTGCTAATTCAGATAATTCTCTCGGGGTGGCTTTAGTCAAAGATGTTGCTGACTATGATACTGCTCTGAAAACAGCATTTGAATATTCAGATGAAGTCTTAGTAGAAGAGTATATCGAACTTGGTCGAGAAGTTAGGTGCGGAATCATCGTCAAGGAAGCCAAGCTAGTAGGTTTACCCCTTGAAGAATATTTGGTTAATTCCCAAGACCACCCTATTCGCAACTATGCCGATAAACTCAAACAAGAAGAAGATGGTGAGTTGAATTGTGCCGCTAAGGATAATATTAAGGCTTGGATAGTAGACCCTAGCGATCCTATAACAGAATCAGTTCAGGAAGTTGCTAAGAAGTGTCATCAGGCTTTGGGCTGTCGCCATTATAGTCTTTTTGACTTCCGTATTGATCCACAGGGACAACCTTGGTTCCTGGAAGCAGGACTATATTGTTCTTTTTCCACAAAAAGCGTGATTGGTTCTATGGCAAAAGCATCGGGAATACCTGTAGATGAGTTGTTGATGACGGCGATTGAGGAAATTTTAGGTCCTATTTAGTGAAATCGAACGTTTCCAGCTAAATCAATGCCCACAAACTTGTTAGTTCTGGACAAAGGCTCACAATGTTCTAGCTCTATGCAGAATTGGGCAAAATATCCTTTGGCGCGACGGATGATTCTAACTCGCTTTATCTTGTGCTTGGTGTACCAACTTAAGACAGGGGTTTTGCTCAAAACTTTGATAAACTATGCCTACATGAGAAAAGTTTTTTAGACAGATGTTTGTTGGTAGCACACAAGCGGCGCAACTTATGGGTGTATCTCCCAGACGAATACGCCAATTACTCTGTGAAGGTAGAATTGAAGGAGCCTTTAAGGCAGGAAAGTTTTGGATGATTCCTCTAGTGGAGGGCATGCCTTTGGTAAGAGAGGGAACTAGAGGACCAAAAGCCACTTGGTGCAGGAGAAGGCGTCCGCCTATAACAGTTATTCACGTTAATCAGCACACTATTCGCCAAAATCAAAAGCAGGAATATGCTGCTCCGGTGATTAGTGTTAAGCGAGGACAGGAGAATATTTACGGGCATGAGGTGGAAATTCATGGACCCTGCCGGGTGGTTTATCGGCGTGACAATCCTAAGCCATGCGGTGCGAGGGTTTGGATTGAGACTATCTCGACGGTCAAAGTTATCGCTAATGGTGATAAATATCTCAAAAATTCAGCGTAGCTATCCACCTAACACCAGACAACTGCCGACAAAGCGGTCATTTCAGTGACAGATAGCCAGTTTTAGCTAACGCTACATTATTGGGGTCAAGGAGGAATCTATCAGATGCTCCACCAGTCTGTAGTTTAAAAGCCGCCCAGCTTTAAACAGGTGACGCAAAGTTAAGTCAGTGAGCTGGACATGACAAGCCCAATGAAATACGCGGGGGCGCGGGGACTTTCAAAGGATGGGGATTTAACCCCAACCAATTTTATGCACCCTATAGACGGTGGGGTATTTGACCCATATTAATTTCGATAACATTAACTAGGTGGCATTTGCCTCACTAATGAGAGTTTCGTATTATGCGAGTTTTTGTGATCAGAAAGCTGAAAAATAAAGGTAATGCTCTTATCACAGCTTAAATGCACAACAGCTTAACATTGAACCAATACCAAAAATGCCTAAATATCAGGATATATATCCCTCCGATGCTCTAATACGAAGTGTCGATCTAGTGCGCCCGATGGCTGCTCAATTACTTACCCTAGAGTATTTTGAGGCTGAACCTGCTTCGATGCCTACAGATAAGTACGAACAGCATCACATCATCCTTAATTTAAGAGATGAGCCTCATCGTTTAGAAAACTGGCGGGATGGGGAACATCGAGATTTCATTTATCACAAGAATGAAATTATCGTTACTCCCGCTGGTGTAGAAAGTGGCTGGCGATGGCACGTCAAAACTAAATGTATTATTATTACTCTCGATCCTGCTAAATTTGAAAAATTCGCTCAAACTGAATTAGGAATTATCTTAAGCGATCGCCAGTTAAAAGATCTGCCCCAATTTTTAGACGAAGATATTACTCAGTCTGGGATTCAGCTTTTGGAGGCTCTTCAATGCGATCTTGGTTCGCAGGTGATGTTTGAATCATTTGCTCGTGTTTTTCTCACCAAACTTATTCTCAAATACGGCTTACAGGAAGAAGATTATGAGTTTGCTAAAAGCTTTACTGCCCAGGATTACAAGCAGGTATTAGATTACGTAACAGTCAATTATGGCAACAGTGTTTCACTAGAAGATATGGCAGCAAAAGCAGGTCTTAGCCCCTCTCATTTTTCTCGTTTATTCAAGCAAACCATTGGTCAAAGCCCCTATCAATTTCTAATGGCTTATCGTATTGAACAAGCTAAAAAAATGCTCGATAATCCTAAGACTTTGATTGCTGATATTGCTTTTACCTGTGGTTTTTCTGATCAGGCTCATTTTTCCCGCGTATTTAAAAAGATTGAAGGTTTAACTCCCAAACAGTATCGACGGAATTAATAAGTACTTGAAACTCAAGCTGGACGCTTCATTTAAGAGGCTTGTATCCTTGACTTTACAGCTATAGCGCTGCCCGCAGGGAACTCTTAACAGGGAACAGGGGATGAAAAAACTTGTCAGATAAAAGTTTTCGCAATTCTTCGTCCCTTCAATTTGTCAATACCTGAGCGCCCATTGCTATACTTTTTACCCTACACCCTACACCCTACACCCTACACCCTACACCCTGCCCCAAAGGGGCTTGGTAAAAGTACCTATAGCAAGAATCTTCAAAAAATTGGGCAAAAGCTTTCAAGAGCCAATTTTTTGGTTTCTGTAGATTGAATATATAAGATTCGAGTTCAATCAGAAACAAGAAGTTAAAATCATGAAAAATTTACTTTTATCTGCTGCTACGGCTGCCACACTGCAATTATCTTTAGCATCCGAAGCTGAAGCTGCACAGGTGAAAAATGTTACTTTCGGCAGCCATAATCAAACTATAGTTGGCGTGCTTTATCTTCCCGATGATTAC
This sequence comes from Symploca sp. SIO2E9, assembly GCA_010692645.1. Taxonomy (GTDB): domain Bacteria; phylum Cyanobacteriota; class Cyanobacteriia; order Cyanobacteriales; family Coleofasciculaceae; genus SIO3C6. The sequence goes on from JAAHGS010000069.1 coordinate 20,047, forward strand.
CAAGCAGGAACTAAATTACCCGGTGTGGTGGTAACAGGGGCTTGGACAACTGTCAAAGAACAAATGCCTGCAACCTACGCCGAAGCAATGGCGAATCGTGGCTATGCAGTTTTGGCTTTCGATTTCCGTAATTGGGGAGAATCTAGCGGAAATGAGCGTCAGCTGGAAAATCCTGCTAATAAGACTAAAGATATTATCGCTGCAGCTAATTACCTCACTACCCGCAAGGAAGTAGATCCTAATCGGATTGCTGGTTTGGGCATCTGTGCCAGTGCAGGATATATGGCAGATGCTGCAGTGCAAAGTGATGACCTCAAATCGATCGCTCTCGTTGCACCTTGGTTACATGACAGAAAAATTGTCAATGAAGTGTACGGGGGAGAAGAGTCTGTACAAAGCTTAATTGAAACTAGCCGTAAAGCCAAAGCGAAATACGAAACTACTGGCGAACTATCTTTAATACCTGCGGCGAGTAAGACAGATGAAAACGCCCTCATGTATCAAGCACCATATTACACCGAAGAAGACCGGGGTCTGATTCCCGAATACGTCAATCAATTTAATCTGGCTTCTTGGGAAGGTTGGTTAACCTACAATGCAATTGCGATCGCCGATAATTTAACTAAACCAGTCTTGATCGTTCACTCGGAAGCTGCTGCTATTCCTCAAGGCGCAAAAGAATTTTATCACCGTTTGTCAGCAGAGAAAAACCAACTATGGTTAGAAAATACTACTCAGTTTGACTTCTATGACTCCTCTGAAACCGTTAGTGTTGCTAGCGATGCCGTTGCTGCTCACTTCAATCAGACATTGTAATCCAATCAATATCAACCGCAACCTGATCCTCTACCAGATCCGTCAAACATCTTAACGTAATTGACACTGCTGAAAATCTTGCAATCAAACCTGAATATCAATGAAATTTATCATAGGAGCATTAGCTATGATACTTGCAGTTACCTCTTCTAATTCCTTCTACGCCGAAACAGTAGATGAAGCTGCCATCAAAACCATCGTTGAAAGCGTCGCTATCTTAGCCGACAATAGAAATTTTGAGAGTTTAGAAAAGCTTTATGCTCAAGAAGTTGAGGTAGATTATACATCTGCCTTTGGTGGAGAAGTAGAACTAAAAAGTCCCCAAGCCTTAATGACTCAATGGGCAAGCACCTTACCAGGATTTGATCGCACTCGACACGAAATATCTAATATCGAGACTATAGTAAATGGAAATCACGCTACTGCTAATGCTGGTGTCGTAGCTAACCATTACTTAGATGAGATGTTTTGGCAAATTACAGGTAACTACAAATATGTTTTAGTCAAAGAAGATGGACAATGGACTATAACTCAGATGACTTTTACCGCCGAATCTGAACAAGGTAGTCGCAATATTATTACTGAAGCTGTAGAACAAGCTAGTATTAATCCTTCTAGCTATATTCAACGCCAGCAAACAAAGCAAGCCGTAATTAAATTTTTAACATCCTTAGAAGACAAGGATATGGAAAAGTTAGCATCAGTTTGGGCAGAGGATGCAGTGCAGGATATGCCCTTTTCACCGGAAGGTTTTCCTAAGCGTGTGGAAGGAAAAAACAATCTAATAAGACACTATGCTGCTTGGCCAGAGACTAGCGGTAAAGCCAATTTTACCAATGAGTTAGTATTTTATCCGATGCAGGACGCAACTATGGTTTTTGCTGAATGGCGTGGTGATGTAGAAATTATTCCTACCGGACGAAACTACAATCAGCGATATGGTGGATTGTTTCATGTTGTAGATGGCAAGATCGAACTGTTTCGAGAATATTACGATCCCATAGTTTTTAAATATGCATTTGATTTCAAGGAAAATTGAAACATAGTTTGCCAAAAAGCCCATCGCGTCCTTATCTATCAGAAGTGAGTAAGCTACTCGCTTCTTATTCGAGTAAATATCGACCAACGCAGTCACAGCTCCTGACTACTCCCCTTATTACTTATTACTTGTTTTGCAAACTCCAGAGCAGCTTCGCGACTATCAACTTTACCCTCAATTCGCGCAATTTGAATCTCAGTGAGTAACTCACCAACTCTGCGACTAGCTGGTAGACTTAATGCTTGCATTAAATCCTTACCAGTTACTAGTGGTTGGGGATGAGCAACTTGATCATCAGAACTCAAATAACGATTAATCATCGGTGTTACAGCATCCATAGATATCCCCTCTGCCACAGCCATAACTGCCAAGACAGGAAACAACGAACCCACATCCTGAAAGAAAAAATATTGTTCCCGTAACGACATTTCGGAAGTAGCACAAGACAATAACTGGGGTAAGTTTTTGACGAGAGTGACTACAGCCCGAATTTCCGCCCGAGCATACTTTAAATTTAATAACTGTGACTCAGCAGCCTCTGGAAGTGATGGTAGTAAACTCGCTAACTTCCCTAGACTAAGCAATGATGTGAGCTGATTAGCTACCGGGGCTTGTAATTCTACCCCCAGACGAGGCCAAGTCTGAGTTAGTGCGATCGCATTATCTTTTAGTTTCAGAGCTACTCCAAATAGAGTTCTGAGAGATTGTCGAAATCTTATTTTTCCCTCTTAAGAGTCTTCCTCATCGTTATCCTTCTTCTTCATTCTATTTAGAAGCTCAATAACATCTTCGTATTCTTCAGCAATAAAATCATCTCTGGGCAGAGCTTCTATATCGAAATTCTTTTCCAACCTTTTTTTAATTTCCTCCAATACTTCAATTCCCTTACGAACTCCTGGTTCTCCGCTTCTAGCTAATACGTCTTGAGCATATCTACGTGTTAGTTCACTAAATAATTCCTCAAAATCTGACTGTCCTTCATATTTATGTTTATATTTCTCAAATAGATTGAGTACTTCTTTTAATTTTCCTTCATCTTTTGTGTCCTTGATGGCTTTTTCCTCTGTAACTCTACTTCCTTTTTTAAGGAGTTCCTGTAGCGTATTTCCCTCGATATATTCCATTACGAGACAAGGACGCTGTTCTTTGGTGTCGTAGAAGTACTCTATGAATCTAACAATATGTTCATGGTCAAATCTTTTGAGTCGTTTCGCTTCATCTTCAAAATCTTCTTCTCTTTTATTTCTTTCATCGTCAGTTAAGGCATCTCTACCAATTTTTATAGCAACATTTTTCTTCTGACCATTAAGTAAATTGCGAGTAGCTTTGTAAGTTGTTCCAAAGCCACCCTGACCTATGTAAGATAGAATTGTATACTCGCCGTTTTTCAGGGAAGATCCTGATGGTAAACTGGTCATAATTTGCTATTTAATTACCTGTTTAATTTATTTATTTTTTGATTTAAACTTTCTAGTTTTTGATTTAAAGCATCAATTTGATCCTGATAAATATCTTGAATGTTATCTTCAAAGGTGTATTTATCTAAACCGTCTTTTTCTTCTAATTCCGATACTCTGATACCACCAGGTATTAAATTTAGTAGATAAAAAATAGCTCTACTGGATATTAATATGAAAGTAAAAATAGTTGCAGCACCTAATAATTGTATTATGAGCTGATTGGGATTACCTCCGCGAAAGAAACCTTGAGCAGGACCATATTCGGACTTATAAGCCCAGTCAAAATTCTTATCTGGCCCTATACTAAACAATCCGACGGCAAGGGTTCCCCATAATCCACAACCTAGGTGAACGGGGATAGCTCCAACTGGGTCATCAATTTCCCACCAATCTAATAGTCTGGTAATAAGAGGTACACAAATTCCTCCCCCTATAACCCCAATCAATGCTGCATCTGGGAAACTAACATAAGCGCAGGCTGCTGTGATGCTAACTAATCCTCCTAAAATTCCATTAATTATAAAGGAAAGATTGGGCTTACGGTATCTGACAAAGCAAAAGATAATTGAGCCAATTCCACCTGTTGCAGCTGCCAAATTAGTAGTTAAAAAAATGTGAGGGATTGCAGGTGAAGTTGCCTCTAAGGTAGAGCCAGGATTAAACCCAAACCAACCTAGCCAGAGAATTAGACATCCCAATGTCGCAAGAGTTATATTATGTCCGCTTAAGGATTCAATTTTCTTGTTAAACTTAGTTTTTTCTCGTAGCTTAAGTGAAGATAAGTTTTGTGGAACAATATATTTATCAGTGCGTGCTCCCAGTACCACAGTTCCCATTAAGCCAGCAGTTCCTCCAACTGCATGAACTACAGTTGAACCGGCAAAATCCCAAAATTGCAACTCGTTTTTATTGAAGGTGATATCAGTCAACCATCCAGAATTTGACCAAGCCCAATGACCAGTAATGGGATACAAAAATCCTACTAGCAAGAAACTGAAGACTAGAAAACTCAAAAATTTCATTCGCTCAGCCACCGCTCCAGAAACGATTGTTGCTGCGGTGCCAGCAAACATTAATTGAAAGAAAAACTTTGCTTCGCTAGTAGCTAGAGAACCTGAACCATCCTCTGATGTCTGAAAAATGTTGTCGCCATTGAAAAAGAAACCCTCAGTCCCAATCCAGGAACTTCCACCACCAAACATGAATCCAGCTCCGAAAAGCCAGAAAGCTAATGTCGCTATACTGAACACAACTAGGTTCTTTGCCAAAATATTGATAGCATTTTGCTTGCGACAAAAACCTGTTTCTAATAAGCAGAATCCTGCATTCATAAAAAATACTAGAGAGCCTGTAATCACTAGCCAGATAGTGTCCAGTACGCGCTTAAGTTCAGGACGAATTGGGGCAGACTCTTGAGCCACTGCAGTATGGCTCCACACCAGCACGAGAATAACAGCTAGTGATATACATAAATATTTAGACAAGAACAACCATCTTTTTTGGCTCTTAGGTTGCTTTAGCTTTGTAGGGCTTGGAAGTTTCCTAGCACCTAAAAATGACTGAAACCCTTGTAAATATTGATTCATACCCAGTTTAGCTACAAGTATTTCTATATCTAGGAAAGCAAAAAAGCAGACATAGATTAGGTTTTAGGGGAGTATTGATAGAGAAAATAGCTATCATTTCGCTGTAGTGTCGCGACAGAGTTACCTGACAACAACTGATGCTTCCCTTAATTTTGATTTGGCTTCTAATGCCTAACCCCTACAACCGAAATATTTTCAAGCTTTCAAGTTGCTGTCAATCTGTCATAACCCTGAACGTCAAACAGCTAAAGAGAATGGCTAGTGGAACATTATATAAGCTGTCACTAGTATATCATCGCTCATAAGTTAAACGTCAATGCATTTTATCAATATGTCCATTTACAGAAATTTGTTTTCTGGAGAATAATAATCATAGAGAAGGAGAGGGCAAAATAGAACCTGATTGCTAGTAACTAAAAATCTCTGTAAAGTGAGTTGCTTATATGAAAAAAGAAAAAAGGATACAGGCGATCGCCTTCTTAGAAAAGCTGCTAGCTTTCTTAGAAAAGCTGCTAGCTCATCTCCCGCTTCGCGTAGCACTTGCCCTCACTACAGCTTTCTTGACTCTATTGGGATTGACTCTATTGGAGCAACAGACAACTGGAGATCAAGATAAAAAAGTTTGTTTACCTCAAGAAGAATTCTTGTCCTGTTCTGAAAAGCAACTATTGTTAGTCTTGAAAGTAGACAATCTTGAAGGCTTCAGTATCTTATTTGGAGTATCCTTTTACGTGCTTGAAAGTCTAGAGCGCAGAAAAAGGACAATCTACGAGGCATGGCAAATTGTTGATAATGCAGCCGGAGCAAGAGTTCCCACTAGCCCTGCCAGAGTAAAAGCACTTGAGGATCTCAACAGCTATGGTGTTTCGATGAGGGGACTAGATGCCCCTAAATCTGATTTGATTGAGATTAACCTGGCGAATGCTAAACTCCATCAAGCTACTCTCAACGAAGCTGAACTTACTGGGGCTAACCTTACTGGAGCTGACCTCAATCAAGCCAACCTGATTAGAGCTGACCTTAAAGTAGCCAACCTTAGTGAAGCCTTGCTGATCAGAGCAAAACTCAGTAAAGCCAACCTCAGCGGCGCTAATCTCAGCAATGCTGACCTCAGATTATCACATCTTGATGGAGCCAACCTCAGTGAAGCCAACCTCAGCGGTGCTAATCTCAGTGGTGCTAACCTCAAATTATCCAACCTCAGTGGAGCCAACCTCAGTGGTGCTAACCTCAGTGGTGCTAACCTTGAAGATATCTCTTGTAGTCAAAGGACTAGTTGGAAAAATGTCAAAGGCTTAGAAAAAGTAGAGAATATGCCAGAAGCTTTACGACAACAACTTGGTCTATAAAACTGCAAAGTCCCTACCAGATTTCGTCAGATTCTGAAAATGAGGGTATTCTGCCCGAATTTGACCTCAGTTTTTGCCGAATAAATTCCCAGCGTTGGAGCCTGATTTTACGAAAAAATTGGCGACTTCCGGTTTCATACTGCTTTTTGTACTTGCGGCAGTCTTTAATAATATCTAGCCACAACTTTTGCAATTGAGGTATAGTTGAACATTTCTGAATCTGACAAGCAACAGCATTTTTCCACTGTTCTAATTTCCGATAACTGATAAATTGTCCGCCCACATCATGGCGATGTACAAAAACAACATAGGCCCAGCATTCGACACGCACAATCAGCTGCTGGGGAATCTTAAGCAATTTCGCGATATCAGAGATACTGATACGTAATTTCTGAGCAGGTTGGAGAGCTTGAAATAGAGTAGTCATAGCAGACGGGGAGATGGGGAGATGGGGAGATGGGGAGATGGGGAGACACGGAGACAGGTCGACGCGGAGACGCGGAGAAATGAGGAAGGAGAGAATACAATGAACAATGAACAAGTAATAAGCAATAAATGTTTTTGTAGTCACTTATTACTTATTACTTATTACTTATTACTTAGCTTTATCCTCCGTAGGTAAATCCCAGACAACTTCAAACTGGGCGTCGGGGACATGGTGACGCCACCAGTCGAGATGTCCATCAGCGTCTGATTTGGTGCGATAGCGATCAATAATCGACCATTGCAGCTTATTGTGTAATAGACGTGCAATCGCCCATGGCTTAAGTCTGTCTCGATAGGACATAATTGAATTGTCTCCTTTGTGCAATTTGGAGCCAGAGCCAGCCTGTCAGTGGTTAACTTAGCCAGGCTGGCTTTTTTTCTGGGTTACAGTTGTAACAGTATTAAGCTACCAGATTATTTTTGTTAAGACAACCCTTTGAACAAAAAAAATTGGGACTTATAACATTACTTAATAACCCGAGTTGGATGTTAGAATAATGACAATAATGCAATAATTTGATTGCAGACTTTCTGAATGACAATAGATTGACTTAACCTGATCATTCTTAACTGAATTGAGGTTAATCAACATTCCTCCTTGTCCTCTCTTGTCTAACGTTCCCTGTTCCCTCTTTACTTATTACTTATTACTTATTACTTATTACTTGTTTAGCAAACTCCAAAGCAGCTTCGCGACTATCAATTTTGCCCTCAATTCGCGCAATCTGAATCTCAGTCAGTAACTCACCAACTTGACGACTAGCTGGTAAACTTAATGCTTGCATTAAATCCTTACCAGTCACTAGTGATTGGGGATGAGCAACTTGATCATCAGAGTTCAGATAGCGATTAATCATAGGTGCTATAGTATCCATCGATATCCCCTCTGCCACAGCCATAACTGCCAAGAGCGGAAAAAACGAACCCACATCCTGAAAGAAAAAATATTGTTCCCGTAACGACATCTCGGAAGTAGCGCGAGCTCGCAACTGAGGTAAATTTTTGAGGGCAGTGACTATAGCCCGAATCTCGGCACGAGCATACTTTAAATTTAATAACTGTGACTCAGCAGCCTCTGGAAGTGATGGTAGTAAACTCGCTAACTTCCCTAGACTAAGCAATGATGTTAGCTTACTGGCAACTGGGGCTTGCAGTTCTACCCCCAGACGGGGCCAAGTTTGAGTCAATGCGATCGCACAGTGATCAATCGCTACAATTTGGGCAAGATCTTCAGCAGTGACATCAGGAAAACATACTGGTAATAACTCATCCTCCCAAGCTGCTTGCAACCAGGGCGTACCTTGAGATGACTTGAGAAGATAGGACAATTCTGTCCTTATTCTTTCTGCTGCTACTTGTGCCAGTAAGGGTGCCAGGAGTGGCATTACTGATTTAGTATTAGCTTCAATAGTAAAATTTAACTGAGCAGCTTGTCGGTAAGCTCGTAGCAACCGCAAGGGGTCATCTTGAAGATTTTCTACTGACACCATCCGCATTAAACGCGCTTGCAAATCCGCTATACCTTGCAGTGGGTCAATGAACTGCTTCTTGTAGGGATTATAAGCGATCGCATTAATCGTAAAATCCCGCCTGTTTAAGTCAGTCTCTAGGCTATCTCCTTCTTGCAGAGCTAGATCAACAGTTGCTTGCTCGAACACTACCCGAGCAATCTGCCTCTCGGCATCAAGTACTACAAACCCAGCCTTGTATTTTTTTGCCAACTGGCGTCCTATTTTCACCGCCTCAGCTGGTAAAATAAAATCTAAATCGAGGTACTCGGCCTGCCTTCCCAACAAGGCATCTCTAACTGCACCACCCACTAGGCAAGCTTCTGGCGGCAGCAGCTCTGGGCTGAAGGGCCAAGTTTTGGGAGAGAGTGCAGAGTATGTGAGTTTAATATCCATTCGTTGTACCAAAGGTCAGCGCCTGGTAGTTCACCAAACATCTTGGTTGAGCTAAATTAACAGAAAGGACTCGGAGTATAGGCAATGTGTATTTGTATTAACTGCCACTACGTAGACCGCTGTACTACATATCATGCTGTGGAAACGCAGCATCAGCAAGCTCATTTGACGGAAAACCCAGATTTTGAAGCTACTGAACCAACCATCAATGTCAATATCCGTACCAAGGAAGATTACGTGGAGATGGAATGGGACGTTGTCGGTTGCCAAAGCTTTAAGGAAGAAACCGGGAAGTGGGCTAAGCTACGTCCTGGTGAGCTTGTACCAACTTGAGTCAAGTAATAAGTAATAAGTAATAAGTAATAAGTAATCTGAAGAACACGACGCTTATTGCTTATTACTGGCAACTTTTTACTTAAAAATACTGAATTCCTCTGTTTTTAACGCGAGGAGAGGTCGAGACAGCAGCTACATTGACACAATTCCCTGAATCAAGCCAAGATGAGAAGAGTATTGAATTTTTGTAAAGGCTTGACTGGATGTCTTTTGAGCTTCTATCACTGGAGACTATCCAGGAAATTGCACAGCAATACGGATACTGGGCTGTTTTTGGTGGCATTGCCCTAGAGAGCGCGGGGATTCCCTTGCCTGGGGAAACAATTACCCTCGTAGGCGGTTTCCTGGCAGGCAGTGGTGAACTAAATTATTGGATCGTACTTGGCAGTGCGATCGCTGGTGCTGTAATCGGCGACAATTGCGGTTACTGGGTTGGTAAGGTGGGAGGTTGGTCTTTTTTGCTGCAAGTAGGGCGCTGGTTTCGTTTCACAGAAGAGCAGCTTAGTCAAGTTAAAGCTGAATTTAGTGAAAATGCTGCCAAGGCAGTATTCTTTGGTCGATTTGTCGCACTCCTGCGAATTTTTGCTGGTCCGATGGCAGGAATTGCCGAAATGCCCTACCCACAGTTTCTGCTGTGCAACTTTGCTGGGGGCGCTCTTTGGGCATCGGTAATGGTAAGTTTATCATTCTTTTGCGGACGCTTAGTACCTCTCGAAGAATTAGCCTCTTGGATGACTCAATTTGCGATTGTTGCTCTCGGCATATTTATTGCCTCAATAGTAATTCCCAGATGGTGGAAATCTCGCCAACTCAAGAGCTCGTCATTGAAAGAGCAACCTTGACTCAAAAAGCCTTGTTTAGCAAGGAACAGGGCTTTTAAGGCCTTACGTTTATACAAAAAAATAACCACGAGCGAGATATAGCCAGCTATTTTAATGGCTGGCAGTGGAGCGAGGCGGGTTTTAACCCGTCAAAGAGTAATGCTAACAAAACCCTAATCATATTATTATAAAATATAA
>JAAHGS010000007.1 GCA_010692645.1 Symploca sp. SIO2E9
TGACACTTGAGCAGTTTTGCCTTCTGCGCTGGCATCTCAGGGTGCTTACCCATTCTTGAACTCCAGTAATGTAGCTTATCAATTTCTGTAATAGTTAATTGAGCAGCCATAGTGAACCTCGCTGTTGGAGTCTGCTGAAGGAGAGTTGCTTTGCTCCTGTTTAAATTGTAAATCCTATAATTTGGGATTGAGAAAGCCTAATTTAGAAGCCAATTTGACCAAGGATCTAGGTTAAGCCATCCAAGTGCAGTAAAAATCGAGCAAAATAATATAACTCTTAACCCTGTCACGAACTATGAACAATCAAGATAATTTACGTCAGCGACTACTGCAATTAGACGATAGCAGTTATAGAGCTTACAAAGATATCAAAGGAAACTATAAGTTTCCCGATTTTACCCTGATTATTGACCGAGTTCAGGGAGACCCCTTTGCTAGTCCCAGTCAGATACGAGTGCAGCTACCGCACGTAGTCGCCAATTTCCCCAGTAACCTCTATCAAACCCGCAGTCGAGAAATCGCTTTGGCAGATTATTTAACTCGTCAGCTTGATCATGCAGCCATGGAGGTGAGTAGTCGGCGGGGTACTGGCAATAGTGGTTTGATTGCAATTACTCAAATTGGACAATCTGTACTAGAGCGCACTTCAATCTTGATTAAGGATGAATTTGTTGAAGCGCGTTTGGTGGTTGGATTACCTGCTCGCGGGCGTCGCATCTCTGGTTATCAGGCGGCTGAGATGCTATGTGAAGATATCCCAAAACTTGTTGACAAAGCCCTCAAATATCAATCTCTCAATCACAAACAAATACAGTGGCAGGTGGAAACCATCGAAGATGCCGATTGGCTACGCCAACAATTAGCCCAACGAGGTTTAGTTGCTTTTATTGCCAATGGCTCGATTCTACCTCGACGCAGCGGTGTTGATGATCGACCTTTAGTTGAGGAAGCTGTTGCTTTCCAATCTCCAACCCAATTGCAAGTTGAATTCAATTGTCCCAACCGGGGATTAATTAAGGGCATGGGTATTCCTGTTGGCGTTAGTTTAATTGTCGGTGGTGGTTATCACGGCAAATCGACTTTACTCAGGGCGATTGAGGTAGGCGTTTACAATCATATTCCTGGAGATGGGCGTGAATTAGTGGTAACTAATCCTGCTGCTTTCAAAATTAGAGCTGAGGATGGGCGCAGTATTGCTGGTGTTGATATTTCCCCTTTCATTAATCAGTTACCTCAAGGCCGCTCTACAACTAATTTCTCTACACCTAATGCTAGTGGTAGTACCTCGCAAGCAGCAAATATTATTGAAGCACTCGAAGCTGATGCCCAGTTATTGTTAGTGGATGAAGACACTGCTGCTACTAATTTTATGATTCGCGATCGCCGTATGCAGCAGTTGATTGCTAAGGATAAAGAACCAATTACACCGTTTATCGATAAGGTAAGGCAATTATATACAGATTACGGTGTCTCAACTATCTTAGTAATGGGAGGCAGTGGCGATTATTTTGATGTGGCAGATAATGTAATTGCCATGGAAAATTTCCAGCCTAAAGACTTAACTGAGAAAGCCCAGGAAATTGCACAACAATATCGGATTGAACGCACTCCCGAAGGCGGCAAACATTTTGGCAGTATTACACCCCGTGTGCCTTTGGCAGAAAGTATTGATCCCAGTCGTGGTAAGCGAGATGTGAAGTTGAAAGTCCGAAATGTGGATCAAGTGGTATTTGGCAGTGAGGATATTGATTTGGGTGCTGTCGAGCAGATTGTAGAGGCAGGACAATTACGTGCGATCGCTTCTGCTATTGTTTATGCTAAGAATCAATATATCAATGAGCATAATACCATCCCAGAAATTTTAGAACGAGTGATGGGAGACCTTGAATTATTAGGTTTAGATATTCTGACTAGTTTTCCTGAAGGTAATTTAGTGAAATTCCGTCGCTTTGAGTTTGCGGCGGCTCTTAATCGTTTGCGGACTCTGAAAGTACGGTAATTAAGTAATAAGTAATAAGTAATAAGTAATAAGTAATATTTTTGTTTGTTATCACTTATTACTCATTCATCGCCAAAGCTCCCGCCACCAACGAACTCCCCTCCCTTGAGGGAGATTAGCTTTCTGGCGTATTTCCTTAATATTCCATCGAGTTAACCTGGCTAAAGTCTGAACCTCTCTTTCCAATCTTTGATTTAAAGAGCGCTTATATTCCCTACCAGCAGGACAATTCATCTGCCCTTGATAGGGATGGCGTAATACATATCGACCCTGGAATAATTGACGATTTGAAGTTTCTTGGAACATCAAATCTTCTGGGAACTGATCACGGCTATAACGAACATGAAAACGGGTAATAAAAACATTATTGCCTCTTGACGGATTTAACCAAAAAACACCAGCCTGACGCAGCTCTTCTGGATTCAGTGGTTGGGCAGAGCAAGGGTCACAACTACCCATATCCCAGGCATATTCGAGAAAGGCAACCTTCTTGTTTTCACGCTCATAGGAGGTTTGGAACATTGCCTTGTAGAAATCCTCAAACTCATTTTTAATAAATACTGGCAACTCAGTATCTGAAGGAATCTTCACCGTGCGGTAATTAGTAATCTCCCCTTGACCTTGGGGTGATAATAAATATACAAATAAGTCCTGCTCAGTTGTGGCATTGATCATGCCCAAACGAATTGGCAGCATGAATCTAGGAGATTCGTAAGCCATCTGAATTGGTCGCAAAAATTGGTAACCAGAGGCTTCAAATTCTTTGAGATTAACCTTGGCAACAAAGAATTTCATCTTTTGCCGAATGTAGGGCTTAAGTAGCTGATTTGCTCCCCTTGGAATCCGGTAGCCATTACCTCTAAGCCAAGTTTCTAAACCTTTAGATTCCCTGGCACTGAGAACAACAATATCATATTCTCCTACAGTGAAGCGCTCCTCGACAGTAACACCCAAACTATCTGCGCTACCCCGAGTTTTGCCCTCAAAATCATTTGGTGCTGCTACAGATTCTAGTCGTAAACCGGATCTGTCTTGACAAGGGTCTGAGTCAAAATACTCCACCAGTCGAGGCGCACTAAAAGAATCAAGTCTTTCAATAATCTGAGGTTCACCAACATTAACCTGTTCTTGTTCAAGCACTACAGGTACAGGGACAACTAAGGCAAAATCTTCGACATCACCTTGATAGTCATTTGCCATAGTTAACACAGTGCGATCGCCATCACGGGCAATTACTACCTGAGAAGCTTGATTATAAAGTTTAGTATCAGCTTTGGCAACATAGAAACCGCAAAATGCCCAAGCGATAGGGGTAAAGCTAATAACTGCTACAGCAGTCAGCACCAAAGTTATAAAAATACGCCATAATTTCATCGTAATCTCCTTAAACTAGCTAAATTTCAGTTCCTGAACTATTTATTCTAATTAGCCTCAAGTGATACATTTTCGACAGAGTTTACAGTATGTTGATCAGCTTCTTCACTCCAAGAAAATCTAGGAGATGACCAAATAAAATCTAACAATAAAGTCAAAGGAGCTAGAAGAAATAAAGCCCAAAAAACAGCTGTAGCAACGAAGAACTGATTGCGCAGGATAAAAGTTAATACGGCAATACACCCAGCCCAAATTAAACGACCATTTCTAGCATTAGGAATTGAGCGTGGATCTGTGAGCATAAATAGAGCAAACAATAACAATGACCCACTCATCAATCGATGGCAAAAAACATCCCATGTCCAGCCTAGCCAAAAATTGCGCATTGCTTCTAAGAAAGCGTAGGCACCTAAAAAAGCAGCAGTTGTATCCCAGCGACCTACTCGTTTTAACACCATAGCGCCAGTGCCTGCAAACAACAATGCATACCAGCCACTATCCCCCCATTGCCCAGGGGAAACCCAAGCATCATCTCTGAGCATGAGAACTAAAACTATACCGAAATTAGCAGGATTAAAAAAATGCTTATTACCAGCTTGAAATAGAAATTTGCTCAAAATCCCCAGGGAACCTGCCATGATCATTGTGGTGTAGTGATCAGCCCTCAGCAGTAGACACAAGCTCAAACCAGTAATTATTGCGCTCTTGAGGGAAGAAAATTTGAAGGTATTGACTAAGGAGGTAGGGGAAGAATTTTTGTACTTGAGCCTAGTCAGTGATATTGCTATCCACTGAGTCAGCATACAGGTTGCCAAAACTACTAGAATTAACTCAGGTCTTAGTGTCCAGTCTCTTGTGCCGATGCCTAAGACTAGGAAGAGTGAGAGAAATAAAATTTGATAGTCTCGGGGATCTTGTCGCGGCATGTTCTTGGGCATGCTATAGAAATTCTCATCTGTATTCGCGGCAGGAGACTCTCGCTTGAGCGCGACGAGACGTGCGACATAAACGCCTGGGGAAACCCCAGGCGACGCGCACTCGCCGAATGCCGCGCCTCCACATAGTTGTCAATTGAGAGATACCGAAACGCGAAAACACGGCGCAGTAGCGCTATACCTTTTCCCTAAAACCCTGGCGATTGTATCTCATCAATTTGAGAAACGCTAGATTCAGAGATAATTAGCGATAATCTTACGGATGTTATCTTCAACTGTGTCCGGCTTCTCCACCATTGCCATGTGTCCACAGCCAGGAATTTCAATCACGTTGTGCCCACAACCTTGAAATAGTTGGTGAAAACTAGCAAGATGGTGTACATACTTGGGCTCAATTACCTTATCATCACTACCAGCAAAGAAATAAACGGGCTGTTGGAGTTGGGAAACCACTTGAGGTAAGCGGTGAACTTCAGCTTCAGTGGTAGAATCAAGTAAAACTCTAAGCGCTGCTTCAGGATCTGCAGCAACAAAATCAATTAATCGCTGGCGTCCCCAACGACGTGCAATCGGGCGTGACACCTGCGCTCGCACAAACAGCAATTCCAGCCAAGGGACGTAGCAAAGCCAACGTGGGCGCAGTTTCAGCAACTGCTCTCCAGCAGCCCGAAAGCGCTCGAATTCTTCTTTAAGGTAAATACCACCACCAGCATTGAGACAGATGACGCCTACAACTTGCTCAGGTAGCAAAGATGCACCCCAAAGAGCTATACTACCGCCTAGGGAGTGACCAATGACCCAAGCCTGATTGATTCCGAGTTTACGCACTAAAATTCCCAAGTCTTTGGCATAGGCAGCTAAAGTGTAGTGGTCTTGAGGTTGCTTAGCAGCAGTAGTATCTGGTATTTCGTCACTAAACTTTGAGAGTCTTCTCTGTCTTGGCTTGATTTGGGGCTGGGAATCACCAAATCCACGCAAGTCATAAATCAGGCACTGATAATCTGCTGCCAATCTCTCAATCAGAGGTTGCCAATAGCTTCGGCTTAGAAGCCAGCCGTGAATGAAAACCAGCACAGGATGGGGTGATGAAGTGGGAGGCGTTAATTCGTAGGCGTGCTTAGCCCCCAGAATATCGATAATTGGCATAATTTGATCATACCTGATCAGGGGGACTGGGGTCTAGGGTCTGTTTGGTTACCTCACTGGTAGGTTGGGTCTCACTTCTCACTGTAGCCTACAATTGAGGTTAAATTTTGGGTGGGAAAACAAGTCCTAGCCATTACAAAACCTCTAACCTCGACGACCTAGTAATCTTAGCCGCACACTCTCGGCAATTTTTTGACCCAGATATTCAGGGATTAGGTTCTCATTGGGACCCAACAAGTAGAGAATTAGTCTGGTTCGTCCGCGCCACACCAGCAAGTTGGCATTAACTACCAGTAAATCCTCTTGCCAGATAGCGTACATCACTTTGTAAAGTAAGCCAGGTTGGTTGTCTGCCTCAATCAACAGCGCCGGTAGATGGAAAACCGGATCGATGTGGAATTCTGTTTCTACCTCCTCCAAACCAGCGTTGAGATTAAATTCAACTGCCAGCATTTCTTCGACTTCAAAACGCCCTGTTAAAGTTTCCTGAAGGGCACGGCACACATTTTCTGCTATTTTTTGAGTCAGTACCCGATTACCGCGAGAAATAACTAGTTTAATAAATACCAGCATCGGTGGTCTGATTTGACCATGGAGACTGAGACTATGGATAGTCAGTCCATAAGCAGCCAGAACCCCAAAAATGTCACTGAGCAGGAAAGATTGGTTGCGGTAAGCAAAATGCAGGACACTTTTAGAGCCAGATGGCTTGATCTCGATCACTGCACATTTAGTTTTGTAAAGCTGGTAAGCAAGATTGAGATTTTGTAGTTGAATTTCACTACTGACAAACTGCTCATAAAAATCAGGAAACGCCCGGTTCAAGCGCTTCAGGACTTCTAGCTTAAATGATTTCCAAACAGCAGCCATTCTTAAGTTATGAGCAATCGCCTATGGTGCCTAACTCGACATAGAGGCTTCTGGCACGCAGATGGGAAAATAAATTTTAATCCTCGGCTGCGAACAAAAGCTCATGGGTAACTAATTTGTTATTATCGCCATAGTTCCTGTTCAGTTTAGGATGGGGAGATACACAATCACATTGTGTTATTATCGATTGCACAAAGTCCAATCTCTTTACCAGCAGCAAACCTCTTCCCATCGGGAGAGGAAGAATTGCCGGATATTGGGAATGGAGTTATGAATATGCCACAGCCGCACCTGCATGGGTTTTTGGAAAAGCTTTTTTAGCAGTTCTGACACTGCCTCTACGCAGACGCAGTTTGAAGCGGATGCCATCGGAGCTGCAAGTTCTCGCACAGGCAGTAGTTCTCGTATATTTTTTAGTACGGATCGGGAAATTGACCTTTACGAATTAGAAGATCTCTGTGATGCTGTTGGTTGGTCGCGGCGTCCAATGCGCAAAGTCAAAAAAGCAATTGAACACAGCTTCCTTGTCGCTTCTATGTGGCAGCAGCGAGGCAATTCTAGTCGCTTAATTGGTTTTGCCCGCGCTACTTCTGATCATGCTTTTAATGCCACAATCTGGGATGTGGTAGTACACCCGGAGTTCCAGAGTAAGGGACTGGGTAAGGCACTGATGAGGTATGTGATCAAGCAACTGCGCAGCGACGATATAAGTAATATCACCTTATTTGCCGACCCTCAAGTAGTAAATTTTTATCGGAGAATGGGATTTATGAGTGATCCAGAAGGAATCAAAGGCATGTTCTGGTACCCAGATTAAGGGACTTCCAAATAAAAAAATATCCCATCGACGGAGAGGGGGGGGATGGGGAGATGGGGAGATGGGGAGATGGGGGGATGGGGAGATGGGGAGATGGGGAGATGGCTCGGGGAGAAGATTCTTTAGGTCATATTTCCAAGTAAATTGGATAATTTATTTCTTGAAGTTCCCTAAGTTTGAACAATTACGCGGACTTTAAAGTCCTTGTGCACTCGTCCCACGCTTAAAAAGACGTGGGCTTTGCTTGATATTTTGTAAAAAACAAGTTAGAGTGGAATCTCTATTGTGAATTGATCTAATTTAGAGAAAACGGGATGTAGCGCAGCTTGGTAGCGCGCCTGCTTTGGGAGCAGGATGTCGCAGGTTCAAATCCTGTCATCCCGATCGCTAATTGCTAGTCCTAGGAATTGGGCAATCTTTCTTGAGACTTGAGGAGTAGTTACCTATAGTGATGTCTCCGAAACTTCCTGTAATGAGATTCTGAGCTTCTAGCACCCGCGCCTGGTTTCTAGAATTTCCTTCGAGGTACTAAAGTTGGAACTATTCTAAGTTTCACAGGGTCTGGGAAATTACAATCTACAAGCAAGTACTCTCTTGAATTCCTTTTCACTCTAGCCTAATTTAAGCTTTCAATAGGTTTACCATAGGTTTTAGATATGTCTTAGATCGAGGTGAGAGCGGTATTCTAGTGTTTACAGGCTATTTCAAAGTTAAACGTCTGAGGTAATTTTGATGAAATCATTAGTTCGCTGGGGCGCAACATTAGGTTTAGTCGGGAGTACTCTTGTTAGCTCCTTCTTGAGTTCAAATTTACGAGCATTGGCATTGACAGAGACAGAAGTTATAACCATGCTCCAGCCTGTACCTGTATTTACAGTTACTGATGGTAATGGCTCACCTCTAGTTGCCTCTGTACCCAAGCCAGGGCAAGAAGAAACCCAACAGGCAGTAGCAGGAGTGTTTATCTCGCCGCAGGATGCCCAAGCCTTTGTGGAACGCTTAAAGCAAGACAAACCTGATTTAGGTAATCAAGTTGTAGTGCAGGCTGTGTCTTTGAGCGATATATACCAACTCGATCAAAAGAATGAAAAACAATCAGCCAATGGTTCAGAGGCTCTCGATTTTGCCTTCGTACCAAGGCAGCAACAAGTACAGTTGGCACAGCAACTGCTGGTGAAAAATGGTCAGCCTCAGCAGCAATTTCAGGGTGTGCCACTATTCTATGCTAAGGGCGGCCCAGAAAAGGGATACTTAACCGTTAAACAGCAGGATGGTACACAAGTAATACCTTTCTTTTTTGATCAAGGGCAATTGGAGGCAATGGTGGAAAACTTCAAGAGACAAAATCCTAACATTGCTGACTCTGTTACTATGGAGGTTGTGCCTCTTGAAAACGTTATTGATACCTTGGAGACCAGCGATAACAAACAGCTCAATAACATCGTACTGGTTCCATCGCAGGAATCTATAAGCTTTATACAAAGTCTCCAAAATTCTTCTAGACAAGGTACTCCTCAAGTTCCTGCTACAAATACGCCCCAAAATTAGGGACTTCCAAATAAAAAAATATCCCATCGAGGAGAGGGGGGGATGGGGGGATGGGGAGAAGATTCTAATGGTGATATTTCCAAGTAAATTGGATAATTTATTTCTTGGAGTTCCCTTAAAATCGATTACTAACAACCCTTAAGGCAAGGATTTCAATCTTGGGAAGTTCTGAAACTAAAGATGGGTCATTAACTCAAAATTCTTTAGCTTGGTCATTAGTATCGGGACAAGAACTCTGGCAGTGGCGCTTAGATGCCCTAAAGATGGCAACCACTGCTGGTGTGCCCAGCAAGGAAGTAGACTGGCTGCTACAGGAATTGGCAGGAATAGACCCTTTGGCATTGCGTTTAGGGTTGTTCAAAGCGCGAGAACAAATTAAATTACGGTATTCTTTGCCTGTGTTATCCCAACTGTGGCAGCATCGTCTCCGTGAGCGATGCCCAGTTCAATATTTGGCTGGGGTGGCTCATTGGCGTCATTTTTCTCTGAGAGTTTCGAGTGCAGTACTTATTCCTCGTCCAGAAACAGAGTGCCTGATTGATTTAGCTATAGAAACCATCAGAAATATCCCTACGCCTGAGCTGGGACCTAGGCAATGGGCAGATTTGGGTACTGGTAGTGGTGCGATTGCTCTGGGGCTTGCAGAGGCTGAGCCTAGCGCGATTATTCACGCTGTTGATTGCAGTGCCCCTGCCCTAGCTATTGCCCAACAGAATGCTCAAAAGTTAGGCTTGGCGGAGAGGATTAAGTTTTACCAAGGTTTTTGGTGGGAACCTCTTGAGCATCTTAAAGGTCAGCTCAATGGTATGGTCGCTAATCCACCTTATATACCTAGTGGTTTATTGTCACAATTACAGCCAGAAGTTTACTGCCATGAACCTCATCTTGCCCTTGACGGCGGTAGTGATGGTTTGGACTGTATCCGAGAGCTAATCGCCACATCTGGTGATTATCTACGCCCAGGGGGCGTCTGGCTAATTGAGATAATGGCGGGACAAGCTACAGCTGTGACGGAGCTATTGCAGCAACAAGGCAGTTACTGCCAAATCCAGATACTACCAGATTTAGCAGGAATCGAACGTTTTGCGATTGCCCAAAGGGCAACGCCAAAGGCGTTAGGGAAGCGTGCCCAAGGCTAGGGTAGCGCCTTTGCTAGAGGCCGCATTATTTACTAACTAAGGAATCAGAAGCTTTCAGCTCGAAGTTTTCTGCCTTTACCAAAGCAACTGCCTGCTTGAGAGCCTGTAGACGATCCATCAGTAGGTTATTTGTTGGGATAAGATCCAAAATGCCAAAGCGTTGTAGTCTCCGCTTGATACTACCAGTTGCACCGACAATGAACACTTGGCGACCCTTCTCACAGGCTTCCTTGATGGCATTTTCCAGTGCCAGAGACGAGGTCACACCCAACTTTGGCACATCACTTAAGTCTACAATCAAGACATTATGATCTTCCATTGCTGTGTGTTCTCGTGCGATCGCTTTAGCCACACCAAAGATCATTGGACCACTTAAGTAGAACAGCAAGACACGACCTTCCGCTTCGGCGAGAAGCTGTTTCTCTTCTTCATTGAGGATGATTTCATCATCAGCATCGGTAATTGTCTTAACATCCTGAGACCGAAGTTCACTCAAACTATCAATTGTCAAGATATTGGCAACGAAAACTCCAATCCCAACAGCAGTAATCAGGTCAACAAAAACAGTCAGGAAAATTACCCCGTACATAATCAAGGCTGTCTTCCACGAAACTTTGTGAGCGCGTTTCACAAAGCCCCAGTCAATAATGTTAATCCCCACCTTAAGAGCAATACCTGCCAAAACAGCCATAGGAATTGTTGCGGTTAGGGAGCTAGCTCCCAAAATCACGATCAGCAAAATCAGAGCACGGGTTAAGCCAGATAGCGCCGTGCGCCCCCCAGCCTGGATATTGACTACTGTTCCCATAGTTGCACCTGCACCAGCTATCCCGCCAAACAAGCCAGAAGCGAGGTTGCCGAGACCTTGACCAATTAACTCCTTGTTAGAATCGTGTTCGGTGCGAGTCAGGCTGTCGGCAACTACAGAGGTGAGTAGGGCATCAATGCAGCCCAGCATGCCCAAAACCGCAGCATCGACGAACATCAACTGCAGCTGGTCTGGACTAAAGGTTGGCAGCTGTAAACTTGGCAAACCTGCTGAAATTGCCCCAATCCGTCGGATATCTAGTTCTGAGAACAGGACTAGTGAAATTATTGTTCCTACAATTAGAGCTACTAACTGTGGGGGCACTAGTCGCTTTAATTTGGATGGCATTAAAAAGAGAATAGCCAACGTCAAAGCTCCTAAAGCCGTTTCAGCCGGATTGAGATTAGTTAGAAGCTGAGGCAGGTTTTGAACTGTACCGAGTACGCCACCCTTAGGACTAGCCTGTCCTAGAAAAGGACCCAACTGAAGGATAATCAGAATTATGCCAATCCCGGACATGAAACCGGAAATCACCGTGTAGGGCATCAGGGTAACGTATTTACCTAGCCGCAATGAGCCAAAAATGATTTGCAATATCCCAGCCATCATGACCACGGTAAAAGCCATGGCTAGCCCGTTGTCTGGGTTAGAAGCTGTTAGGTTGGCAATGACTGCCGTCATCACTACAGTCATCGGACCAGTAGGCTCAGAAATCAAAGTTGGGGTGCCGCCGAAAAGCGCTGCAAATAAACCAACTAAAACTGCTCCCCAAAGGCCAGCACCGGCTCCAGCACCAGAGGCAACACCGAAGGCAAGGGCCATCGGTAGGGCAATGACTGCGGCAGTGACACCGCCAAAGATGTCACCACGCAGGTTGCGAAAATGGATACGATTGAATACTCGCATAAACGTGTAACTATTGAAATATGGGTTGTTTAACCTGGTAATAACTAAAAGTGAAAGCGAGATTAAGGAATAAATCTCGTCGGAGGTTTAGTTGAATTCTAAAGGAATTCTAAAGAAAATTTTCAAGAAGCTTTGAAGTCAGCTTCGATTCATAGACTTTAATCTATGTATTTGATAAATTCAATTACATTAAGTCTATAAAATAGATTGTACCGTGTCTTTGTCTATATTTTGTATTTAATTAAAAATTTATAAATTGATTCTTCTTATGAGATCGATTACGTCTGTTTTATGTTATAGAGAGGCAGTGCGATCGCTGTTTGTGAAGTTTTTAGGTAGGCGGATGCCAGTTGCTTTCAATCCACAGTGCGCGTGCTTCAATTACAACGATAGCAAGCTGCTGCTAAGTTTTCAGGTTCATCACTGCCACCTGCAACTTGGGGCAGAATATGATCCATGACCAATGGCATGCCTGTTAACTTGGATGATGTCTTGCAGTATTGGCAGCGATAATTGGCTGCTGCACAAACCTGCTGACGAATTTTGTTGGAAATTGCCATTGCTATACAGGCAACTCAGTTAAAGACGGTATCCGTTGCCCTTGCCATCGCAACACAGCCCAATAGAAGAAGTTGAAGTAGTGATTAACGAATACCAAGCAGAATTTTTACTGTCTCAGTGTGAGATGTGGCTACGCACAGAATTACATACACTTCGATGTCATCTTAGAGGAGAACATGAACAGACTAAATCTCACTTATGGGAACTCATTGTGCTACATGCAACAGCTTCTGCCGTTATTTCAAGTCATTATCAGCAAAAAGAAGCAACTCCAGACATTTCATCTCTAATTCAGCCTGAAGGAGAGCAACAAGGAGTTCCTGATATTTGCTTGACGCTTGATCAGTGTGATCCATTTTGGGTAGAAGTTGCATATCTTACCCCTCGCAACCATAAACAAGAAACTGATATAGAGCGTTTTCCCTACTATTAAAAATAGATATTCTAATTTACCGTTTGATTATGAATTGAAAAAACGAGCCGGTAAACCTCTTGTTATAAAAAATCCTCATCCTGATGTGGAGCTAACCGTAAAACAGGAACATTTTCTTAATCAAATAAATCTCAATCAGGTTGAATATGGATCTGGTCATCAAAGCTGGGAGATCCCACAACCACAGGATATTTCTATAGCTTTGTACAGATATAGGGAACGGAAAGGTAGTTTTGTTTTTAGCCCTGGATCAGATTTTTCTTTTGATATAGAGATTCCCTGCACTCTCGTCGTTCGGTTCCTAGCAGGAGATATTACCCCTGCTGAGGTTTGGGATGATAAAAGCTCAGGCAGTAATGCTTGTCCAAGTCTTAAAGAGACCATAGGTCATCATTTGCGTTTAGCTGCACAACTAAATCAACAAATAGTTAATGTTGGATTTGTACAGATAGATCCTAAATCGATAGATCAATCACGTGTAAGGTTAGAGTTTAGTACACTTAATTATCTGAGGAAACCTATTGAAGCTTGTCCTAGAGCATTCATAAAATGCATAAAAACTGATAGTAATGGTGCTTTCACTCTAAAGTTTACCCAGAATCTTATGGTTTTTCTCTTAGCAGGAAAGATTACTGCTAGTGATTTGTGGAAGAGTCATAATAAGCAAGAAATTGGTCATTTCTTAAAAGATGCAGTGAGTCGAGGTCAAGAGATTATAGATGCAAAGCTCGTTCAGTCTGATTCTGAAACTGAGAGTCAACCATCATTGCTCTTATGCTTCGCCGCAGCCACTGACACTACAATACGTGAGGACAAGAAAATACTTCAAGAAGAAAGACAACGAAAAAAAAAGCAGAAGAAACAAGATAAAAAGAAATAGAAATATTTTGTGCTCAGCGTGATTTTGTGATTATGAGTTAGCATTAGTGTCGCATTTCCGAAAGAAGAAGCAATTCTAAATCTAGCTTACTAATAAAGCCATTCCATCTACCATTATAAATTTGTCTATTGTCAAACAAAAGTTTTAGAGAGTAATGTTTCCGCTATTTATAAATTTCTACCTTTTTCACCGCCTACCCATTTTCCAATCTTCCCCACCTGGTAGCTGAACTAAATTCTCATCAATAATTGCTGGCAACATCTTTGCCGAATGCTCATAGGTTAAATCTAGAAATCTATGAGCATTCGTAATTATCTCTGTTCTATCCACCAACTCTGAAAGTTGAAAAGAATTATAAACACCATCCAAAACGTCCACACTTGCTGGACGAATTGCTGCCTCAATTGCCTCTTCTACAAAAGACTCCCATTCATCTTGTTTGATGTAGTAAGACTTTTTATTCTCTTTGAGATTTAATTTTTGAATTTGTCGGAGAGAATCTGAAATTGAAGCCACCCAAGAATTAGTTAAACGCTGCTCAATTTGGTTTTTAATTAAGTGAACTAACATTCTGACTAGAAAAGATTCTATATTACGGAGGATTGCTTGTTTACTCATCCCCTCTAACTCATCCACAATCGCTAAAGCATCTGCATAGCGTCTTTCTAAGATGCTAGTTCTCAGATCAATTAGTTCTTCAGTCATAATGCTACTTTCACAGATAGGTGCTGATATGCAAAATATAGCATTGAGTCACCTCACATCTTGTACGATTCTCAAAGGCGATCGCTCCTGAACAGTTCGGTATCAACTCAGGCGTTGACGAAGCCACAAAGCAAACAAAGGCAGAGCCAATCTGTAGCCTTGTTCAGAACCATAAATCAAGCCTTTGTGCTGTAAACCTGCGATCGCACCTTGGAGAGAACCCCCCCTCGATAGGCAATGTTTGTGAATGTAGCCTCGACTTTGCGGCTTGTCGGTAGGGTCTAACGCCAGGGACTCCAACAGATGCGCCTGATTGGCTGGAAGCAGCATCAGTAATGACTCAAAGACCATTGATAAGTCAGCTAGCAGTTCTTTGATTGCCTGCTGAACATGCCAATCACGAATTAGCCCGTCAGAAACTCGGACCGACTTTAGGCGTCGCACCAGTGCCGAAGCATCACCGAAGTGTCCCTGCACCGCCTTGACAAAGATTTCCAGCGCTGGCGATCGCAGATCGAACTTCAGCCCTTCAGTATGCAAGACTTCGGTTACCCAAGCGGCAACAACATCGTCAGCTAAGGGAGCCAGATGCACGATTTCTAAATTATTGCCCGGTTCCTGAGGATAAATACTGGCTTCTGCAATTGTTGCCACCAGTACATAACTTACCTGAGTCTGACACTCGATCTCTTTCCTCAACAATGTTTCCCATACCCCATGGCGGTCCCAAGAGCGGATGTGGGGGAAGCTTTCCAAAATCAACACCACCCGTTCACCCGAAGATTCTGCTAACCTTTGCAGAAGAGCTAGTAATCCCTCAAAAGCCTTCCATTGCTGCTCTTGGCTCTGTGTCCGAACAGTTTTGAGTCGCTGTTTGCTGCTTCCTTCATCATTGAGGACAAATAATTCAGCCACCTTGCCTTCAATCCACTCTCCCATTAAAGTTTGAGCAGTTGAACTTGGAAACGCCTGGTCTATGCTCTCGCACAGCAGTTGCACGAAGCGTTGACCATCAGTAACCCTGATGCAGTCCACCTCTAGGATTTTAACTCCAACTTCCCCTGCCGCCCGCCTTACTAAAGTCCGCCGTCCACTTCCCGGCACTCCCACAATTAGCAGGTTACCATCACGGGCTAAAACTTGGGTAATTCGCTGGAATTGCGCTTGCCGCCCAACCAATTCAAACGGTGCTGATAGATCTAAAAGATTCACTTGTTTAGCATCCCGATTCCAAGTGTAAAAACTTTCCTGGGGCACGCCTTGAGTCGTTGGCGAATCTGCGCTGAAGTTAACCATTGATTTGCCATGAGTCGATTCTCTCATCCGCTATTTTGCAGTTTTTTTCTACCCAATCCCAAGCTCAAACCAAAAAGTTGGTGTGGTATTAGTCTATAGTTTGCCATGGCACTTTTCAATAGTGTCAATAGCCCATGGCACTATTAAAGCGTGCTATATATGTTTTAGCACCGTTAAACAGTATCTTTAATTTAAAAAAAATTACGACCTACTTTTACCCAACAGGCAATTACCGTGTTAGAAGCATTCATATTTGCCACAATCTTGTGTGGATTTTTAGGAATCATCCTTAAAAAGAACTTGGTTATGAAGATCATCTCTATGGATGTTATGAGTACGGGGGTTATTGCCTATTACGTGCTAGTTGCATCACGAGATGGCTTGTTCACACCCATTGTTTCAAATCTCGAAAATAGGACTTACTCCGATCCGGTTCCCCAGGCGGTTATTTTGACAGCGATTGTAATTGGCTTTTCGATTCAGGCCCTAATGCTAGTAGGTGTGATGAAGTTAGCACGGGACAATCCAACCCTGGAAAGTAACCAGATCGAGAAAAATAATACGCCATGAGTACCATTACGATCGCCTGGATTGCACTACCGCTATTTGTGGGATTCAGCATTTATCTACTCCCCAAAGTTGACCGATACCTTGCACTAGCCATTGCTATTGCTTCGGCGGGATATGCCTCACAGCTATTTCTCGAACCATCGCCATTAAAACTGCAGCTACTGGATAATTTCGGTGTCACCTTAGTAGCTGATCAGTTGAGTGGCTTTTTTATCTTGACCAATGCGCTGGTAACGGCAGCAGTTGTCTTCTACTGTTGGCAAAGTGGTAAGACAGCTTTTTTTTATACGCAGACGATCATTTTACATGGCAGCGTCAATGCCGCGTTTATCTGTGCAGATTTCATCAGTTTATATGTGGCATTAGAGGTAATTAGTATTGCCGCCTTTCTTTTAATTGCCTATCCCCGAACTGACCGCTCAATTTGGGTTGCTTTGCGCTATCTGTTTGTCAGCAACACGGCAATGCTGTTTTATTTAGTTGGCGCGGTTTTAGTCTATCAGGCAAATCATTCCTTTGCTTTTGAAGGGTTAGGCAAAGCACCTCCGGAAGCCCTTGCCCTGATCTTTCTGGGACTGTTAGTAAAGGGGGGAATATTTGTCTCAGGGTTGTGGTTACCGTTGACTCACTCCGAATCGGAGACGCCAGTATCGGCATTGCTATCGGGGGTTGTAGTCAAAACTGGTGTCTTTCCCCTAGTACGTTGTGCTCTAATTATCGAGGAGATTGACCCCATCGTCAGGATATTTGGAGTAGGGACAGCGCTTTTGGGAGTAGGCTATGCCGTCTTTGAAAAAGATACCAAGCGTATGTTGGCTTTTCATACGATTTCGCAGTTAGGCTTCATCCTCGCCGCACCTGAGGTGGGGGGCTTTTATGCACTAACCCATGGCCTGGTTAAATCGACGCTCTTTTTGATCGCTGGTGTTTTGCCTAGCCGCAACCTCAAGGAACTGCAATATAAGCCAATTAATACCCCAATTTGGATTGCTCTAGCCATGGCTAGCTTCTCAATTTCCGGCTTTCCTTTATTATCTGGCTTTGGGGCAAAGGTATTGACGATTAAGAATCTACTGCCCTGGCAAGTTATCGGCATGAATGTTGCAGCTCTAGGAACAGCAGTATCCTTTGCCAAATTCATCTTTCTGCCCCATGGAGATGGGAGCCCAGAGAAAGTAAAGCCTGGTTTCTGGTTGGCAATGATACTGTTGCTCGGTGGGCTGATTGCCGCTAATGGTTTTTATTACGAGGCATATAAAGTTCCCAATATTGCCAAACCCTTGGCAACTATTGGTCTTGGATGGTTAGCATATTTTTTGATTTTTAAAAAATCTGTACTCAAACTACCCCGTGTCATTGAGGAATTTGAACATCTGATCGGCGTGATGAGTTTGATGTTAATCCTACTCTTCTGGATGGTGTTTGCATGATTGGGCATCTAAATCTGATCTTACGACTGGTTATCTGGTTTTTGCTCACTGCTAATTTGAGTGTGGCAAATATTATCATTGGCGTAGGTGTCGCACTCCTATTACCGGGACGCCCCAAAACCCCGGAAGCATTAAAGGATTGGCTGCGTGTACTCGGTGAGGTGATAGTGGCAATTCCTCAAGCATATATTGAGGCATTTGAAATCATGCTCCGTCCCCATAAATACGAAGATGTGATCATGGAAAGAGTCAAGCCTCAAAGGACTCCTGGACTGATATTCCTGGATATATTCCTGATCACTTTTACGCCCAAAACTATTGTTTTGAAATACCACAAAGATGGCGGGTACGAAGTACACCGGGTTCTACGGAGGAAAAAGCGATGAACCTAATCTTAATTGCGATGATTCTAGCCCTGCTCATCCCCATTTATGAGGCTTGGCAAGATGATGATATTTGGCAAAAAATGTTGGCATTCGCCAGTATCGCCACGAAGACATCAATCATGATTCTCGTGGTATCTGTCTTGCGTGACGATTGGATGATTGGTGTTGTCGGAGTGATCATTCTGAGTGTGGGGGATGCGGGGTTTATGCTTTTAGCACATTTAATTAAACGAATGAGTAATATATGATCAACACCCTTAGTTACACTTGCATAATTGTCGGCATCTTCTTCTGGTTTTGGGGAACCTTTCCCCTGCTCGGCAATCGCTCGGTATTATTCAAGCTGCATAGTCTTTCGGTTGCAGATACCCTTGGATCTATAAGTATCATTGTAGGACTGCTCCTGAAGATGCCCAGTGAATGGCCACTGCTGATTCTCGCCATTATCTCTTTGGCAATTTGGAGTACAGTGCTGGGGTATGTTTTGGCTTACTGTTCTAGTAGTGGGGGTAGTCATGAGTGATAGCTATATCTATGTCATTATTGCCCTGCTGCCTTTGTCTGCCTGCATGCTGGTATTTCAGGTCAATCCATACCATGCTCTGGTAATTCGCGGCATACTCGGAGCAGTGGCGGCATTGGTTTATGCAGTTTTGGGGGCAGCCGATGTTGCTTTGACTGAAGCCTTGGTGGGTACGATGCTAGCCATTACTCTCTATGCAGTGGCGGCGCGTTCATCGCTAATCATGCGTCTTGGTGTGATCAAAGACGAGGAAATTGAGGTAGATAGGGATTCTCTAGCAGATGGCAAAGCCGAACAGCATTTTGTGCAATTGAAGGATGACTTAAAAACAATTCTTAGTAAACACTATATGCGGCTTGAGCTCGTGCCCTATACAGATAGGCAAGCCTTGCACCGGGCGCTGATGGACAAAGAAGTTCATGCGACTTGTACCCTAGATGAAAGCTGGTCACAGGATAATCAAGAGCAGTTAGGGTATGAACCCCCAAGCCAACCCTATCACACCAAGACTAGAATTCAACGCCTCTATGAGATCATGCAAACTGAATTAGCCTCACCAGTGACAACCTTGACTTATATAAAGGCACCAGAAATTGCGGAGCAGTATAAATGAAATGGGTTTACATTGCATCAGGGATAGCACTATTCGTCAAATTCCTGATTTTTCCAAATCCGGCGGCAGATTTATCAGATATCTCTATTGTTGAATCAGTTGTAAAAGATACTGGGGTATCTAATGCGGTTTCGGGTATCATTTTTCGGAATCGGCTTTATGATACCGTCTTTGAAGTGGTGGTATTTTCGATCGCGATTATGGGAGCTAAATTTCTCTTAGCAGATGAAAAGCCATTCTGCACGATCTATCAATTTACAGATCAACCATCCATTGTTCTAGCGCGTTTGGGAGCTACTATTGCCGCTTTGGTGGGTATTGAGCTGGCGATTCGGGGGCATCTTAGTCCTGGTGGTGGTTTTGCTGCTGGGGTGGCGGCTGGAACAGCGATTGGTCTTGTGGCAATCACCTCATCATCGCAGTGGATGCAGGCAGTCTATCAGCGCTGGCATGCTGCTACTTGGGAAAAGGTTTCAGTTCTAACTTTTATTGTACTGGCGGTTATAACTCTAGTGGGAGTAGAATTTCCCCACGGGGAGTTAGGCGCACTTGCTAGTGGTGGGGTTATCCCCTTACTCAACATCCTAGTTGCAGTAAAAGTTGCCTTGGGTTCGTGGGCGGTTATTTTGGTGTTTATTCATTATCGGGGATTGCTGTGATCGAGCGGAGCTTGGAGAAATGACGCAAGTTTCATTGTCTGCTCTCGTTGCTGGGGCGCTTTCAGGTAAGCTGGTAAGCTTTCCTACAGATACAGTACCAGCTTTAGCTGCACGACCAGATTGCTCCGAGTTAGTGTTTGCTGCCAAGCGACGCCCCCCAGAGAAGCCCTTAATTTTGATGGCAGCATCCCCACAGTCTTTGTGGTCATTTGTCAAAGGTACTGCTGCCGAATTGGAGATTTGGCAGCAAGTTGCTCAGCAGTATTGGCCTGGAGCCTTAACTTTAGTATTACCTGCCTCAGCTCAAGTACCGGAGGCAATGAACCCAACTGATCCGACAACAATTGGTTTGCGGATACCTGATTTGAGCATTGCGATCGCGATTTTATCTGAGACTGGTCCTTTGGCAACTACCAGCGCCAACTATTCAGGGGAACCGCCTTTACAAGCTATGGCAGAAGTGGAGGAACGATTTCCCCAGGTTCTGACTCTCGAAGGCAAAGAATTAGAAACTCTTAAACTAGTTAAGACTGGTATTCCTTCTACAGTTGCAAAATGGACGGGTAGCAACTGGGAAGTTTTGCGCCAAGGAGGGGTGCGTTTGGAAAATTGAATAGAGAGGATAAAATTTCCACTCGGTGGTTTAGCAAGGATGAGGATATCGACTCATGTTTATGACCGACTAAGAAATTCATCAATCACCTGGAAAAAATCTATATCTCCTCCTTGCAATGTACCAGACTTTATGATAACGTTGCTAAACTCACTCCAATAAACCATCAAGGGTTCTTTTATATTTCACTCAACAGAAACAGTATGTGACTAGAAATGCTGGTACATAGCTAAAAACTTGGATTGGTTGCATAGAAATAATTTCCCGATTTTACTTCAAATGCGGGTAAAAATAGCACAGGCACCTGTTATTTTGTGTAAAAACACATACGATAAGAAAGGTAAATTTAATCATTGACAAAATAAAAAATTTAATTATAATAACAACTGTTGATTGAAATTCAAAGTCATGAAAAGAATTTGTGGATTATTTCTTGTCTGCTTTTTTTGCTTATTGGGAGTAACGTTTGCTTATAACAACGCACTTGCTGCTGAACTTGTAACAGGAGCAAACTTTTATGACCACACTAATTATGTTACTCCCACTGAGTATCCTTATGAGGAAAGTGATGATGTAGTTAATCTAGATAACAATCTGAATGACAAATTCAAGTCTGTTAAAGTAGGCACAACATCTAAAGTATTGGCATGGCGTCACTATAGTGACTCACAAGCTGGTCAGATATATGCTGAATGGTCCACTGATCAACCCGATATTAATTCAGAAATTAAAGGCTTGTCTAAATTCAAAGTTGTTCCTGGGGAGTCAGCAGCAATTGCTGCTCGCTTGATCAAGGCAAAACAAGATAACAAAGTCTATTGTCTCTATACCAACGTTTTTAGCGTTGGAGATGTTGAGACTTGTACTACTGACGATGATTATGCATTAGTGGGAATCATAGACCCAGATCATTTTAAGCAAGAGCTTGTAAGTCAGATTACTGTCAGAGATAAAAGCACAGGTGAGTACTTAAATAATGGATCTGGTTACTTCTCATCTGATGATGGGTCAGCTGTAGATTTTGATCCAAAGGCAAATTTCCCAGCAAACATGGAATGGGCAAAACAAGGAAACAATCGTTTTGATTTTACAATCAAAAACTGAATTAGACGATAAGTAGCGATCATTAATAAAGCAATTCAAATTCTCTACTGCATTTAGCAGTAGAGAATTAATCTTCAATAACAGACAATACTACCTTTCAAGTAAGGTATGGTTTATAGAGATTTAATTACCAAGATGATCAGAAAATATTAGTTAACCCTTGACCATATATGGAATCAGAACTAGCTCCCAAATAGTACTTAAGTACTACTTGGGAGTTATTTAATAGACATCTCCAGATACTTTTGAGTTTCTGGAGATGTCTATTGTATATTTCTTAGCAGCAGGCTAAAATCTGCTACTGGCTTTCATTCCCTGACTAAAGTTACGGGGCTTTATCCAAATTTTTGGTAATTATCGATGTATTTTGGTCATAAAAGCTTTTACCATCGATTTCACACTATAACACCTCAAGGTATTGGGAATAATTACACCCGCATCTGTAGTGTCTTGCTAGGAGTAGGGTTAATCCTATCTGCCCCAATTACTTGGAACAACAAGGCAGCTGTGGCGCAGTTAAGAGTGGCTCAAAATCCTGGCGCGGTTGAAATTAACTCAGAAGTTGAGGTCTTGTTTGTTAATCCAGCTACAGGAGATGATACTAATGGTAATGGTAAAGAGCGATCGCCTTTCAAAACTATTACTCAAGCGCTACGCTTAGCCAATGATAATACAGTCATTTTGCTTGCTGTCGGTGTCTATAGCCGCGAGAGTGGTGAAAATTTCCCTCTCCAGATGAAGTCTGGTGTCACGATTCAGGGAAATCCCCGTACCAGAGGCGAAAATATCCTCATTCGAGGGGGCGCTAGCTTGGAGAGTGATAGTGCTGTTAGTCCAAACATCACTATTTTAGGTGCTAACCAGGCAGGTTTGACTGGTGTTACTGTCACTAACCCTAATCAACAAGGCTATGGTTTGTGGATTGAATCGAGTTCTCCTGTGGTATTAGACAATACCTTTACTGGTAATGCCAATGGTGGTATCTACATTCAGGGAAATAGTGCGCCGACGATTCGCAGTAACTACTTCTTCGACAATGGTGGTAATGGGATTGCAGTTGATGGAATCTTGCAACCTGAAGTTCGGGAAAATGTATTTGAAAATAAAGGCTCTGGGATAAGTTTCGCTGACAATTTCATCCCACAGTTATTTGGCAATCCCCTCACCAGTAACAGCAATGAAGAAGTGGTTGAAGTTGTTTCCCAACCAGCATTAGCTGAAAACTTGTCTGAAAATTCAGAATCAGAGGAATCTCAGACAAGTAATCGCCTTATTTCTGGTTCGGAAAATATAGCAGAGTCTGAACACAATGCTGTTCCTACCAATAGTAAAGTTGGGCTTAATAATCAAGAGCCTGAGCCAAGTATTGTCCAATTTGGCAGTCAGCTAACGGGAACAAACCGAAGTAGTGCTGATTTGGCGGAAACTGGAAATCCTAATCGTCAAGGGTCTAATTTGGAAATAGATTACCAATTACCATCTGAGAGTGAGCAACCCTCAAAGTTGCTAGAAGCGAAACCAGAGATCAATCCTGAAAACTTGACTTATACTGTTACTGATGTTGCTGAGGAAGAAACTTCAACTAATAGCGTTTCTGCCGCCTCCTTTCCAGTTCCTTTGATACTGAAAAAACCAACCAACATTCAAGAACAAAATCCCCAAGCAACTGATTCTGTACCAGTTTTAAGTAGTAATAACCCCTCAGCTAACACTAGCAACTCAGTAAACTTTACACCTCAGACTCAGCGCTACCGAGTTTTGGTCAAAGCAAACAACCAAAGCCAGCAAAATTTAGTGCGTTCGCTCATTCCTGATGCCTTCCGCACCTCTATCAATGGACAACTAATAATGCAGGCAGGAATCTTCAGTACTCGCGAGAGAGCTAATAAAATTTGGCAATTGCTTGCTAACAATGGTTTAAATGCCACCATTGAAGTGTTAAATTGAAAAATACCTGAAAAATGGCGACGACTCCACACACTGACCCTAGGGCTGAATTGAATTAACTAGCAAAAATATCCGGACTTACCCAAAAAAGTCTCGAAAGTTTCAACAAACTAGTAGCAGAAGAGTTGGTACTCAATGGGCAACGAGGAGCATCTAGCTTTGCTCAAGCAAGGCGTAGAAATCTGGAATAGCTGGAGGACAGAGAAACCTGAAGTAAAACCAGACCTCAGGGAAGCCCAGCTGATGAAAGTTTCCCTTAAGGGAGCTAATCTTAGCGAGACAGACTTCAGGGGAGCTAACCTCAGGGGAGCTGACTTCACAAGAGCCAAGCTCAGGGGAGCTGATCTCAGGGGAGCTGACCTCAGGGGAGCTAACCTATCTGAAGTAGACTTAGGGAAAGCTGACCTTAGAGGAGCTAACATCTCCCAAACTGATCTTAGGGGAGCTGACCTCAGGGAAGCTGACCTCAGGAGGGCTTTTCTGTTAAGAGTTGACTTCTCACAAGCCAAACTCTCGAAAGTTGACTTCAGGAAGGCTGAACTCTCAGAAGCTAACCTCTCGAAAGCCAATCTCAGTGGATCTGACCTCTCGAAAGCCAATCTCTCCCAAGCTAACCTCTCAAAAGCTAATCTCTCCCAAGCCAACCTCAGTGAAGCCTTTCTCAATGGAGCAAAATTAATTACCACCAAAGCCTTGAATACCAACTTTGAAAAAACTAGACTTACTGGAACCTGTATAGAAGCTTGGGAAATTGACGAGGAAACGAGTCTTAAAAACTCTGTTTGTGATTATATTTATTTGAAATACGACTTAGAAAAAGAAACAAAGCAGGAGCGTCGCCCCAAAACTGGCAGGTTTGCACCAGGAGAGTTCAGCAAGTTATTTGAAAAATCTCCCGATGAGGTTGAAGTTAATAATTCTCAAGATTTTGAAGTTGATTTAATTCCTGATGGTGACTATTTTATCGATGCTCTAGAAACCATAGACCTGATTTTTAGTCAAGACATTGATTGGCAAGCCATTGCTTACTCATTTGCTGATATCCAAGCCAAAAATAAAGAAAATCAACTAATTATTCAGAGTATCAAAAATAAAGGGGATGGAGTTGTTGTGATTAGAGCTAGTCTTCATCCAAACTTAAATAAGACCAAGATTCAAAATAGCTTCATGCAGGGCTATAAGTTAGCATCTAAAGTCTTAAATCAACAAACCCAAGCCAAGTCTGTTGATAAAGATAAACATATTAATCAGTTACTTGATTTAATAAGTCACTCTCAAGATAATCTAGCAGAAACTCAAAGCTTGAGTACAAGAACATCTCCAACAGATGCAATAGTCGATAATACTGCTGAGGGGGAAGAACAAGACCTTAATATTCAGGAAGTAATTGAGGTTCAAGGAGATGAGCAGATTGCTCGACAGGACTATACGACAGAGCAAATGCAAAGTCTGGCTAAGACAGCTGTAGAAATCCAGCAGTTTTTGACTCAACTGCAAGCTCAAGGACATAGTCTAGAGGATGCTCAACAAAAGCTTGCCAGCGATTGGGCAACTCAAGCTAAGCTTAACCCTACAGTGAAAATTAAACTGGAAAGTTTGAGACAGTACTTAAATAATGCTACCGCCCAAAGCATTTTAGGTCAACCTGCTCTTAAGGTAATTAACTGGGCTTTGAAATTCTCCGGTATACTACTGAGATGAGCTTTCAAGCCTTGAACTTGCATCTTTAGCATAGAGGGGGAGATGGGGATAGGGGGAGATGGGGAAAAGTAGCTTACCCATAATGGTGCAAGATCTAAGTTTAAATTTATTTACATATTACATAACCTGACTGAAAAAAGTTACAATTTTTCTACTCAACCCAATGGGGCAATTGTTTTAATGTGAGTTCGATTGATTTGGTTTGATTCCTTTCCAAATCTTTCCCCCATACAGGGAGAGGTTTAAAAGGGGTTTTTCCGTTGCTCCTTCCTTTCTTTGTAGAAGAGGGAGGTTGAGTGCCAGAGACTTGTCTAACTCACGTTGTTTTAATTTTTTGCACAAGCGTTTATGAATACTGATGAACTTAAGTTGCGCTATCTTGCAGGAGAAAGAGATTTTCATGAAGTCAACTTGAGCGGAGCTAATTTGCACAAAGCCTATTTAGCACAAGCTAATTTCAGTAGGGCTAATCTGCACAATGCTAACCTCAGCCAAGCCAATCTAACCGGTGCAAATTTTTATAAAGCAAACTTGACTAAAGCGGATTTGCATCAAACAATTCTGAATGAAGCGATTCTTAATGGAGCAGATCTACATGGAGCCAATCTCCACAGAGCCAATATGATTAAGGCAGACCTCTATGAAGCCAACTTGAAAGGGGCTATTCTCAAGCATACTTTCTTAAATGGGGCTAATCTGCGCAGAACCAAATTAGATCGAGCACATTTGAGTTGGGCTAATCTTCGCAAGGCAGACTTGAATCTTGCACATATTCGTGGTTCAGACCTTAATGGTGCTAAGTTTTGTGATACTATCATGCCCGACGGTAGCATCAGGAACGAAGATTGTTAATTGACATCCTCCCACACCAAATCGAAGATTAATAGCCCTATGACGCTATCGGGCAGGGCTATGCCCCTACAGCCCAAGGATTCCCCTTAGGCTGTAGGGGCATAGCTTCCCTTAGCGCTTACTACGTAGTGCTTAGAGTATGGGCTTCCTAAGCTGATGATTAGGCTTTTCTATTAGATCATGTCCCTTGACACTCCCCCACCTGGAAGGAAGGGGCTTTGCTCAAAATTTGGTAATTGGATACTTTTTGCTACTTTTTTTTAAGAACTTAAAACTTCTGTGGAAAAACTGGCTACTTTTTCCAACTTTTTGTGACTGAAAAAAAACCAGAGTGCAGGTTATTGTCAAATAACGAGACGGAAATTTGGGAGTGGATTATTGTTATCTCCCCAAATTTAGAAATCCAATTAGTTTTTCCATAAGGTCTTGGATTATGTCAACTGCTAAATTACCGGGAACAATTGTCGGAAAAGGTAGTGTTGGAGAATGCGGCAATTTACTTATTACTTATTACTTATTACTTAAAAACGCCGCGTTTTTTGAATACCGTAAACAATCCCCATGACGATAGAGAGCAAAATCAACAAATAAATTACACCACCAGGAAGAAAGGTTAAAATCCCAAAACCTCTAAACAAATAGATAATCACAGTAATTGCTAGAGTAATAACAAAAGCATAAGCAAAGTTTTTAGCTTCAGATGGTGGAGATGGACTCATAAATTAACGTAAATTTATAAATTATATATAGCAACGGACATGTCGGTTAGGACATCGTATTTTGATTTAAAGGGAACAGGGAACAGGGAACAGGGAGCAGGGAACAAAAAACAACAGGTAACAAGGAAGTGTCCTAACAGCTGTGGCAACTGCTATAATTTTCAATTTAGAAGAGAGTCGCAGGATCATTACTCTGCTTACAAAGCTAGAATTAATGACTTCTACTCGCTAAGCTGTTACGCATTTAAATCATATATTCATTTGATATTAGTTAATGGCCCAAACTCTTGTTCCTCCTGCCTCCAGCATCGGGCCTTCTGCCTTGCTGTTGTGCATTAAAAATGCACGACAGCTTACTCCCTCTTCATTATCGATACAACCTACTCCTACTTAAACCCATCAAGATTCCAAGACCTAAGGAAAAGAGAACAATTGCCCAAATAATATATGTCGAAACTCCTTCAATGACACCTATCCCCTGCAAAAGTAACACTAAAGCAGCCAGCAACAAACCAACACCTGTAGAAACACCCATTATGTACAAAAAAGTCCTTAAGCCTGGATCTGGGGGTTGATTAGGGTTTCGATTTGGTTGTAAGTTCATAATTAGGACTCCTGTATGTGAGTTTGTAGCTTGTGCCAACAAGGTAATACAAACAGAAAAGACTACAGGTCGCGTCGCAACGCCACCTGTATCAAATTAACATCTGTTGTTAGTATTAACTTGACTGAGTGGTCAGTAACTCAGCTGGCAACCGCTTAAAGTCAAGCCGTTCATTCTCAACATCCACAAAGATTGTATCACCGTCGTAGAAATCGCCCCGGAGGATACCCTTGGCAATTTGGGTTTCAAGTTCTCGCTGAATTGCTCTTTTGAGTGGTCGTGCCCCGAATACAGGGTCGTATCCTACTTCTGCCAAAAAGTCAAGGGCATGGTCAGAGAGTTTCAGAGACATCTTACGCTCTGCCAAACGCTGTTCTAAGCGCAGGGTTTGCAGCGCGACTATGTGTCGCAACTGGTGTTTCTGCAAGGCGTGGAAGATAATGATTTCGTCAATACGGTTGAGGAACTCTGGACGGAAACTAGAACGCATTACTTCCATAACCCGATTGCGCATCTCTTCATATTGAGAGTCATCGCCAGCAAGGTCTAGAATATACTGGGAACCAACGTTGCTGGTCATGATGATGATGCTGTTTTTGAAATCTACGGTGTGACCTTGGGAATCAGTGACACGACCATCATCGAGGATTTGCAGCATCACGTTAAAGACATCGGGATGCGCTTTCTCAATTTCGTCAAACAGAATCACTGCATAGGGACGCCTGCGGATGGCTTCGGTGAGTTGACCACCTTCTTCATAACCAACGTATCCTGGAGGAGCGCCAATTAGTCGTGAGACGGTGTGCTTCTCCATGTATTCAGACATATCAATGCGCACCATGGCGTCTTCGGTATCGAACAGATAGGCAGCAAGAGCTTTTGCCAGTTCGGTCTTGCCAACGCCAGTAGGACCGAGGAAAATAAAGCTAGCAGTGGGGCGATTGGGGTCAGCTAAACCAGCACGCGACCGCTGAATGGCATCAGCAACGGCAGTTACTGCCTCTTCTTGACCAATTACTCTCTTGTGCAGTTCTGCTTCTAGGTTCAGCAGCTTCTCTTTCTCAGACTCTACTAGCTTGCTGATCGGAATACCAGTCCATTTAGAAATGATTTCGGCAATATCGGCTTCTGTGACTTCCTCCCGCAGCAGAGATTTACCACTGGTTTGGTTATCTGAGAGCTGTTTTTCTGCTGCAGCTAGTGATTTGTTCAACTCAGCTAATTTGCCATATTTTAACTCAGCAGCTCGGTTAAGGTCATAGTCACGTTCAGCTTGCTGAATTTCGACATTAACTCGGTCAATCTCTTCTTTAATACCCTGAATACGGTCAATTAGGTCTTTCTCTGACTGCCACTGGGCACTTAAAGTACGCTGCTCTTCTTTTTGGTCCGCTAGTTCTTTTTCCAGTTTTTCCAACCTGGCTTGAGAGGCAGAGTCACTTTCTTTTTGCAGCGATAGCCTTTCCATCTCTAACTGTAGGATTTTGCGGTCAATTTCATCAAGTTCTTCTGGTTTGGAAGTAATCTCCATTTTCAGCCTTGCTGCTGCCTCATCTACTAAGTCAATCGCTTTGTCAGGCAAGAAGCGATCGCTAATATATCTAGTAGACAAAGTTGCTGCCGCTACTAAGGAACTATCAGAAATCTTGACACCGTGATGAACTTCGTAGCGCTCTTTTAAACCCCGCAGGATCGAGATAGAATCTTGTACACTGGGCTGATCCACATAAACCTGCTGGAATCGACGCTCTAAAGCGGCATCTTTTTCAATATACTTACGGTACTCATCGAGAGTTGTGGCACCGATACAGCGTAACTCACCTCTAGCCAACATTGGTTTAAGTAAGTTGCCTGCGTCCATTGCGCCTTGGGCAGCACCAGCACCGACGACGGTGTGAATTTCATCAATGAACATAATGATTTGCCCCTGAGAGTCGGTGACTTCTTTGAGAACCGCCTTCAAACGTTCTTCAAATTCGCCCCGAAACTTGGCACCAGCAATCAATGCCCCCATATCCAGAGCAATTAATTTCCTGTCTTTAAGGGACTGAGGAACATCACCAGCAACAATGCGCTGCGCCAACCCTTCTGCAATTGCCGTCTTACCCACTCCGGGTTCCCCAATCAGGACTGGGTTATTTTTGGTACGCCTAGAGAGAATTTGAATAGTACGGCGAATCTCATCATCTCGCCCAATCACTGGGTCTAGTTTACCTTCCCCTGCCGCCTGTGTCAGGTCGCGTCCATATTTTTCCAGTGCTTGATATTTGCCTTCTGGATTTTGGTCGGTCACTTTTTGCTTCCCCCGAATCTGGGCAATTATGCTTTTGAGCTTGTTTTCATCCAGTTTAAATTCTTGGAATAAGGCTTTGCCAAAGCGCTCATCTTTAATATAGGCAAGCATCAAATGCTCAATAGAAATATAGTCATCACTGTAGTCTTGGCGATAGGATTGAGCTTGATCTAAGAGATTATCAAGACTGCCTCCGAGATAGATAGAGCTATTACCACCGGAGACTTTTGGTTTGTTGGCAATAAAGGTTTCAACAGCTTCGTGCACTCGCTGCACTGGCACTTCGGCTTTATTGAGAATACTGGTAGCTAGTCCATCTTGTTCGAGCAACGCTTTCATTAAGTGTTCGCTCTCGATTTGCTGGTGATGGGCTGCTTTGGCAACATCTGGGGTGCGGGCGATCGCTTCCCAAGCTTTTTCTGTAAACTGGTTAGGATTATTTGGTTGCATATTTTCAAAGCTCCTAATATGATTTTGTATAACCAGTGAAGGCTCTAGCCTTTCGCCTCACCCATTGACTGTAGCTGATTCTGGCTTTGGAGCTGGTGATACCTTCCTCACTCTGAAAGTAGCGATCACCCTAAATTTTATCTAGCTCCGGCAAGAAGACCCTCGCTTTTAGCGATGGGATGAATTGCCAGTCAGTATCTTAGAAACCATCCTTATGCCCTATAAAAATGGGTGTATAATAGAGCATAAGGAGGTGATACAAGTGTTTAATCTGACCTACGAATTTAAGCTTAAGCCAACCAAAGCACAGGTAGATCAGTTCAACGATTGGCTTGAACTTAACCGTCGTGTCTACAACTATGCTCTAGCTGAGCGCAAGGACTGGTATAGGTCTCGCAGTTGTCGAATTAACGCTTGTTCCCTTCGGTCTGAATACATCATCCCAGCTGAAAGTAAGCGTCCCACCTACGTTGATCAAGCAAAGGCCTTAACTGTCTACC
The DNA here is from genome assembly GCA_010692645.1 of Symploca sp. SIO2E9. GTDB lineage: Bacteria > Cyanobacteriota > Cyanobacteriia > Cyanobacteriales > Coleofasciculaceae > SIO3C6. Next base: position 30,382 of record JAAHGS010000007.1, read on the forward strand.
GAAAAAAACAAATATTTGCTAAAGAATCCTCTGTTTTATCTAAGAAAGTTAAATAATTCTGTGTGAGTGCATTTAGAGCTTTTTCGCTCTTAGCAGATAGAGTAAGTAAATGGTATAAAGGTTCAATTTCCCCTGTAGAAAGCTCAACTTGCACTGGTTTTGGAGAAGTGAGCTCCATTTTGGTTGGAATTTCAATTCTCCCCGTCTCCCCGTCTCCCCGTCTCCCCTTCTCCTTATTGGCTCCCCCACTCTTTTTTTCGTTCACCCCTTCGTCTTCGACAAAGCGAACCAATCGAAAGATGTCCATTGAGTCAATAATCCGTTGTTCAATTATCTTTGAGTCATTGCTTATAACCAAGTCAGGTTGGTCATAAGCCAACTCTTCGGTGATAAACTCTTTGAGCATTTGTTCGATCTTTTCTTCTGTAATTGTATTGTCTTCTGTTATTGCTGTATTTCCTGACATAACTGAATTCTGTCTATTTTACCAGTTGAAGTTTGGGGCAAGGCTCTACGAAACTCAAAGGAATCGGGAACCATATATTTGGGAAGCCGCTGTGCACAAAAAGACTTTAAGGCCTGTATTGAGAGCTCGGGAAGTTCGGCAGGAATCGCTCCTGTAAGTTTGTTACCACTACCTGCCACCACAACGGCCTTAACCCGGTTACCAATCTCATTGTCAGGGATGGGAATTACTGCCGCTTCTTGTACTTCAGGATGGCTGTACAAAATGCTCTCTATCTCACCCAATTCAATGCGATAACCCCGACTCTTAATCATACGGTCTTTACGACCTAAAAAGATATAATTTCCATCCTGGGCTTGTTTGACAAGATCCCCGGTGTTGTAAATCATCTCATATCCCAACCCATGATGGAAAGTAAGCTGAAAAACTGCACTGTATTGCCCCTTAACTAGTGAGACTTGACGATTTTTGGCAATTCCCATGAGAAAACCTAGTTTTTGGTGTTTCAAGAACTTAAGATTTTCTCGACTGGAATACCAACAATCTCCTGTCACCCAACAGGGTTTTAAGCCCCAAGAAAGTATCTCATTTACCATTTCTCGAAAATAGATATTTTTAGTTTTACCCTCCTCTTTTTTATAAAGACTGTAATTCACTGGTACTGACAAGCCATTGGGGTCAGTATAGTAGAGAGTTATTAGGTTGATGCCTTTGATTGGACGGTGTTCACTGCCTGACCCAAAATATCCAATTAACTGGTTTAAATTGGGGTCACTATAAGGTTTTTCCACAACGGTGTCGTCTACACTTAATGTCCCACCTCTCAAATCTATATGTGGCTTAATTTCCTTAAATAAATCTTTTGGTTCGTAGCTTTCTCGTAGCAAGAAACGGTTAACACTGTCGTGGGACAATCCTAAAATCTCTGCTAAACCTGTACATCCAGCATACTTGGATTCTGCCAATAAAAACCAAGTGTATTTGTCGAGATTGCATTGGGCTGTCGAGGGCTTGGTAATGGTTCTGAGCTTTGAGACGGCGTCAGTGACATTTTACTACCAAGCTAGCTCACTCAGGCACTTTCGTCTCTTGGCGCTCACCTGTTGATAGGTAGCGTACGCATCGAGAATCACCAACACACATTCGGTTCAGTTTGTCAATGCGTAAGTCCTAGAAACCTTTCTTGACCAGGTATTTATTTTCAGGGATAGATTTTTTGTTAAGCAGTGTAAAGGGCAAAATTATACCCTTGACAAATATTGTATATTATATTAAGCAATAAGTCTTAAGTAAAAAGAAATAAATGTTCTTGTTGTCACCTATTACTTATTACTTATTACTTATTACTTATAGTCAGACTCTTTTCTATTTGTGGCAACATCAATTACCACTAACATTTTCCTCATAGTTGCAGGCTTGATGACCACCAGCCCGGACAATAAAATCATCAGAGTCTATATCTTGATCCTCAAATTTAACTAACACCGAGCCAGTGTCATCCCAGCGGATGAGACTACCACCATTAGTCAAAGCCTCGAAGCCACCTTCAAAAAATGCCAGTCGTTTACTACCTGGATTCCTAATATCAGTGGAATAAATCGTACCAGCTGGCCGACCATTGTAGTAAGATTCGAGATAAAAAGCATATCTAGTATTAGCCTGAAACTCAAACTCAGGCAAAGGTTCTGGCACTGCGTTACCAGGAGTACCGTGAAAATCATCGGTGTTGAATAATCCAGCGTCATCTTCATAATCAGACGGCACTGTTACATTCTGTGGTTGGTCAGAAGGTTTAGCTTCCACAATCAAAGGAGTCTTTTCACCAGTATCCAAATTAATGACACCAAAGACAGACTGATAGGCACCATTTGATTCCACGAATTCAAACTCAACAACCGTATCTTCTTCAAACTCAATAACTTCATTTTCAAAGATATCTGCCGCTTGTACTGGTGACCCAAAAGCACCGAACAATCCTCCTGCAATAGCGCCGATGAGAATTTTTGCAGCGGCGTACCTAATCCTGCTTTTTATTGACATCACGACTATCCCAAACTAAGACATGTTGATTGTTGATTGTAATTGCCATGAGCCATGAACCATGTTTGCGCAGCATGGGCGTAGCGCGAACCATGAACCATGAACCATGAACCATGAACAAAAAAACTACCAGGTAGGAGAATTTTGATTAGCTCTTACTTGTTCGATATCCCCTTTTACTCCATCGATAAATTCCCTGGTTTCTGTCACTAATCTACTGAATTGTAGACATTCTGGGCTGGGACAAATTTGCTTTTGCAAACGTACCCCTCTGGAAAACCGACGTGGTCCAGTAGGAACAGCAGCAAGGTTGCAAGATTCAGAGGATGCTGCTAGTTCTTGGCGAAGGCGTCGGGCATTACTGATAATCTCTGGAGAAATTTCACCACCTCCATCAAATATGGGAGATGTATTATTCCAGACGTTGCCTCCTGTAATATCTGACAAATTAGGTTGGGCGCTGGCAGGAAAAGCCATCAAGCCACTGCTAATCAGTGATGAACCCATAATCCAACCTAGCCATTTCCTTTTACTCATAACTCTTTCTCCTGTTTGACTACTTCAGGACTTAGGCAGCTACACCACATATATAGCAGTCGCCACAGCTGTTAGGACACTTCCTCGTTCCCTGCTCCCTGCTCCCTGCTCCCTGCTCCCTTTGAATCAAAATAGGATGTCCTAACTGACATGTCCGTTGCTATAGTTTGAAAAGTGGGTTACGTTCTGCTAAGACGACCTACAATTAAAGGCTTTGCCTAAGTCCTAGACTTAAAATTTCCAGGCAAAACCGCTGCCGATGACAAACCTAGCTTCATCTCCTGCACCAGTAAGATCACGCACTGCCGGAGTAATCACGAAAGGGAAATTTTTAAATGGTGCAATGGAAACTCCTACTCCTAAATCTTGTCCACTCCACTCGGCGATTACGCTCACTGGGCGAGCTACACGAACAGCAACATTACCAAAAACGTTGATGTTGTCTTCATCATCTGCAACATCATCTGCAGTTTGGAATTGCCCACTTCCAAGACCTGCAGTTAATGCTACCCTACTGAAAGGCAAATTAAGATCATTTCGTGTCCGGACAACTTTAGAGATAACTCCATAGACTGAGTCTTCAAAGTCATTATCGTCGCCGATGTCGATAATACCGTTCCAGCCAGCAGCTACTGCCCAGTCATTACCTAACTGGCGATGCACTTTAAGGTTAAGACCACCGCTGCCAAAGTCTCGGTTTGAACCAAAGCTAGCGATCGTGTAAGATAGTTCAACACCCACCGCTTTACGAGCATCACCTAATCCCACACCGATGCCCAAACTGCCATCATCTTTGTTACTAAATCGAGTTTGTTCTTGATAGGTAGCACTGACAAAACCAGTTCCTTTGTCGGCACCAAACCCAGTTGGAATGGCAATACTAAGAGATGGTGAAGCTTGAAATTTCCCTGCATCTACTTCTTCAAGCTCGCGCAGCTCATCTTGGAGTTTCTCAACTTCTTGAGTACTATCTGCTTTGAGTTCACCTCCAGCTGCTAATTTCTGGGCCTGCTGAGCATTGATAGTCTCTTGGGGGGCCAAACTATCAACTTTGAGAGAATTCCCAAAGCTAGGAAGTTCTGAAAACCCAAAGGCTGATGACAATTCTGGGTTGACGATTACTTCCGGTGAAGCAATCGCCCGAGAAACTTGCTTAAGCTTGACCTCTGTAGAGTCTTCAAAAGCAACATCATCTACCGTTTGGGATTCAAAATCTTGAGCCTCAGAGTTGTTGCTGATAGCAGGTTCTGCCAAAGCTTGATCAATTAATCCCCCAGAAGCAAGCATAGCTAAGCTATAAATGGCAAAGGTAGGGATGGGCTGTAGGGAAGAGTTTAACCTCTGGGTTTTTCTTGAACCAAGATTGCCAGCCTTAGGTTGGTTCCTACCTCTGTAAAAACGATTGCTAGGAAGCAAATCTAGACGACAGAACTCAGGGACAGGCTCGGTGGACACAAACAGACTCCAGTTCACAACTGCTGTCCCTTTATACAGAAACTATATCATTCATCCGGAGAAGCTTGAGGATTAAGCGTTGACAAAAAGAGGTAAATATGTATTCATACGGTTGTGTTCAACTGGGATACTCGACTGAGTAATTTGCAGTGGGCAACAGGAGCTTGGTGCAATTTGTATGTGAACAATTAACGTGCTTTATACAGGCTTCATATTAGATTTAATTTTTTAGCAATGGATAATACTCAAGCAAGGAATAATACTCAAGCAAGGGCCAACAGATTTCCTGACCAAGATAATCCTGAACAGCAGAAAGGAAGGCATGCATTTAAGGTTTTTGAGCAAATCAAGATGATTGGTAAGAGTACAAAAAGACCCTTGACTAAATCGGCGGCGGATTTGACCATGCTAGCTATTTGGTCTGTGGTTTTATCAGTCCCTGTAATCGCGCAAACTCCAGTAATCGAGCCGAATCAATTACCGACTCAATTAACTGAATTTAACACTTTACCACCACAAACAGCTTATACCCTGGGAGCAGGCGATCGCGTTCGGATAGATATTTTTAATGTCCCTGAATACAGCGGTGAATTTCAGGTGCTGGTGGATGGTACCTTGAACTTGCCGGTTGTTGGTAGTGTGTTGGTGCAGGGGAAAAGTTTAGAAGAAGCCAGTGGCATTGTATCAGCCGAATACGTTCGCTACGTTAAGCGCCCAATCGTCACCCTCAGCCTGTTGTCAGCCCGTCCTCTCCAGATTGTTATTTCTGGGGAAGTTAGCCGTCCTGGATCTTATCGCATACCAACAAATGAAGGAGGGCAAGCTGTTACCTTGACCCAGGCAATTGTGCAAGCCGGAGGAGTTACTTTAGGGGCAGATGTCCGTCAAGTGGAGCTGAAGCGGCGTGTTGCTTCTTCTCAAGAACAAGCCTTCAAACTCAATCTCAGGGACTTGTTGCTCAAAAACGATATCAATCAAGACATCACTTTGCGGGATGGAGACAAGATTTTTATTCCCACAGTGGCTCAAGTCAACCCAGAGGAAAGCCGTAAATTAGCTGATGCCAGCTTTGCAGCAGAAGCACAAGGAGCGTTTAATATTGCTGTAGTTGGAGAAGTGACCAGTCCCGGTCCTTATGAGGTCCCTGTATCAACAGGAAAGCGATTCCCGAGACTAACTCAGGCGATAGGAGTAGCCGGAGGAATTACTCAAGCCGCAGAGGTTCGTAAAGTAGAAGTCCGCAGGCGCGTAGCCTCTGGTCAAGAGCAAGTGCTTAGTCTCAATCTGTGGGACTTGTTGCAGAAGGGCGACCTGAGTCAAGACATCCCTTTGCAGGAAGGAGACACCGTTTTTATTCCCACAACCACCGCTCTCAACCGAGTTGAAGCCACTCAACTAGCTGCATCCAGCCTGGCAGCAGAAATCGAACCAATCAAGGTTACAGTAGTTGGAGAAGTTGTGCGTCCAGGACCCTATACAGTTACGGGGGCTACTGCTTCAGCTACCAGTGCTGATAGCGTTGGCGGTGGTGGTAGTGGCTCCGGACCAGGCAATGCACCCACAGTGACACAAGCAATCCAAGTAGCTGGAGGCATTACCCAATCATCTGATATTCGCACTATTAAAGTGCAGCGTCAGACTAGAGAAGGCTCACTACAAGAGATTGAAGTAGATCTCTGGTCACTCTTGAAAACAGGAAATGTATCTGAAGATGTGATTTTGCAGCAAGGAGATACAATTTTTGTACCTACGGCAGAGGCGATTACTGCAGAAGAAGCTACCGAGTTAGCTTCTGCTAGTTTTTCTGCAGCGATCATCGATGTCAATGTAGTTGGGGAAGTCACTAGGCCTGGTATTGTCCAAGTTAGAGCTAATGCCCCTTTGAATGAAGCGCTTTTAGCTGCCGGAGGCTTTGATAAGAGGCGTGCGCGCAGAGGATCTGTAAATTTGGTTCGTCTCCAAGCTAACGGCACAGTAGAAAAACGGAAAGTGGAGGTAGATTTTACAGCGGGAATCAACGAGGAAACTAATCCTGCCCTGCGCCCTAATGATGTTATCATTGTTGACCGCTCTGGTCTCAGCGGCTTCACAGATACTCTCGACACAATTGTTAGTCCTTTCGGCACATTTTTCGGCCTGCTTGAGCGCCTCTTCTAATTTTGAATCAATTTGTAAGCTTATTTACAATTTTGTCAAGATAGTATATCCTTTTAGGAGGATAAAAAAGTAATAACCCATTGGAGGGGGATAATGGCTGATAGAGAAGTAAAGTTAGTTGGCGGATTTGGACATTCTACTAACAGCAATAAGCCTGATGTTATCACAAACATCGGACCAAGAGGGACTAGTTTTTCTGGAACTTTTACCGGAAGATCAGCTTATTACGCTTTTGATTTTGTAGCGTCTGTTTATACGGATAAAGATGATGTACTGTACATCATTTACCAAGCAGGCGACACCATGATTGAAATTATTCGCCAATCCGGTCAGTCCTTCAAGTTTCAACTCAACAATTCCTATCCTGTAGGAACAATTTCCTACGATTCCTCATCAGGTGATCTTACAATCCTAGGCTCGGATGTTTGGTTCCAAGGCACAATATCAGGTATGTATGTGCAAGGAGGATAATTCCCGTTCTTTCTTCTGAAAGAAGCTTTAAGCTGTTGTGCATTAAAAATGCACAACAGCAAGGCAGAAGGCAGGAGGTGTGATGGAACAATAGTTTTAGCCATTAACTAATATCGAATAAATATATGATTTAAATGCGTAACAGCTTAGTGGGAGAGGTTCGTAGGTTAGGCAAAGCCTTATTATGCAAATGATAAATAGGGCTTAGTGATTAAAGACGCGGGGATAGGTCGACAGGTCGACGCGGAGACAAATTGGATGGGGATTTGACCCCAACCAATTTTAGGCACCGTATAGACGGTGGGGTATTTGACCCATATTAATTTGGATAAAATTAAGAGCCTTGGTAGATAAGGATTGAAATCCTTATCTATCTGTTCCCTCTACGGGTGAACGAAATTTTGCGTGGGACTTAAATTCTCCGCGTCTGGAGCGTCTGGAGCGTCTGGAGCGTCTGCTTACTTATTTCCCCACTCTTTTTTTCGCTCACCCTCCCTCTACTCAGATGCAGCTTGATTCCTAATCAATTGCTGCACACTTGGCAAAGCCCGATTCAACTCATAAATACGCCTGTGAGGATTTTCTAGATAAGCTTGCTGCTCCTGTTCAATCATTTGCACATCCTGGCGCACTAACCCATCGAGTAACCTTTGGGCTGAACCAAACAAACTATTTTTAACAAACCGCCTAAACCAAATCGGCAACTTATGCAAACGCCAAAATGCATTTAAAGAAGTAAAGTGAACTAAATAAGCGCGAGTTGCTTTCTCGCTTACCGGACAAAAGAGACAGTAAATCTTGAAATCTTGCCCTAAGGTAGAAACCCAGTGGGGATAAATATAACTTACATGTAATGGTTCAGGATGCAGGCGTCGTAAAGCTGGAAAAAATAGCTGAGTAATTGACCAAATCTTGTCTATTTTATAATAACTTTGTGCCTGATAATGGGCATCTACACGGTTAGCATCTGCGCTTAAATTTTCCAGCACAGCTGATGTCCAAGCCTGGTAATCTTGATGCAAATGTCCATGATACATATCCATCAAGTTCTCAATTAGAAAGGAATAGTGGGCTTGGCAATCAATAACTGCAACTGTAGCAATGTAGTTGAGATTGTCCCATTCAGGCACGCCCATTGGCTTTAAAGAAGTAAAATTTTCAGCCTCTATATTTCCAGGAAACAGCCAAATAAAACCATCTTGTTCTTTAACTGCATAGCGACGAATTTTGCAGTTGGGTAGTTTTTGATTATCCTCCAAATAAGGAACGGCAGCACATGCGCCATTTGACTTAAGTTGCCATCCATGATAAGAACATTCCAAAAACTCACCGACGACACGACCGTGACTAAGTTTAACCTGTCGATGGGGACAACGGTCTTCTAAAGCGTTTACCTCACCACCACTATCTCGGTAAAGAACTATTGGGTGATTCCAGAGGGTGACTCCTAAAGGTTTGGTTTGGACTTGTGAACTGCGAGCAACTACATACCAATGGTTGGGATTTATACCCAACTGACGAACATCAAGATTATGAGGAGTCACACAAGGAAATTGCATATTCTGATTGCATTCATTTTTGATGGCGATGAACTATGAACCATGAACTATGAACAACTAATCCCACCCGTGGATTAGGAAGAGGTGTCCTTCATTTTAACTGCGCGATATTAATACATATATTTTCCTCTTCCAATGTAGCGTGGGTTTGGAGATAGTCTTCGATCCAATTACAGCCACGCACCATTAAATCATCGAAAGTGAAGTTTTTCACATTCCAGAGAATTACTGTATTGTCTGAATTTGCAGAAGCTAAGGTATTACCGTCGGGGCTAAAACTGAGGTTGTGGATTTCAGTGTCATGTCCTGTTAAGATAGTAATCAAAGTACCATCGAAATTCCAAAGTTTCACGGTACCCCCAACACTGGCAGTAGCAATCATTTGACCTTGGGGTGAAAAACTCACAGCCCCAATTTCAGAGACATTACCCTCAAGGGTAGCAATTTCTTTACCCTGCCTATTCCATAATTTAACTGTACCTTCAGCACCAACAGTGGCGATAATCTTACCGTCAGGACTGAAATTTATTCCCAGAAGTCCATAATGCTCAATGGTAGTGTTGAGCAGTTTACCTTCTCGACTCCAGAGTTTCACTGTATTGTCATTACTGGTAGTAGCAATAATTTTGCCGTCGGGGCTAACCTTGACACTGGTAATCCCACCAGGATCAAAATTGAGTTGAGCCAGTACTTGGCTATCCCAACCCCAGGGTTTCAATGTACTATTCTCACTGGCGTTGGCAAGAAGTTGGGTATTTTTGTTCCAGGGCTTTGCACTCTCATTATTCCCTGTAGAGACAAGAAATCGAGTATCGTCTGCGAGACTTTTTCTGTAAACTGATGCCTGATGCCCTCTGATAACAGTCAGCCAAGGATTGTTAATTTGCCAGATTTTGACTGTATTATCATTACTTGCTGAGGCTAAGAGCTTACCATCGGGATTAAAACTAATGCTATTAACCCTTCCTTGATGCCCTTTGAGGATTGCAGTTTGCATTCCCTCTAGATTCCAGAGTATAACTGTATTGTCCTTGCCTGCTGTGGCAATAGTCTGACCATTAGGGGAAAAACTAAGGCTTAAGATTCCATAACTGTAAGTAGGAATGGTTTTTATAAGGACACCCTCAGGCCAATTCCAAAGTTTTACGTTCTGATCCAAACTAACTGTAGCTAGGGTTTGACCATCCGAGCTAAAACTAATATCCCTAATTTCATCATCTTGCCTTTCAAGGGTAGCACTTACTTGACCTTGCCGATTCCAGAATCTGACAATGCCATCACTACCAGCAGAAGCAATAGTTTGACCATCGGGACTGAAACGCACTACTCTCACTATACCTGTATGCTCTGATAGGGTTTGTTGCAATTTTCCGTCCAGTGTCCACACTCTGACTGTACGATCATAACCAGCAGTGGCGATTACCTGACTAAATCCCTGCTGGGAAGCTTTGTTAAGAGGATTAAAACTGATACTGACTACTCCATCTGTATGTCCTTTCAGAGTTTTGAGTAGTTTACCTTCCAGATTCCAAAGTTTAACTGTTTTGTCTAAACTACCAGTGGCAACAATTTGACTATCTGGGCTAAAAGCCACAACCATTACAGCATCTTGATGCCCCTCAAGAGTTCGTATCAAGTGACCATGGCGATTCCAAAGTTTAACTGTATGATCTAAACTGGCAGTGGCGATAGTCTGACCATCAGGACTGAAACTCACACTCTCGACTGCTTCGTGGTGTCCTTCTAAGCGATTACGTTCTTTCCCTATGTAAACTAATTTTAGCAGCATATTTACCACTTGATTTTGCAACTCCTGTTTAGGTCTAAATACTTGCAAAAGTGGATGCTGAAGTTCTTTCCCTGCTTTCAAGATACTCAGCCATGCATCTAACTGTTGGTTTGAGCGTAGTTCTGTTTCTGAAGATGCTATTAAGGCTCGAATTTGATTGATGAGGTCATTTCTATAGACAATTCCAGCAAAGATAGATAAACCCATTGTTACTATAGCTGCACTAACAACAACTAAAGTCAGTTTCCGAGATGTTTTTAGTTGTTTCCTTTGATACTCTAACTCTCGCTTTTTCTGTTTTGCTTCTTGTCTAAGTAAGTAATTTTGCAACTCTTTACTAGCGTCAATAAATGCTTCTTGTAGGGGAGTTGCTGGTGGTTGTTTATTATGCTTTTCAATTTCGTCTAACCAGATTTGAGCAGCTGATAATTCATTTCCACGTAGTAACAAGTCACTACAGTTGTCTTTAAGTTCCCATTCAAGTGCCCTTTGCGACCATTTAGTATGACTCCTGACATGTTCTCTGTCAAGATCAAGGGTTCTGATTAGTTCACTAAAATTGGCATAAAAATTATCTCCATATCTTTTGAAATCAATCCACTGTACCTTGGCTAGTAATGGGTGTATTTCTTGAGTTGCTACTTCTAAGTGCAATACTGTCACCAGGCGCTTATTTAACTTGTGAGCATATTCTACTTCGCCGTAACAATAGGGCGAGTTAACTGAGGAAGGTGAAATAATGAATAGGAAATTATCCGAACTTTCAATACCTCGATATATTTCCTGCTGAAAATCACTTCCAGGTAGAATACTTTCTTGGTCAAACCAAGTAGTTTTACCTTGTAGCTGCAGCGCTTCGTTTAACTTACGCGCAAAATCTGAATCAGCACGGGAATAAGAAATAAATACTTCTTGAGATAATTCAGTTGCTTGATTAGAACTGGCGACGATAAACTCTGTATGTAAAGGTAGTGGTGGATGTTCAGAGCGCCGTTCATTTACCTTCAACCAGTTTTGGTAATATTGCAGATTATGTCCCTGTAATAAGAGGCTACGGTTGCGGTTTTGGCGAAGCCATTTCAGCGCTTTAACTAAGAGGATTTTATGTTCTTCATAGTAACGAGCATCTTGATTTAATTCCTTTAATAGTTGTGCCGCACTAAAACGATATTTTTCTTCTTTGTTATAATTGGTGAAATCAATAAATTGTAATCTACTTATTTCTGGTTTTATTTGTTTGAGATCAACAGCTTCAATCAGTAAAGTAATGAGACGTTTATTATTATCAAAGGAATATTTTAGTTCTTGCTGACAGTATTTTGATTGCAGTGAACTAGCTGAAAGCAAGTAAACAATGTTATCTGCTGCTTCGATACCTTCATTAATGGCCTTCTGGAATTCGACACCAGTTTTAATATCAGTTTCATGTGTCCAAACAGTAAAACCTTCCCTCCTTAGAGTTTTACCGATTTTTTCTTTAATATCTTTGTCTTTTTCACAGTAGGAGATAAACACCTGCGTTAAACAGTTATTGGCGTTTTTAGTACTTTCGCCAATAAACTCACAGTGTAAGTCAGTAGGCAGACAAGGGGCTTGCTCATCTACAAACCGCACCTTTAACCAAGATTCAGCTTGGATACGCTCTGATTGAATTAACAAGTAGTTAGTTTGTTGATGATTTCTTTCCCACTCTAAGGCTTTAACTAAAAGTTTGGTATGTCGTTCTACATAATCAGCCTGATGACGGATAGAATTAATTAATTTTGTAAAAGCCTCCTCAAAATCATCGATACCCTCTTGGCAATAGATCCAATTAATCTTGCTAATTGTCGGATGCATTTTGTCCCAACAATCATTAGGTGCAACATGCAGTAAAGGAATAATACGTTTATTACACTTAAGAGCCTGTTGAATTTCTTTGAGGCAATAGGGAGACTTTAGCGAATGAGGAGCAATGATAAATATAAAATTATGAGAGTGTTCAATGCCATCATCAATTTGATTTTGCCAGTCTACAGCAGGGGGAATGTCAGTCTGATCAAACCAGACATTGAGACCAAGTTCTGCTAATCTGCTATTGAGTTTGATAGCAAAAGATTTACTGTCTGCTCGCCCGTAGGAGATAAAGGCATCGAAAAAACTGCTCATTTTTTCCTGTTTGGATGTAGCTGCTGCTTCAAGCTAGTTATATAGCGAGTCTAAATGCAATGAAAAATTCCCTTATTTACTCCTTTAAAATAGACTGGCTATATCTTCTATGTTTAGGTATACCAGCAACTCTAGCACCGCCAACTCTAACCCGGCAATAGTGCTTAGTGCAGTTGGCTTAACTGTTGATATGATTACGAATAAAAACAAAGTAAGAGTAATTAAATTTTCGGCGTTGCGGAATCAGGCTATTATTTTGACTAGTTGCGATCGCAAATTTTAATCAAACAATCAAAACCAAGCCTGGTTATGGTTGAGGCAAGGCAGAGAGCTCCAGAGCAGAAGGCAGAAGAGAAGAAGATTTAAGGCTCTTAATATTTATTTGTATACCTTCGTTTATTTATAAATACCTACTTATTACTTATTACTTATTAATTAGCCCCATACCAAAACAGCATATATCCCGTAGGCAAAATAGACAGCCATCACAACAGCAATTAGAGTGCGAGTAAGGATTGAAGGGTACTGCTTCCAAATAATGAAGCATCCCACCAAGACAGCTAATATTTCTAGAGGAGTGACTATATTTCCATAATGACGAGGATCCCAGTAAGAAACTCGACTGTGAAAACGCCAATCTGAAAAGGGAAAAAAGTGGCGGTGAGCATCATCAGCGTGCAGAGGTAAATCTCCACAGGCATGGAGAGCCATACTAGCAAACATAACACTCAATTGCTTCGCCCCAAAAGAGTAAGTTAACAAGCCACCTAAAACTACAAGGGGTACAGAGTTGAATACATCGAACAATGCCTGCCAGTTCTGGTTATAATAGGATTGTGACCAGATAAACTCTTCAGACATTCCCCGCAGGAGCTTCTCGTAAGCGTAGAAAAGTACCATCGGCAAATCCGGCAGAATGGCACCGAAGACTATGGGAAAATGGTTTTGGGGCATTTTTTTTCTCCCCAAAATCAAGAAATTTGCGATTGCGTGAGCTGGTGTGTTCACAGAGCTTTAGAAGATAAAATTGTATATATCGAAACCTGTAGGGGCGCACCGACGTGCGCCCTTACCAATGCGAATTTCTTCTAAATCTTGTTGTTCTCTCTCTGTTAAAGATTCTAGTGATAGTAATGAAGCAAAGGAATTATTCAATTGTCTTTCTAGTCTTAAGAGACGATGAACATCTTTCAAAACTAGATTACTAGCATCTAATGTAGTGCTCATTTTTTTTCTTCTTGCCTTATGCTTCCTGCCTTCATCAACCTCTAAACCACAACCTCCTTATCCACTGCCAAAACTTCACAACTCTCTCCTCAATCCAAAGCATGGCGAAGTCTAACCATCCCAGTAAATGTTCTAATGGGTGCTTAACATATCCAGTGGGAGTAGCATCAGTCTCGATCCAGTTTTGTCTCGATTTAGTATAGGTATCTGGGGAAGAATCAGAAGCAGTAGCAATACTACTGCCAGTACCTTCTACAACTGGCATAGTGCTTTGATCAAGAGCTTGTAAGACAGCTGAAGAGGTAATTCCAGTTGTTGTGGTAACAGTATCTTTTTGTCTGTTTTGAGTGTTGACTTGAGGGTGAGTCTCGACAACTGATTCAGGATATTCGACTTTTGCCTTATTTTTAATTGGTGCAGCCAACTTGCCCTGGTGTTGTTTGCGGCTTAAAGAAGCTTTGACAAACTCCTGGGGGGAAGTTCCCGGCATCGGCGGTGGGTTTCCCTGGAAAGCTTCAGGTAAAAGAGCTTGAGATTTATGATTTTTGATTTGGGAGTAGTGGTTTTTAGTACTTACTTTTGCCTTCGGGCTATCAAATAAATCCCTTTTACCTAGCCAGGGAGCAGCAACATCTGCATCTGTTTTTTGGGAAGGAGATAGTACCGCCTGTGGAGAATGCCCTTTCACCTTAACCGAAGATTGCGACTGGGTTCTACTCCTGAGACGATGCTTACGACTTCTCCCAAAAAAGTAGTCGATTGCAGCATAAATTAGGGCTTGAATTGCAAATGTATTAGTCTGATAAGCCTGGGGAGATATAGTTGAAAAATTAGAGCTGAGAGATGAGTTTTTCAGCTTGCGGAGACGTTTTTTAATGCTATTGACTAGCTGATGGTTAGAACTTTTGCTACCTACAATCCCTAATCTAGAATCTGGCACTAAATGTTTTGATACTAATTCAGCAACTTTGCCATTAAAGGAAATTATCGAGAAATGGGGTTGAGTTGGATCCGCTTGGTTTATCCCAGTGGTAACATGAACAAGAGTTGATTCACCGAAGAGGTTAACTGCGATCGCAACTCTACTGGTTTGCTCCCATGCCATTACCCGCCAGAACAACCTCATGGGTAGAAAAATCGGAGGCTGATCTAGAGTTGAGAACCGACGGGGGGCTTTTTTAACTGCTGGCGAACATTTAAGATGTCTTTGACGCATTAGATCAGCTAGTTCCCAACTAATTTTAGCTGATAGTTTTTGCTGCTGCTGTGGCGTCAAAATATCCACAATTTTATTAGGAACAACTACAATTGCCAGAGTCTGTTCTGTTAATAAATTCGCCAATCCTTGAATCACCCAAGCTTGCTCTGTTGGGGTTGAAGCTTGCAACTTTTCTGGTTCACTGTCAATAACTATGTAATCTTGGGCTTTCCACTCTTGAGAACCTGTTCTCTCAGTTGCTGCTGCCGGTTCTACAACTTTTAATCTTTCTAGCACCCGCACAATAGCTGTATCAGCTGCCAATAGCTTTTTCGGGTGCTGGGATGGGGAGAATGCCTCCTTTAATCTCGGAAATATTGCTCTTGCTGCCCTAGAGAGTTGATTCCCTGCCGAGAGACTTGTTTGTACTAGTAGGTAGAATGGATATAGTAGAATCTCTATTCCCCAGACGGCTGCTACCTTGAGATGGCGTAAGGCACGAATACTTTTATCAACCAGCCGTCTAGATTGCCGATTGATAAAATTGAATAATCTGCTTTGATACGGACCTCTGGCAGGGGGAGACATGGGCGTCAGGGTAAGGCAGCTTGCATTAATTTCTTTATTATATTGACTAATCGTCCTTGCTACACTTCAATAGTGCATTTGATTCCCTTCACAGCTGATTAAAACAGAATTTTAGGCAGTGTTTTGATACTCTTAGATTTCAAAAAATCCACTTGGTCATAAAATAGCGGTCATGCTCTTCTCAAGATTACTCTTTGTGTATTTAGAGCTTATATTTTCTGGTTGCATGAGAATTCTTAAAACTTTCTCCCCGAGCCATCCCCCCATACCCTCTTCACTGATAGGATGGCAGTTGTTGTTGAAATGCGATGCCAGTGACAAATCAACCATTGTCCGACTCCTTTAAACTCCCTGAGAAATTGCCCACTCAGCGCTGGCAGATAGCATCAGCACAAACCCAAAAAGCCTCCCAACTAGCACAAGCAACAGGCATTTCACAGCTACTGGCGCAAGTATTAATCAACCGAGGTATCGAAACCCCAGCACAAGCAAAGGTTTATTTAAATCCACTTTCCCAGAAGATGCCCTCACCAAGAGATGAATTTCCTGATTTAGAGATTAGCCTAGAGATGCTCACAGAAGCAATTGCCAATCAGGAAAAAATTGCCATCTGTGGAGATTACGACGCCGACGGCATGACTAGTACAGCTTTACTTTTGAGGGCATTGCGTTGGTTAGGTGCAGATGTAGACTACGCCATTCCCAGCCGCATGAAAGACGGCTACGGCATCAATAAGCGCATTGTTAAAGAATTTGCCAATGAAAACGTCGGGCTGATTCTAACTGTAGATAATGGCATCTCGGCCCATGAAGCGATCGCCCTAGCTGCAGAGTTAGGTATAACTGTTATTATTACCGATCACCATGACCTACCACCAAAACTGCCCAATGCGGATGCAGTTCTTAATCCCAAACAGCTTCCCAAGTCTTCCCCTTACCGGAGTCTTGCTGGTGTCGGTGTTGCCTATATTTTAGCAGTTTCTCTTGCTCAAAAACTAGATAAAATTCAGGGTTTGACCAAACCACTACTAGAATTATTTACTCTCGGAACTATTGCTGATTTAGCTTCCTTAACAGGTGTCAATCGTCGCTGGTTAAAAAGGGGTTTAGGACTGCTACCCCACTCTCAATTATTAGGCATCCAAGCCCTAATTCAAATAACTGGGGTTAGGGATGAGCAAGCATCTCTTAAACCAGAAGACATTGGCTTTAAACTAGGGCCTAGAATTAACGCCATTGGTCGCATTGGGGATCCTCAAACTGTAATTGAATTACTGACTACAACTGAGCAAGGAATAGCCGTAGAAAGGGCGATGCAGTGCGAACAAATTAACCAAAAACGTCAGCAACTGTGTGAGCAAATAGAACAAGAGGCGATTGCTCTGATTGAAAAGGGTAGAACAGCCTCGCCAGAATTGCCCTATTGGCAACAAGAACGAGTATTAGTAATAGTGCAACATAATTGGCATCACGGCGTGATTGGGATTGTCGCTTCTCGATTAGTTGAACGCTACGGTGTCCCTGTATTTATCGGTACTTATGAAGGAGAAGAACAAAAACACATTCGTGGTTCAGCCCGTGGCATTCCAGAATTTCACGTCTTTGATGCTTTGCAATTTTGCCAGGATTTACTAGGAAAATTTGGAGGGCACCAAGCTGCTGGGGGATTTTCCTTACCTGCCGAAAACTTAGAATTATTTCGAGAATCCCTAAGCCAATTTGCTCATCAGTGCCTGCAACCAGAACATCTTAAGCCACTGGTTGTTATTGACGCCAGCCTCGATTTGAGTCAGATCACTTATCAAGTTTATCAAGAACTCGACAGTCTTCACCCCTGCGGTATTGGCAATCGTGATCCTATCTTTTGGACGCCTAATGTGCGAGTGGTTGAACAAAGAATTGTCGGTAAAAGGCATATTAAACTTACCCTAGCTCAGGATAATCAATCAGTTAAAACCAAAGCAATTGCTTGGCGCTGGGGTGAATATTTTCCTCTACCACGGCGATTAGATATTGCCTACAAACTGCGAGAAAACACTTGGAATGGGAACACAACTGTGGAGTTGGAGTTAGTCGGTATTCGTTTACCCGCTTCTGTTGAGTATCCCCCTCAAGAAGTCGAATTTTATTACAATCAACGCCGCTACATTTGTAGCTTATCAGCATCTGCTAACAAATTAACAATTATAAATCCTGAAGAAAAAGTCCTGACTATTGAGAAGGGAAAACGCACCGGTATTTTGACAGTTAAACCAAAAACCCTTAAAGAGATTAATGTTACACAATCTCCCTATTATCAGTTAATTAAAACAGCAACTCGTGCCTTGGGATTGAATTAAAGGGGAAAGGGGGTAAGTTTCATATTTTCTGCTTGTCTCTTGCCCCCCACTATTTTAAAGGTCGCCTTTAAGAGCAGCTAGGGCGAATATAACTGCTGGACCAGCAATCACAATCAAAGCCAGGGCTATCAGCTGACCAATTACTTCTAAATCCATATCTTCTTGTCTCCTCGCGAGTTGAACTAAAACGAATTTGATCGTTGAATAGAAAAATTATTGATTAGATTTTACATGGTAAATAGCTATATTTTTTAATTAACTTTACAAAAATCTACAAAAATCAATACAAACAGAGGCAACAGCCACTAGGGGAGAAAACTGGCTAAGCTAGATGTAGTGCCGAATTTTAAACTTCATATAGGGTAATGGCAACTTGGCTTTGTGTAAAGCAATGTGGTGCCTGCTGTCATCTGGAGCCAGCTGAGCGTCCAGAGTTAGAGCAGTATCTTTCGCCACAGGAACTAGAGCTTTATTTGAGTATGGTGGGCGAAGGAGGATGGTGTGTGAATTTTGATCACGCTACGCGCCAATGCCGCATTTACCAGGATCGACCCCGTTTCTGCCGCGTAGCAGCAGATGTATTTGGTGATATGTTCGGTATCGAACCAACAGAGTTAAATGACTTTGCGATTGACTGCTGCCGTGAACAGATATCAGCAGTATATGGCGATCGCAGTCTAGAAATGCTCAGATTTAATCGGGAAGTTGGCATTTAATTTAACTGAGTGCTTCGTTTTGAGCCTCTAAGTCTTCTGAAATACTCTTGAACAATGTTAATTACTAATCCTCTGGCGTTGGGATACGATACTCGCTAGCAATCTCATAGAACAAACGATAGTAATCGGCAAAGGTTTCGCTCTTAGATTGCCCCTGCCAATTGTAGACTACTTCCCCCTGGCTCAAGGTCAGTTTCATTGAACTAATCTGTTCACCTATCTCCACTTGCATCTTTCCCCTAAAACCCTGGTTAGTGGTGAAGTTCTGTGGTTGAGATGAAGCGATTTCACACCCTGTACTTTTAGGTAATTGTGTTTCAACACTTGAACTATTTACCCCAGTGGTAGGAGAAACAGCCGCTTCTAGTAATTTTGCCCAACCTCTAATCTCTACACTTGGATTTTGGGGATCGCGAAACACTTGTCCATCAAGATTTTCCGGCATCGGGAGAGCTTGCCAGTTACTAGGATAGGGAAATTCAAAGTTGTAGCGAGGGTTATGGTAGGTATCCCAGCTGCTTGGCGAGCTTAATTCGGAGATGCCGCAACTCGAGATCATCACTACTAATGGAGCGATCAGGGCAAGTTGCCCCAATCCGCAAGCCCTAATTTGCCATCTGCCGGCGTGGTTGACAATGGACACGTTAAAACTGCTTATACTTTCATACCATAGTGTCTTTCTTTATTGAGGCAAATAACCATCAATCATCAACAATGTAAACAAATGTTACAATTATGCTGTCATACTGGCTAAATGTCTTGACAGCACGATTAGTCAACGGATATTCTGACTTACATACCCGGGTAAAACGATTAAAAGTTATATGCAAAGCAAGCAAGAGGAAAAGCAAAAAGTTACATTGTATCTCCCGCCAGAACTCCACCGCCGGCTGAAAATTAAGGCAGCCGTAGAATCAGACTCAATGTCAGCAATAGTAGAGAAAGCAATTGTATTCTACATGCGCTACCCAGAGGTAGTTGATGAGGTGGAAGTTTCTTATGGAAGAACTCATCAGGTGTACTCCTGTCCTGAGTGTAGTAGCCCTCTAATTATCAAAGAAGGGGAGATGCTATCTCTGGAAAATCAGCCTAGTGTTATCGCCGAAGATCTTCCAGTAGAAAAGGTGCCAGAGGTAGTAGGTTCACCTACCGACTCTCAGGGAGAAGAAGAGTTAGTTCCCTGTTAATGCCGCTGAGAGCTGCTAACTATATAGGGCTGACTGTGTTGCTCCTGTGATCAAGTTTGGGCATTTAATTTTAGTGCCGTCTCTATTTTAGGTCGATAGTTATGTACGAAGAGATAAATACTCTCATACAAGCTCAATATCCTCTAATCTACCTCGTAACTTCCGAGGAGGAGCGGACTGAGCGGGCGATAGCCCAGATTGCTCAAACCAGAACTCAACAGCGACGAGTCTTTGTGTGGACTGTCACCCATGGGATTGTTGAGTATGGTCAATCACGCAACATAACTCAGCATAATACGGTTTCTCCAGAAGCGGCTATTCAATGGGTTATACAGCAGAAAGAATCAGGTATTTATATATTTAAGGATCTACATCCCTTTATAGATGCGCCAGCAACGACCCGATGGCTGCGAGATGCGATCGCTAGCTTCAAGGACACGCACAGGAAAGAGGCGCATAAAACTATCATTTTAATGTCGCCAGCCCAGCAGGTTCCCATCGAGCTAGAGAAGGAAGTCATAGTTCTCGACTATCCCTTACCAGATTTGAGCGAACTTAACCAGGTACTTTCTAATCAGCTGGAGCAAGCTAAAGCCCGTCGTATAACCACTGAAACTCGCGAGAAGCTTCTCAAAGCAGCATTGGGTCTAACTTGGGATGAAGCAGAGAAGGTATATCGTAAAGCTTATGTTAAAGCAGGGCGTCTTACTGAATCAGAAGTTGATATAGTTCTTTCTGAGAAGAAGCAGCTAATTCGCCGCAACGGAATTTTGGAGTACATCGAAGAAGATGAAACCATTGATGCTGTAGGCGGTTTAGAGGAGTTGAAGCGGTGGCTTAAACAGCGCTCTAATGCCTTTACCGAAAGAGCAAGGGAATATGGTTTACCCCAGCCAAAAGGGATGCTAATTTTGGGTGTTCCTGGGTGCGGTAAATCTCTAATCGCTAAAACTACATCTCGTCTGTGGGGACTACCACTGTTACGATTAGACATGGGTAGGGTATACGATGGCTCCATGGTGGGGAGATCGGAAGCGAACTTGCGCAATGCCCTGCGGACAGCTGAATCAATTTCTCCAGTTATCCTATTTATTGATGAATTAGATAAGTCTTTTGCAGGTAGCAGTGGCTCTTCTGATTCAGATGGAGGAACATCCAGTCGTATCTTTGGTTCCTTCCTCACCTGGATGCAGGAGAAAACCTCACCAGTATTTGTAATGGCTACAGCTAACCGTGTGGAACGCCTACCTGGTGAGTTCCTGCGCAAGGGTCGTTTCGATGAAATATTCTTTGTAGATTTACCGACAGCTGAAGAGCGTCAACAGATTTTTAGCATTCACCTTAGTAAGCGGCGTCGTGAAATTTCCCGCTTTGACCTTGAGCAATTAGCAAAAGTTTCAGACGGCTTTTCAGGAGCTGAAATTGAGCAGGCTTTAATTGCCGCTATGTATGAAGCCTTTGCTCAAGACAGAGAATTCACTCAACTAGATATCATTGCAGCGATTAAAGCGACTCAACCGCTTTCTCGGACTATGACAGAGCAGGTTGCGGCCCTTAGGGAATGGGCCAGGCAGCGTGCGCGACCTGCAGCAGCTTCCGTTGCTGAGTATCAGCGACTGGAGTTCTAAAAAGCTTTCTCCTGCTCCCAACAGGAGGAAAGGCTAGCAAGAATATGCTAGCAGTTTGACAAGAAGCCGCATTCATTATTAGCGGCAAGCTACTAAAGCACAACACTACGTTTTCGTCTCGTTTCTATCAATCTACTGAGGAAATCCAAATGTCTCACTTTAGCACTCTGCGCACCAAAATCACCGATGCTGAAATCCTGAAGGCTTCTCTCCGTGACCTGGGGATCTCCGTCAAGACAGATGCTGACGTTCGCGGCTACAATGGTCAGCGCGTTCGTTCTGACATCGTCGCTGTTCTGGAAGGCGAGTATGACCTTGGCTGGTCTCGCAATAGCGATGGTTCCTTTGACCTAATTGCTGACCTTTGGGGAGTTGCTAAGAAGCACAACCAGACTGAGCTGATCAACTCAATCAACCAGAAGTACGCAGTTAACAAGACTTTGGCTGAAGTCAAGCAGCGTGGCTTGCAAAATGCCAACGTTAAATTGGTTCTCCAATAGTCTTTATAGGCGTTCCCAAGCTCACGGGTTGACCAGTTTCCGGTTAACCCGTTTTTTTGTGTCTAATTAACTTTTTAACTAATATTGAGCACCCGCCACTATTAACAAAGAAGTTCCCTTTTTGAAAGATGCTTCAAACAAATCCCCCACTGTGAGAGTCAATCGGCAGTGGGGGATTTTGAACTGTGCCAGTTTAGCCAGGAGGTGATTAGCCTTCATTGGTGGGCGTAATCAATTGCCTGTTTGGAAGTGGTGCCAGAAGCGATCAAATATAGCGCTACTCGCTACGGTTAGGACATCTTGTTTTTGGAGTCCTTTGATTCTGTATTTACAGCTAATGGCAGTGTGCTAACCAAAATGCGTACTGCTATATATGCTGTCCATCAGCAATAAGTTAAGTTATTTAACCAATTTAAGCTCTCTGCATATGACTCTACAGTCTAAACCAATAAGTTAGTGAGAGGCGTAAATAACTACTCAATATAGCTTCTTGGATACTTTTAGATAAAAGATAATTTATACTTTTTTACTTTTATTATGCGACCTTCTGATCATAATAGTCTTGTCCGTAAATGTTTTAAGATTTTTGCAGCTTTATCTGCATCTGCTGCTTGTGTCACTTTGGCTTCCTTTGAGTCAGCAGTCAATGCATTTAGTGTCAGTTCGTTGGCTTTAGGGCAGAGTATTCAAAGTATAGACGCATCTGAAGGAAGTGCTTCAGCCCCAGATTTATACGCACTGGTTATTAGTTTTGAGCAGCTACCTTTTCCAGTAATACTTGACTTAGATAAGGATCAGTTGCGTGGAACAATTCCAATTGATCTGCTCAAAAGTGAGGTGGCTAAGGAATTACAGAAAAAAGATGATTATAAAGTTAAAGATACCCGCTATAATAAAATCAAAGTTAATTATTTACGCCTTGATTCCGTTGAACAAAATGAAATAACAGTCAAGTTTGAAATTAACTACAAAAAGTATGAGTGTATTAAGATTTTTGGTAATTATAGATGCACTAGGCTCTTTTCTGTTACGCCCACTGGCACTGTAACAGTGAGGGTTGCTGTGCGAGAAAACACGTTGCATGTTGATTATGTCCGCCACTCTCTTGAAGGTGATCGGTACTATCACGATATCCTGCAAGCGTTGAATGAAGTTGGTTTTATACGCAAACAAATTGCTTTGGTCATTTCAGACGCTTTAAAAGATCAGCTTGACGGTATGAATTTAATCAACTTGCTACGGCAACAAGGTCTTGATGAAGAGTTTAAACGTTACCACTTTACTTTAGATGACCTTGTAGAAGCCGGCGTATCCATTAATGCCGATATTAACGCGGAGGGCATACCATTTTTTATTGATCTTCCGAAAGAAATTATCATAGGTGGGTAGGGGTTATATTTCTTCGTAACTCAGTAGATTGTTTTTTGCTGAGGATGAAATTAATTTTATCTGCTCAAAGATTTGCTTATCTCTAAGAAGTTTCTCTATTTCTCTAACAAATTCTTCTCTCTCTGGTTGTACCAAATATGCTGTTTCTACGAATCCTATTACAAAGGATAATATGCGCCTCCCAGGTCGAAATGAATAGTCAATTATTTTAGATTCTATTTCAAGAATTCCACGACAATTAGTATTATAAATAATCTCATATTGGATGTATCCTCGGTAATTTCTTTTAATAACTTTCCACTTCTCGTATTTATTCCACTCTATATCATTAAACAATAAATGCAATTCATTAGGTCTAAGAGATGAGGTTTTTATGACACCTCCTACTTTAGCGTCACGTATCCATGCTTGATTAAAATCATTTTTCTTTATAAACTCTCCTTCAAGTAATTCTGAAATTTGTCTTGGATAAAGATCAATATATTGATTCAGATTGACTCTTTTAGTGGGGAGAACACTAAATAGAGTTGCTTCTACTAGCATGAAAACTAGTACTAAGCTCAATGACGCTATTGTATTCAATCCTAAATTGAATTTCTTAAATAAATACTTAGTAGCTATTGGTGTAAATAGTATACAAATCAACATACTAATGGCTTTATACTGCTTAACTGATGTTTGATCATTAAAGAATTCTACTATCCAAGCTCCAATAGCATTAGTTAAGAGTCCTACCAATATGGCTAAGACTACATTCTCTATGAGAAATTGACGTAAGCGGTTATTCATAACACATTACCAATGTAAATAAATAAGTAGATGAGCATAAATAAACGTCAAACCGGAAAAACCAGTTTTTTGGCTAAACAAGACTTCCAGTTTTGGGATTATTCGGTTAATTACACCTACCTACTTAACTATGTATTTTAAAAGCTAAGAGGTCTCCTTTAATCAATTTTTCGTAGCTCAAGGAATTGCAAGTTGACTCGGTTGGGTCCCTCAACGGTAATAGCCTTTACTTGGTTACTGTCAGAACTTGATATTTCTACGGGTCCTGAGATTATTTTGATACTATAGTTTTTGAACTTATCTATTAAAGCTGAAAGGTCGTCCGTTTCAAATGCGATCGCAAACAAGCCTAAGTTGGGTGGCTTAGCCACCTCAGATAAATACTGAGCTTTTCCCGAACACTCGATAAATTCCAAGGCAGGGGAACTACTTCCCGGCTGATTTATAAATGCCATTCTCGATTGTGTCCCGGCGGGCAGTTGCAGGATATCGTCGATCATCCCTGGAGGTAATACTTGGTCAAAAACTTTGCTCATGCCAAGTATATCCACATAAAAATTAGTGACTTCCTCCAAATTTTCAACAAACTGAGCAGAATCAAGGATGATCGAAAAATCACCCTTGATAACTGGTTTGGGTTCTGTTAAACGCTCGATTAAGACAATAGGAGTTTGGTTGGGTCCTACTAGAATAGCTTCTTTAACTGTGACAGGTACCCAATTAGGTGTGTAGGTTATAGGAGGACAGATGAATTTATAGCCTTGTTGTTGAAAGTAATCGTAGGCAGCATCAACATTTTTAGCTCGAAAGGCTATACCAAATAAGCCATAGTCGTGTATATTAGCTTCGGTGCGAATATTCTTTCCAGAATGGGGTTTAAATTCAATCAATTCTAGCAATGTGGTCTGTTCGTCGTTTTTTAGACAAACAGCTTGAGCCGTTGTTCCTGATGGTAGGTTCCATAGCTGCTCAATGATTTCAGGTTCAACTAGATGATCTGTAACCACAGACATCTGGAGAATATCTCGGTAAAATTCTAGAGATTCACTCAGATCACGAACACTGATCAAGATGCGAGCGATTCCATTGTTGATCATGGTTAAACCTTAAGCAATGACAGTAACTTATCCACAATTAAGCCCAAAAGCTTGGGCAAAAGCAATCACCAAACCTGCACAGGAATTTCCACTCACTCCTTTAAGTATCCTCTCCGGCAAAATACCTGAGGGCTTACGCGGTACACTTTATCGTAATGGAGCAGGAAGACTCGAGCGAGGAGGGCAGCGCGTTGGTCACTGGCTTGATGGCGATGGTGCGATTCTGGCGGTGCATTTCACTGATGCAGGAGCAAAAGGCATCTATCGCTATGTTAAAACAGAGGGCTATTTAGCTGAATCAAAAGCTGGTAAATTTCTCTATAGTAACTATGGCATGAAGTTTCCAGGGTCAACCTGGGATTACTGGCTCCGCTTGTTGAGTAATCAGGACGTACTTAAAAATGCAGCTAATACCTCAGTTATAGCTCTGCCTGATAAACTTTTAGCGCTTTGGGAAGGTGGCAATCCCCATGCCCTTGATTTGCAAACCTTAGAAACTAAAGGTCTAGATAACCTGGGGATGCTCACTCCCAAACATTCCTATTCAGCTCATCCCCAACGTGACCCTAAAACTGGGGAGATTTTTAGCATCGGTACTAGTATAAATTCCGGATTAAATCTTTACAAGAGTGACCGCACTGGCAAAATTGTGCAAACAGCAGCAATTAAACTGGATAGTTTTTCATTTATACATAGCTTTGTTCTGGCAGGACAATATCTAGTCTTTTTTCTCCCTCCCTTACAATTAAATAAACTTCCCGTGCTGCTAGGGTTAAGCAGTTATTGCGATGCATTTGAGTGGCAACCGGAAAAGGGAACTAAAATTTTAGTTGTAGACAGGGAAACCCTAGAAGTGGTGAGTCGAGGTGAAACTGAGCCCTGGTTTCAGTGGCATTTCGGCAATGGCTGTGTAGAAGCAGATGGAGCAGTAAGGTTAGATTTAGTCAGATTTTCAGACTTTAGACAAACAAATGAGTTTCTTAGGGAAGTGGCGACTGGTCAAACTTCTACTTATAATTACGGAACCTTGTGGCAGATAAGACTCAATCCTCAAACTGGCAAGGTTATTGAGATGCAACAGGTGGTAAATAGGTATTGTGAGTTCCCTGTTGTAAAGCCACAGCAGCTTGGGCAACCTTGGCGCTATACTTATCTAGCCTTGCTTCGACCATCAGCGGAGATTGGTAGAGAATTGCCTGATACTATTGCTCATTTTGACTATCAAACGGGTACGCTAACTGAGACAGATTTGGGAGAGAATCGCTATGTAGCTGAACCGATTTATGCAGGGGATCGACTTAACCCAGAACGAGGATGGGTTTTGACAGTGGTTTATGATGGTAATGCTGATAAAAGTGAAGTTTGGGTATTTGATAGCGATCGCTTACAGGAAGAACCTGTTTGTCGATTGAGTTTACCGGAGGTAATTCCTCTCAGCTTCCATGGTACTTGGAAATCAGCATAATTTTAATACTCTCTATGTTCTACTTCGGATTCTGAAAGACCAGTCAATCTGGCAACCTGTTCTACTGTCATACCTTCTTGAATTGAGCCACTCCCACGAATTGAATTCGTGGGATTCAGGCATCAAGCAGAGATTGCAGGCACAGCCTGTCTGACATCTCCTAGGCCTAGGGTTGAACTCCCAACCCTTTTAATATTTAATGCAGCATTCCCATCTCGGTCGTTTTCAACTTGACAAGATGGACAACGCCAACGACGAACTTCTAAATCCAGGGACTCTAAAATATGTCCA
>JAAHGS010000070.1 GCA_010692645.1 Symploca sp. SIO2E9
AGCAATCCGGTTTTCGTTAAATCATAGTCATTCACCCCCTCGGCGGTGTGATCAAGACCCGTTTAATCGGGCTTGAATTTCTTTATCAATAATAAAACCATTTGGGCGCTAAAAATAATCTTTTTGGCAATTTTTTCATTGCAAAGTTTTGTGTAGGATGCCCCATCGTCGGTTATATCATCTCCTCCGCAAGGATGACATAATGTGTGTATGGTTGTAATCCGTGAAAATACGGATTTTTACTTGGGTAGAGAATTTAAGTTATCTTGGGTCAGTGGTAGCGGTATTTGGTTCTGAACTCGGCGTAAATAGGTTGAACTAAGCCGGACAGTCGCCCATCCGACTCGTGGCGGAGGGCTAATCAACGGCAACAGAGGTCACGCACGAGTGAGACCCCCACGCATCTATTTATGCTCACTTATCTTATGTGTTCTGATGTGTACTACATTTTGAAGTGCGGAATGTGGGATTGTTCGCCTACTTGAATTCGCTCGGAAGTAGCCCTATCCGCTGTCGAAGGGCGCGGTACACCGGAGCCAACAGTATTAACTCCCTTACAAATCTATTGATCCGTTCATGTATCGTTGGATCGCTGATAGGGTAAATTCCATCATTGTCCACAGAACCGTAATCACTTTTCATTGTACAGACTTGAGTGGTTATGGCATAACCGAGTAGACCCCGCACAACTATTCGAAGCTGGTCTACTCCTTGAGTTGAGCGGTTGCCACCGTGACTCACTAAGCCAATTGCTTTGTACTGGAATTGAGACATTGTCAGGAGGTCGAGGGCGTTCTTGAGAACACCAGAGTAACTGTTATGGTAAATTGGTGTTGCAAGGATGATGATATCGCTGCTGTCAGCTTCTCTTGCCAATTTCTTAGCATTATCGTTTGGGTTATCATGAGGCCTTGAATGATAAGCCGGATCTGCTATAGGCAATGGCTGCTTGGTCAAATTCCAATGTAGACATGAGCAACCTTGTTCTTGCAAGCTATACTTGATGGCATCAGCAACCGAAAATGTGTATGACGGGCGGCGAATACTGCCGCTCAGTATCAGTACTTTGAGACTGTTTTGCATAGTTTTGAATAATGTCTATTACATTTTGAACAATGTCTATTAAATCCAGTGTATGTAGTCTTGATGCGGTGATTCTGATTGCGGCTGATTTTGAAGAGCAGGTTAGATTCTATAGAGATGTACTTGGTTTAGAAAGCATATCGAAATCGTCCGAAACAGCGTTTTTCCGTTGCGGTGAGCAAAAACTTGCGATTTTCTCGCGTAGTCATCACATCGAGGGAACTAAACGCTTGGGCCAAGCGGATCACGGCATCTCCCATTTGGAGTTTGGAGTGCCACATGATAAGAAGGATTTGATATATAAGCAGCTTACTGAAGCGGGTGCGCGAGCTTATGGGGACAACTTTGAAGATGCAGACGGAAACTTGTTCCACTTCAACTTTCATTAAGAATTATACGAAGCGTTTAAGGAAAGTGCTTAGGATTTGACATCCAGTCTCTACGGCGATTTTAGGAGCGCCGAAAGAAACACGAAGTGAGGTAGGATTCAAAATGCCAAAATCTTCTCCTGGCATAACGGCAACTCCGGTCTCTTGTAAGCAGCTAGCAGCTAAGGTGCGAGAATCCGTCTGGCAATGGGGGAGCTGAACCCAGATGAAGGGTCCTCCTGGTGGATAACCCACTTCTAGACCAGGTACTGATGATAGAAGTTCATATGCTATGTCAAGATTTTCATGAAGTAGTTTCCTAAGCTTTTCAATATAAGCCTCAAGTCCAGACAGTAACATCTCTGCTGCAAAAACTTGAGCCGTAGCAGGAGCTGACATTGCCAAATTCCAATGAGAACGAGCAATTGATTTGATTCGATCCTGGGAAGCGAGTGTGTAACCTAGGCGCTCACCAGGAATACCTAGGATCTTGGAAAAACTACGAACTCGGATTAACGGAGTATCATCCACTGGTGCCTCCCAGTCTGCGATATTGCCTTGATATGTGAAATCGGTATAAACTTCGTCGGTCACAATAAGTAGATTATGGAGTGAGGCAGCTTCGAGCAATCGCTCAAAACTACTGCGGGGTACTATGTTACCTAGTGGATTACCTGGCCAATTTACTAATACAGCGCGCGTATCAGGACGACAGCGCGAGATTAGGTCATCTACTTCAAGGTCAGCAACGCCAGGTGTAACTGGGTAACTGATGGGGGTGATCCCTAAGGTTCGCAAAATATTTGGGTAAGCAGGGAAGTACGGGCAAGGTATTAAAACCGAAGCCGGACGATTGAGCGTTCCAAATAAGGCGGTGAGTCCAAGGGACGCGCCTGTTGTAAGGGTGACATTATGACTTTCTGTCTCGTGACGAACTGCAATTGCTTTTCGCAAAGCTTGGTATCCAAACATAGGTGCGTAGCTATCACCAATTAAGGATGTTTGAACATTTGGCTTTGGACCGACACGAACATTTCCCAATGCGAGATCTATAGGCTCAGAATTTTTCATAAAACTGCTGTAACAGAGAGACCACATTCATCTACTGGTAGAGTCCAGGGTCCCACTAGCTTTGGGTGGTTACGTACAAAAGCGTTATATTGGGCAAAGGAGTTGGCAAAAAGGGGAAGGCTGGCATCATGAGCCAGCACTAGCGCACCACTTCTCAGTCTTGGTAGTGAGGCTTCGAGAACATCAACATAAAGCATCTTCCTCCCCTGCTCAGGACTGTCAACATCAACGTATAGTAAGTCAATCGGTATATCAAGTTGCTTGAGCCAAGTTACTGCGTCACCGTCTAAAAAGTTCAGATGATTGTCATGATTCAAAATGCGACAATTTGTGCGCGCAATGATATTAGCTTCGCTATCAACGTCTATACCAATTGCGCAATCTGGTGGATGGGATGCCTCGGCGCGCTCTCGTATAAGCCAAGCAAATGTATATCCTACAAAGGTTCCTGCACCGACAATATTACGTGGTTGAGCGGTTTCTGCAATAGCGAATACTAAGCGCCGCATCATGGGTGTGAAAGTTGTAGATGGAATCTGAAAATTATCATGAACTTGCTTTGATAATTGAGCGAATGTTTGCCAGTCGATAGCCACATCTTGTGGAAGAGGGACTCCATGGTCATGCAAAATAGTAAGGCAATGTTCTGCAACTTCATGGAGCAATGGTGTATGTGTGGAATTACCTGACATGATGCTCCTTAATCATGGTTAAGTAATAGTTGAACCAACTGACCAGCTTCGGCTATAACTTGTTGAATAAATGCTTGTAGGTCGATAGGAAGCTCAGATGGGTTACCAGCAACTACCGGACGAACTGCAATTTTGGCACCGATAGCATACAAAATTTGTTGGGTCTGCTCTGCTGCATCAGATGCACTCTGTTCATCTGCGCCAATCACAAAAAAACCGATAGGCTTACTATTAAATACAGTTACATACCCGTCTTTCCCTCCATAGTTAGCACCACACATGACCTCAATAAAATTTTTGAATGAACCCGAAACTGCTCGCCAATAAGCTGGTACAGCTAAATAGAGTGCTCCGGCTCTGGCTACTGCTTGATAGACTTCTTTAACTGTTGCGTTATTCATTTCTGTAGGTATACGACCATCAAACATTGGCAGATAAGAATGCCTAAGATCGAGTAAACGAATATTCGGATAGACCGTGGAGATTGTATCTAGAGCGGTATAAAGCACCGACCGTGTTGCTGAAGGTGTTGAGTTGCCGGGGGGAGGTTTCAAGCTTGGTGACACACCAAGCAAAAAGTCGGCACCGATTTCGTCGGGGGAGAACTTGGTGAGATGGGCAAATTCTGTCGGCTCAAAATTCATGTGTCCTACAATCCAGTTTCTTGAACATAATCTTGTAGACCTGCTACGAGGTCAAATTTAGCGGAGAAACCTAATACCCTCTGGGCTCGACTAATATCAAGAGGTCCACGTTTTAGGTCTGTGTGATTATCTATTTCTTCTATTATTAGTTTTGCTTGGGGGGCAACCGAGTGTAAAGCAATGCTCAAATCTTTAGCTGTGCTTAGATGTCCGATACCAACGTTGAAGATCTGGTAATCTTCATCGAATTCTTCTTTAAGCACAGCCAATAGAATTGCTGATGCAACATCCTTGACGTAGATGTATTCATCTACGTCAAGAGGTGCAGCTTGAAGCCTTATCTCACATCCGGAGAATGCTTTATATACAATACGTTCGAACAGACGAGCAGAATGACTGCCTCTGCCATAACGTATTGGTCCGAATACGCCGGCAGGGCGAAGCACGATCACTTGCGTTGGTTTTCCGGCTATACCGCGCAACACATTCTCTGCCTCAAAAATCATCTTACTATACAGAGAACGAGGAGTAGGAGGATCGGACTCCCTCATTGGTACTCCATCAGATAATCCATAAACAGCAAAACTACTGACATAGATCAACCGTGCCACACCTATCTCAGCAGCTAATTCCGCAACTTTACGAACACCATCTACGTTTACGGCTCTTGCACGTTCGGGATCTGACTCGATTACGCTACCTAGTAACCCTGCGCACAAAACTATAATGTTACAACGTTCTCTTTCAAGCAGTTTCCGAACTGCTTCATGGTCGCACATATCGAGCTGAGTCAAGCTGACCTCTTGTGTAGGTCCAAAGCGATAGAAGAAACCCAGGGCTGGTTCCAGATCCGCACATATAGTTGATATACCTCTCTCTGAAAGCGTACGTGCAGAAAAAGTTCCGATCTGTCCAGCACCAATAATCAAGACCCGATCTTGGGTTCGATTCTTCATAATGCTATCGTCTTAAAAAACTATACATTTTCCCGTTTCTCCATCGGTACGGCACCAGTAAGAATCTTGCTCACTGGCAGAGATGGTATATCTTCCAGATCGACCTCGGCAACAGTATTAGGGAGAGATGAATCGAGTTGTGGTAGCTTCCACAATTGAAAATGGGTGTCTAAAAATCCATGACTTTCAACTATTTCTGGTTCTTTTGCACGCATCTGATCGAGAACCCTATAGGCTGCTTGGTCGTGTTCCGATCTTGTATAGGTCATCACTAACCCTTGTAAGTGATAACGGCTATCTGCAAGAAGACGATGATCGAGACTCAGCTCTAGTCCACGAGTAAACACTTCACTGGCTTCATCGAATTGCTTCTGTACTAGGAATAAAGTTCCTATAGCACGCAAAATACGCAAGGTGCGAAAATCGCAACCAACCTTCTCAATACTCTCAAGCGCAGCATTGAGAAAATGAGTCGACTCTCTAAAATGACTGGCTTTGTAGTGTAAGTATCCGAGCCGATAATTAACGGTTGCATGAGCTACATGTTCCTGTCCTACTCCCTTGTTGACTATATCTTCGAATGTTTCTTGCCAGGTCTTTATCGCGAGATCATAGTGCTGCTGAATCTCCAGGAAATGGCTTATATTACGTAGGAGATTGAAGCGTAGATAAACACGTTCTGGGCTAGCCCCCTCGCGCACTAAGTCAAAGGCACGCTGCAGCCAAGTGAAAGTTTTCTTGGTTACTGTTGCCATATTCTGACCTGTTAATCGTGCTGCCAGCAGACTATTAAGTGCGAATCCATTGAAGATCCAAGCCTGTTCTAGTGCTGTGTCACCAGGGTCATTGTGGGTGATACTTTCTAATTCATGAAGACCTCTTTCGTAAAGTTTGTTGCTCTCCTCAATGTCATACAGGCGCTTTGCCATAACCAACCCTTGAATATAGCAAAGATGTGCACGTAGTGTTGCCATGTGAGCCTTAAAATAGGCAAGTTCCAAAAATTTTAGTGCTGATCTGTAATGCCCTGTATTTACTGAGGCGATGGCGATCCCCCGCCACAAGTTAACGCTTTCATTAGAAAATTGATTAGAAAAATTTTCTATCTCTGGATACTGAGATGTCCAGAGAAAGCAAGAGTCATAATTCTGCAAAACTAATGCTATGCTGACATCTTCAAGCGAATGGGGAGAGGACTGTATCTGTACTTGATTACGAACTACTGGGTCAGAACCAACAGATTGTATATGTGGATCAAGTATAAACTGAAGCTTAGCAATAAAACTACTACGTGTTACTGTCCATAATTTATGTAGTTCATACGTGCAGTCTACTCTATCAAAGTTGTTCGGTACTGCTTTCAAGTGCCACTCCCAAGTCATTGGGTCACTATCTCGAAGCAGTAGTATGCATCGGGTAAAGATTTTGAGGGTAGTCCGGTCGAGACGATCAGAATTGGGGACTACAATGGTGCCTTTGTTAATGATGGTTCGCAGCGCAGTATTGAGTTCGCGAGCAACTTTATCGATGATGAGGGCTGTGTCAATGCTTTCACGACTCACTCGTCTCAGAGCTGCAAGTTGAGCACCGTTGACTGAATTCCAATGACTAGCAATTAACGTATCAATCATTGAACGTACGTTGGTCAACTTTTTCTTGCACCCAGGAGGTGCAAGTTTAGTGAGTTGTTCGAGCACACGTGCAACAGAATCGAATGGGCGGTGTTCATCAGGAGCCACATCCAAAATCAAGATACGACGACCATCTACTTCATTTAAAGTTGGGGCCTGCGAAAAATCTGAACCTGTCGACCAAATTCTCTGTGTACGTCGTGATTTAGGAGACAAACATTGTTTCCCAACAGGCAGAAGAGTCATATATAAAACGGGAAAATCTAAATGTAAACCTTTTGAGGCTCAATTATTGGTAGCTTAAGATCTACCAATAATTGAATGTGTTCTTTGAGTCAGGATCACAGTACTATTAACACAACCTTACGAGCTAAAACGAGCAAAGAAACTGTTCAAACCTATTAGCCCAAATAGTGCCTTAATCCCAGACCTTGAATTAAACAGGAGATTTTTCGATATATTATGCCCAGGCTGCTGCCCGCAAGGATAATACACTATTATCTTCAAGTCGACCCGCTTTGGCTGCGTTTATCATCTCTTCAAGTGCCTCAATCGTTCCTTGATCCAAGGTTTTTTGAGCAGCTATAACCTCTTGATCAGTCTTAGGGTTAATTGCTCTCAACTTTTCCACAGGAACAACAGCATAACGTATGTTACGAGTCTCTATACTCATCTTATCCTCCAAAAATTTCCCAAACTGGAATAGGTCATTGTAAGACTTGATTCCTGATCTATAGGAATTCGTTGACCTCTCCTCGCGTTAAAACGACAAGGATTCAAGCGGTTGCTACGGAGCGCATTAAAATGACACTCCTGCGCTTTGTCTCCCAGATTTTTAATCTGGTAGGCACGGTCAAAAATGCCTTACAGACCAAGGCTTTGCTCACACTTAACTGTATATCTACTTTGCGCAAAATAGATGTATGCGATTATTTTACAATAAATAATGGTCAAAATGTCAAAAGATTTGTTAATGGTTTCTGGCTCGATAGTGTTGACGGGAGCCACAATCCTTTTGTCTAAAGGTGATCTTCTTGCTATAAGGAGCCTGCCAAAGCATCGCGTTGGTCTTCATAGCGATTAGTCCTATTGGCTGGTGAGCCAAAAAGCGTTTCACAATTCTTTACACGAAAAATCTCGAAGGGCTAGGGGGTAATAAGCATTAGGGATTAGGCACTGGGCATTTAAGATAAGTGCTTTCGCCCTCCCCATGAACTGTCACAGTATGGGTATTATGTGGGTTCTGTTTACTATGCAAAATCCCAAGATACTATCAATAATCAATTCAGTAGGCAAAACTCCAGATCAGATGGGGTAGTGTACTTTGTATGAGTATATTAACCTTAATATTCACACTAACATTGCTTCAATTTCACGCTTGTCGAAACCAATCAGGTAGAGTAACTGGTAAATCCTCCAGCAGTTGCCCTGAATCATCTTTAAAACCATTTAAAACCCCTTTAAAAGTAGGGTTATAATCGTTATCAGCATGCAGCAATAAGTGCAATGTTCCACGCTTCCTAGTTGCTGCCATGCCAGTACCTTTGCCAGTTCCTTCATTAGTCATCGCGTGAGTAATAGCAATTAATCCATAAGCAGCTTTTCTCGGTGCTGAGAGGGCAAACTTCATAAAGCTTTTAGCCACTTCTTCACATTCAGGGTAATCCCCATAAGTGGTTAACTCATCAAAGATAATTGTCTCCACATCACTACTATCTTCATCTCGAATTTTAATTCCTTCTAAAAATCTTTCGATGCCTGCCTTAATTCCTTCACCATTCTTATTAGCTCCATAGGCTTCAACTCCCAGTTTTTGTAAAATCTTCCAAGCTTTATGCTTGTTTTGATGGTAGTCACTATCAACTATCCAACCCAGTTTATGTCCTTTCAGATGAAACCTAAAAAAAGCAATTAGTGCTGCTGTGTAGGATTTAAAACTGCCTTGTTCTCCTTCAATAATTAGCACTTTACGAGTAGTGCATAAGGTATATAGCCACCCCCCTTCATGCTCTTGTAATAACTTGGTAATCTCTGAGAGTTTTTTTGAACTAGAATTCGGTAAGGATGGGGAGTTTTTAGAGTTGATTCTCTGGATTTTATCTATCTTAGCTTGGTGTTCAGTAGTTTCTAATTCCTCCTTGGTTGTTTGATTACTAATCGCTGCCAACTGAAGATTAAAATTAGCCTGCTTTAACTGTTCGACTCTTAACTGTTCTTGAGCAGCTAGTGAGCGCTCTGGTTCACTCATTTCATAGTATTTTTGTTCTCCATAGCCCCGCTCAAGCTGGCTCTTCAAATAGTCTTCTTGTAAAAGAGTCTGATGAGTCTTCAAATTAAGGTGTTGCTGCTGTTGTAGGTGGCGCTCAAATAATAATATTTCCTTGTTGGATACAATCACATCCAAGTCATCTTCTAATCTATTCGTGCCACGCTTACTCAGCAGTAAAGCACCCAAAAAAAATCCACCACTAACTAACCCATAGATGCCAGCATTGGGGTTCTGTGCTGGTATGGTATCGAGTAAAGTTACTTTTTCCTGAAACTTCTGACTATTACTTACTTCCAGTGCCACCAGCCACGATATCCCCCGTTTGATTTGCTCACCCTGGCAGGGTTTTTCTTCTGGTGGGCGAAAACAAAATTGCTGATAATCAAACTTAGTCCCTCGCAGGGAAAAGGCAGGAATTAATAAGCTAAAGCCAGCGGTGATAAATAAACCTGCCGCTAATGTATTTCGTTTGAGATGTTTTTTAATCTCTGATTCTCTTTGATTTAAGTCTGGTAATGGCATAATTAAAACCCCTTTCGGGGCAGGGAACAGGGAACTCTTAACAGGGAACAGGGAATGGAAGTCATTGTTCTAGCCTTTTAATAAGAGCAATAATCATTCGACTTTCTTCTCGAAGTAAAGAAATAATCACTTCTGTCTCTTGTTGCTTAGATAAGCCTATTCTCTGAGATAAAATAAGATGCGTTTCTAATTCGTTAATTGACCCTTGAGCGATATTAAGAAATCTGATATATTCAGGTGTTGTTCTTCGACCATACCCCTCGGATATATTAGCTGGAATAGATGCAGCAGCTCTTCTTATTTGTTGCACCATGCCATATAATTCATCTCTAGGAAATAGTTTAGTTAAGAAATAGCATTTTTCGGCTATA
Organism: Symploca sp. SIO2E9; assembly: GCA_010692645.1. Lineage (GTDB taxonomy): Bacteria > Cyanobacteriota > Cyanobacteriia > Cyanobacteriales > Coleofasciculaceae > SIO3C6. The sequence continues at coordinate 9,608 of JAAHGS010000070.1, forward strand.
TCCATACCTTTTTGCCAAATCTTTAAGTCTTTAAAATCATTAATTGCTGACATAAAAAAATCTCAATTTAATCTTCTGTTCCCTGTTCCCCGTTCCCTGTTCCCTCATTCTCAATTAAAGGGGGTTCGGTTTCGTAATCCCTTGAGTAAAAACAGAGTTCCAACAATAGCGATCGCACTCAAAATATAAGTTCCTGCTTGTGGAGGTAAAAAATCTACAGGATTGGGATTTTCATACTGTTTGATGATTTTATATGTCTCCCTTATAGCTTGGTCAGTCTGCTCTAATTCACTGTGGACAGTCCAGATTGAGACACTCACTAATCCCACAGATGTGATGAATTTAATGATGGTTGTAATTGGTCTTTTCATGATTTTTATTTGCCAGCCATCGGTGGTTTTCTCAAAACTCAGTTCACCTAAACTAGTTAAGGAAGGCAACCAGGCTATTAACTGGCAAAGCCAAACTGTCATCCAAAAGGAAAGTGCATACTGAAATAACACCAGTGCTAAACTAGCGCTAACCACCTGACAAGCGAGAAAAAAGAGGAATTCTTCAAGGTTTTTCCTAGTTTGAACCTTGATTCTTTGGTTGTGAATATACTCAGTTATAAATTCTTGATTGAAACTACCAGCTTGTGCAGTTTCTGAGTTAAAATCTTTATCTAAATCTTGTAACATGGTTATAGTTGTAATGAGAATCCCCTAGAGTTTCTTGGCATCCCTAGGGGTTTGTCGTCTAGAACCCTAGAGCCTCTTTAACTTGATTGATCCGTTGCATGATTCCAGGATTTTTTGGTGTTCCTTCTCCCGTATAATTACGCTTTTGCATGAGGTCTAACCTGGCTTCTTCTCCTTTTTCCAGCAGATGTTTACTGGCTGCTAGTTCATAGCGCTGATTCTCTTCAATTTGCTTAAGTTCTGGTCTGTTGGCTTGTTGCAGTGTTTGAGACTCACGGTCTACACCCACTAGGTAAGTGTCAATATAAGCTTTCAGTTGAGCATAATCAATTGCGTATTTATGGCGTGCAGTTTCGGCATCGCGCTGTTGGATAAAGTCTCCTTTTAGCTCTTTTCTTTGATTGATATATTTCTGGTTAGCCAAGGCAGCTTGTGAGATGGCTTTATCAATCGAAATAGCTGAGGATGCGCTCTGTTTGAGGATTCTACCCACGCTGGTATTGTAGGCGGTTGTGCCTTCAATAATCTGGGAGTAAGCTTGCTCCAATAGAGGCATTAATTCAGTTGTTAGTTTACCTTGTCGAGCAGCTTCACCAATTTGTTTGAGTTTGGTCTGGTTGCCTGATAACGCTGCATCTAAGTCGCCTAAACCAAAACCAAATTTACTTTGCAATGCTTTATTAATCGTCTTGGTATGGGGACTAACATGGTTTTTGAGGGTAAAGTTTTTAATCATTTATCCTTGGAGTTAAGGTGTTCAATTGCTTGGTCAAATCTTGGTGGCGGTAATTTACTAGCTACCAGATTAATTAGATGAGAAAGTGACCAAGTTAGTAGCAGAAAAGTTAAGGTGTTCACCAGCCAATGGGGAAGAAACAATTTAAAGCAAGTTTCCTCCCTAACTGATGGTGTTGGTATTACCTGAAGTGTGGAGGTTTCTACACTGAGGTCTGGCTCAACTTCTGGCTCATCTCTTGTTGGAACTGGGTCAGTTGATTCTGGAAGCTGTCGAAAAAACTAGTTCGGTTTTGTTCATCCTTAGCCTGCTGCTGTTGCAAGACATCATTGAGAACATTCAACATTGACCCGCGTCTGTTGAAATGGTCTTGAAGAGTTTGAAGCATCAAGTTAAATTCCATGTCTCGGAGGTTTTCTAGGAAGGATTGAACCTCTCGGATATTGGTAAAGGTTCGTTCCATGGAATATTGGGTAATTTGCTGTTGAATTTCGGCAGGTTGGTCATTAAACAGCTTTGATACCATTGTTGAGATTTGCTGTTGTGGAACTAGCCCATTGCTGTCGGTGGTGGTTAGGGTGTTATTGAGGTTTGGTTCTGGCTCCTGGGGTTGAGATGGAAGTTCTGTAGTTTCTAAATTAGTTGTCTCTTCAATAGGTTCAATTTGATTGGTGGTGACTGTTGCCAATTCGCTGGAAAGTGATTGGAGAGAATCAACTACAGTGGCAATATCTTCCACTGTTGGCAGGTTGTCACCTACTTTAAAAGTTAGTGCTTCGCGGCACTGTTGGAGAGAGTATTTAAATCCACGGGAAGATAGACGAGATTGAATTCTCTTGGCGTATTTGGTTTGGTCTTTACTCATGATTCTGTTGGTGTAATCAAAGATGCTTTCCATCAGGTCTTTTTTCGATTAGCTAACTTGGGGTAGTTTGCCTGTCTGGCTTGCTTTGTACAGGAAGGCAGAAATGAGAATGCCTTTGATTTCTTCAGGGGTATAATCGCGTTTTTTCTGATACCCTCCGGCTGCTTTTTTGAACCAGCGGCTAATGGTGGTACGGTGAGCAGTAATTCCAAATTGTTGAAGAATGTTGGTAACTTCAGCACCAGTCATTGTCCCACCGACTTTCTTAGTTAAAGTTTCAGCTTTGTGGTAGGCATCAAGTAGTCCTGAGACGCCTACAGCTGATTTGGGAATCTGCTTTCTCAGCTCTACTAAAAACTGAGCATTCTTGGCTGTGATTTTCATCTGGTGTTTTTGGAGTAACTTCCTGGTTCTCCACCAGTGGGTATCAGTAACTCTTCTGCCGATGGCTAGCTCGTAGGCTAACCGTACATCTTCATATGTGCCCATACTCCTGAGTAATGGTGTAAGTGTGCAATTTCGTTAATTCATTCGGTTTTTTGGCAGTTGGAGTTGCAGCTGCCTGCTATTGGCTCCAGAATCAAGGTTTGCTGTTGGTGTGCACTTGCGTTAATAGTGCAAAGCTCCAATTTTTTCTCTCTCTGACTCCGGAAAAAGCCTAGACTCTTTGAGCAGCAAGATTTTGAGAAAAAATCGTTGATGCACGCTGCATTTCTGCTCTTAATTAAAAAACCCCTCGCTGTGAGAGGGGAAGTTACTGAGTGACCTTTGATGTTAATTGGGCAAAAATTGTGGGTAAACTGGCTCAATACCTTGTGACTTCAGTAACAGGTAAACCAAACCGACGTGATGCATAACATCCTCGCCTGGAGTGTTGCGGTTAGGAGACTTTTCAGAAAGCCCCCATCTTTTTGTGCGCTCGAATTTAAACCTAAGGTTGTCAGTCAGTTCTTGGTACGTCCAGTCGTAAGCTAGCCTGAGACTGTTCGGATGGATTAGAGGTACGTCCTGAAGACCGACTGAGCCTAGTTCAGTCAGTGGTGTTTGTGGCATATTGGTTTAGCTCCAGATGTTAGAGATTTGGAGTAGGCGTGACCTGCTGAAGGTGACGCGGGGCGATCGCTTGGCTGTCCGGGCTTGGGCGATCGCCTTTGATTTGTTTGATGTTCAGTATCTATTACTATACTTAAAACTGTCAATAAGTTAGTAATAAATCATATTAGTGCTTTGTTTTGGTAAAATGAACACATGGATATGCGTCAACTAAGAGAAAAAGCAGGTTTGCGTACAGTCGATGTGGCGTCAGTTCTCGGACTGGCAGATTCGACTGTCCGTAATTGGGAAAATGGGCGCTCTGTTCCCCGGTTTGAGGTTATTAAGCCGCTAATGAAGCTTTATAATTGCAATTTTGAGGAACTGGATGAGGCAATTAGTTTGACCAAAAATTCAAATTAGGATGGCGCTTTCTGGCACTGTGAATTCGATTGACTCCTTATTTTCCTCTTCAACAGGCACTTGACCTGATGGAGATGGAATCGGATAATCGAAGATTTTCTCTCCCTTAGTACAGTGCTGGTGTAAGTCTTCCATGTGAGCGATTTGTACTGGGTCAAGAAAGGATTTATTTTTAATTTTCACTGGCTTAATCTGAAGCCTTGACATGCGTTTATAGCCAGTGTCACGGCTAATTCCTAGATTTTTGAAGACTGTAGCGACAGGTGTCAGGTCTTCTTGGGGCGGTTCTTGAGAGTTTGTCAGGGCATCAGTTGGGGGTTTGTCAGTCCTGATGATGAGTTTGTCAGCCCTGATGATGAGTTTGTCAGGTCTGACATCAACTGTGTATCTGATTGAGAAAAATTTTTTTCGTTCCCCTTATTAAGGGCTTTATTATTTTTTTTTCTTGACCGCTGTCATACTTTCTCCCTGACACTTGATGGTTTGTAAGCTCTAATTGTCAGTCTGTCAGCTCTGGTTGTCAGTCTGAACAGGGCTGACAGTCTACCCCATTGCAACAGTTGTCAGGCTGACAATCAACCGTGATTCTACGGATTTCAATTACTTTTTGATTTTTGGGTCTGACAATCTATTCTTTCCACACCGAAGAGCGTTTTTTATAATTAGAGTACAGCGGCTGTAGTCCGTCTTGAGCAGGATTCAAAGGATATTTGTTGTTAATCATAATCTGCTCTGATTCTATATAATTATCCAATTAATGAAGGCTTATCAGCCACTTGTAGACAGTAGGCAGAGAATTTACAACTGGGAGCAGGTTTCTGTTAAAGGGATGACCTTTACACTGTAAAAGGCACTGTTAAAGGTGAGGGCGATTCTGTAAAAGCTGAGTGCGACTCTGTTAAAGCTTCCCCTTGCTCTGTTAAAGGCTCTGTTAAAGCTGGCTCTTTACCATTCTCAGATAAAAAATTTTGTTCAGTACCCTTATTAAGGGGGGTTTTATTTTTTTTTCTGTTGCGGACATGTGTTTTTCCCTAGAAGTGTTAAAGCTCTTACCCCTTAACAGTTAAAGCCACAGCCTTAACTGTTAAAGCAATAGCTCCAACTGTTAAAGGGGTGTTAAAGGGGTGTTAAACCAGTGGTCGCAACTGTAAAAGCCAGTAGCGGTTGTATTTACACTGAAAAAATAAATAGCTGCTCAACTGTTAAAGGGCAGCTGGTAAAGCACTTATCAAAATAGAAAAAAAGGCTCAGAAGCTATCTAGTGCAGCCATAACCTTTAGGTTTGATAACTGCTCACACCAGCTCAAATTATCTTCAGGCATCATACCGCCACCTATACATGGGGTGAGATATTAGTAGTTTATCCTCCCCATAATCGTCGAAGTTGCTATCATCAAGTTTGAGAATACAGTTATTAATCAAGCTTGATATTTGTCAGTTTTAATTGATAGGATAACACCAAGCAGGTCTGGGCAACTGCTTGTTATTGTCTTAAGTACATTTAAGTTAATGAATCCGGCTGTTACCCCATCGCTTAAATAGCTTAGGGCAGCTTAGTAACTGCCTTTTCTGGTATTAAGTAATTCTTTCGAGCTTTTCGGGCTTTTCGGCAGCGATTCGCCCGAAAGGGCAGAATTGGGGCAATTAATTTTTTTTTCCATCCCCCATATTATGTACAAGGCAAAAAAAATTTTCTGGTGTGACCCCAGAATTCTGGGGTGGGCTGCTCAGGGAAAATGGAGATTTTTGCTTCAACCATGCCGATTTCAAGCCTTTGTCAACTCTCACAATTTGTGAAAACCTGAAATTACTGCCGTAGCGAGATTATATTTATTGCTAACTCTGGGCTTAGTAGAACACAAAGATAATTTGGAAGATTGAGTAGCTATAAATTTTCCAGTCAATCTTCTCTCACTTGTTTGAGCTTGACTGCTGGAATTTCTATTCTCAGTTAAGAGTGCAGAGGTTGGCGTTCGGGTACACGCGATACGGTTGTGGTTTACAATACATATAGTAACGCAATTTTGTAAACCGACCACCTTATGATCGACACTCGCATTAAACTCGCTCGAAAAAAGGCAGGCTATTCACTGCGTGATTTAGCTTCATCACTGGGTGGCAAAGTATCAGCACAGGCGATCAGTAAATATGAGCGAGGTGAAATGACCCCCAGTTCTGATGTTTTGATTGCTATAAGTAAGGTTTTAGGCGTTACCGTTGCTTACCTAATGGATAGCCAAGGAGTTGAGCTAACAAGAGTTGACTTTCGTACCAAAGCACGTACTACTGGGAAGGATCGCGCTCGTGTTGAAACTGAAGTTATCGAATGGGTAGAGCGATACCTTCAGATTGAGCAAATCATCGAACTGGACGGAACTAACTGGAATCAGCCGTTTGAGCAACTGCAAACAATTCATTCTATTGAGGAATCGGAGGACCTTGCCAATCGTGTACGAGAGCGCTGGAAACTCGGGTTAGATCCAATTCCTAATATGACTGAGCTTCTTGAGGAAAAGGGCTTAAAGGTTCTAATCGTTGACCTTCCAGAAAGGGTATCAGGCTTCACTTGTCTTGTGAAAAGACTCCGAGACTTAGCTGATTTACCAGTAATTGTTGTCAACAAAAAAAGTTCGCTGGAACGTCGAAGGTTAACTCTTGCCCATGAGCTGTGTCATCGTTTGATTGACCCGAATTTGTCTCAAAAGGATGAAGAGAAAGCAGCCAATCGATTTGCTGGAGCTTTTCTTATGCCGCGCTCTCATTTAGAGAAGGAAGTTGGCAAGCATCGCCACTCTCTGGGATATCGAGAATTGATTTGCCTGAAACGAATCTATCGAGTTAGTGGTGCAGCACTACTTGTCCGTCTACGGGACATTGGCATTATTTCCAGTTCTGTACTCACTTATATGTTTCAATCCGTTGCTCTCTGTTGGCGTACTAATGAGCCAGAAGAGTTGGAACCGAAGGATAACAGAGGTGAGTATGAGCAACCCCGACGCTTTGAGAGGTTGTGTTATCGTGCCTTAGCTGAAGGTTTGATTTCACTCTCTAAAGCAGCAGAACTCATGCGTTGCTCGATTGAAAAAGTAGAAGCTGGACTCAAGGGACCCAAACCGATAGATGCGAATCCTCATTAGTGACACGTCTTGTTTGATTGATCTGCGTAAAGCCTCCCTATTGGAGGCTTTTTTTCAGCTTCCGTATGATTTAGTAATTCCTGATGTTCTATTTGAGCAAGAGTTGGTGCAGTTTTCAAATATCGAGAAAGAACTTATAGCCCAAGAATTAAGAATCGTGAGCCTGCCTGGTGAGGGAGTTGTTAGAGTTCAAAGTGTGAGCCGAGATTATCCAGCTCTAACGTTAAATGACTGCTTTGCTTTGGTTCTTGCAGAACAGACCCCAAATTGCATTTTGATGACTGGAGATCGTAACTTACGTAACTTAGCAACTAGCTCTGGTATAGAAGTTCACGGGGTTCTCTGGGGAATCGACGAGATGTACAGTGCCAGAGTTGCTACAGCCAACCAGCTATATTCTGCCCTACTGCTTTTCAAGGCAGATTCTACAGTGAGACTCCCTGTATATGACTTAAATCGTTGGATAGAACGATATCAATCCCAATAGCTTGCGAGGCGTGTTGACACTCCCGTCGCGTGTTTCGAGGGCATTCTTGCCGGACTAGGTAAAACCTTGCGATTTGACTTATAATTATTAACTACAAAGTAGTTGGGTGAGTCAATAATTGTGGTAGGGAAGAAAATTAGTCGCGAGAACCTTAATTCTAAATAGTAAATGCCACTGCCCCTAACTACTGATGAACCCCATAGCCTCAAACTCTCTGAGCCTATTCCCCTGACACGGCATCCGGCGGCGGTGTATCTCGATTCCCTGGCACCGGGGAGCTTACCCACAATGCGGCAGGCCCTCAATGCGATCGCTTCCCTCTTAACTAACAATGAGTGTGATGCCCTCGGTCTAGACTGGGCAAAGCTACGCTATCAGCACACTTCGGCAATTAGAACAGCACTCAAAAAAAACTATGCCCCATCCACAGTTAATAAGATGCTGTGTGCTTTAAGGCGAGTACTATTAGAAGCGCTTAGGCTAGACTTGATTGACCCCACCGACTATGCCAAGGCTGTGGATTTAGGCACGATTAAAGATAAACGGAAAATTAGAGGTAGAGCGCTCACTAGAGATGAGATTGCTGATTTACTTGAGGTTTGTCTACTTGACAGTTCGCCCCAAGGTGTCAGGGATGCTGCTCTTATTGGGATTCTACGCGGTGCGGGACTGCGACGGGCTGAGGTTGCCTCGCTTGAGCTAAAAGATTTTAACCCAGATACTGGTGCCTTGGAGGTGCATCGAGGTAAGGGTGGTAAGGATAGGTCGGTTTATATCCCTGAAAGTGCGTGCGCTTGGGTGAAAAGTTGGATTGAAGTTAGAGGTGATGCACCAGGAGCGTTATTGTGTCCGATCAGGAAAGGTGGAGAGATACAGCTGCGGCAGATGTGTCCTGATGCAGTGTTGAAGATTGTCAGGCGCAGGGCAAAACAGGCTGGTGTGGAGTCGTTCTCTCCTCATGATTTTCGGAGGACATTTTGCTCTGATTTGTTGGATGCTGGTATTGATATTGTGACGGTGCAAAAACTTGCTGGTCATGCTTCTCCTGTGACTACAGCTAAGTATGACAGAAGGGGTGAGGAGACGAAGCGATTGGCGGTGCAGAAGTTGGGGTTTTAGTTTGTTGAAATCTGACTACTAAAATTTTCCTTATTTTTCCTAACAATTAACTAAAGCAAAATATTATAAAATAATAAATAATTACTTTTGAAGTATAGCGTTTTAAAACGAGACATGAAAAAGCATCATACTTTTCAAGATTCGGAAATTTGAATAACTTAAAGTCAACTAAAAGCTTAAATAAACCCTTAATAATCTTAAAGTTTTTACCAAAACAATGACACCTCCTCAGTAAAGTTTTCAATGTTTCTCAATTTTTTTCTGTCTAGACGAGCAACCGTGCAGATATACGTTCTCGCCTTTCTCTTTTCCACGCCTCAGAAAGACTGACGGCTCGCTCCTGTATGTCTTCAGGTAAGTGAGTGCATGCTTTGTCCAAATCTCGGTTGTTGCTCACTAGATTAAATTGTAGCTGGTAGGGTAACCCGTCTTTTGTCAGTTCCAGAAACGATAGGGTAGTTTCCCAAGAATGAATCCTCTGTTGGAAATCACTGTTCTTGTTCGTTGAAGGAATAGCAGGAATAAACAGACTATGTAGTGGTGTTAATACACTGTGTAAGTAGGCAAAATCATTCAGTAGAAACCATAGTTCATGATTTATATCTTCTGGATGTGTAGCCAAGCGTATTAGAGCCATTCGTTGATTTTTACTAAAAGATCTCTTTAGGCTGGTGATTAGAGAATCATAGCGTTGGTTTGTGGATTTTGCCCAACCTGCGCTCCACAACGTATCGTAATAACCAGGTTGCAGAATTATGCTGTCCAAGTGTGGGTTTAGGGTAACGTTACAAGCTACTAATTCTTGAGCCAAGATTATTTGTAATCCTGACGAGGGATCAATCCCAAACGTTAGGAAAATTTGTTCTAGGCTCGAAATCCCTGAGATAATATGGGTTGTAATTCCCGCTTTCTCGGCTAACCCAATAGTATAGAAGGTTACCAAATCGGTTACCATGGCACTGCCAGGCTCTATTAGCACTACCTTGCGATTACAGGTGGCTTCCGCTACGATCTGATCAGCCATTGATTTGTACATATCAGGGCGAAATTGGCCGATCTGATAATATCCTTCGTCGATGTTAAGAATCTTGGCATCACCTCCCAAAGCTTCTAACCAGAGTCTTACGTTGTCATGACATCCAGAGTGGAAAATTGTTTGAGATTCTCGAATAGCCTTGCAGGCTTCAACTGTAAGATGAGCAGTAAAATCCATACCACCACCGATGATACAAATTGATCCAGTACTCATTCCTTAATAACTCCTTGTAGAAGTTGGATTATGCCAAAGCAGAACTGACGGCAACGTGTTTGGCTTGGCGAGCCTTAGTAGGGTGTAACCTATCCCGGCTGTACCTTGGAAAAGACCCAGATTATTATCGTCAGTTCCTACTAGCCAGTTAAAGCCTAAAGGCATTTTATGCAGTCGTATAGCAGCTTGCTGACGCGCCAAGGCAATCAGTTTAGGTTTGTTCATTTTCAACCCTGCCTGTAATAATATCTCGAAACGTCCAAAGTTTCCGCAACATAAGTTGTCGCGCATACTCATAGGATGCGAGATAATGCTAGAAATAGCTGCATTGATATCGACTTGCGTCAAAGAATCGGGATGGGTTAGATCCAATCGAGCAAGACCGATTCCTGCCGCTCCGTGACACCAATTGCAGAAGAAGCCATCGGGATTGATATTTGTCTTGCTTTGATAGCGTAGATCTAGCCAATTATTGCTTTCGGAATGGAAAAGATTGCGTTCGTAGGCACGCCAATTAGCTGCGGCTGATAAGAACTCATTATGTCCGCTAGCTTCTCCGAGGCGGTCTAATGCTAGATCTAATCCAGCAGCACCATGAGAAAATCCAGCAAGTGGAGCTGGAGATGATCTGGGACTATACCCTTGTATGAGATGAAATCCGCATCTCATGGCTCGCTCAAGAACCCAAGGATCAGCAGTCGCTTTATACAAGGCTAGTAGACCAAGAATAGCTCCTGCTGATCCACCGATCACATCGAATGTTTTGTCGGAAGCGATCTGTTCGTCGCTGAATAGCTCTACTGTCCGCAGTGCATCGTTAAGTAATTCCTGCTGACCAAATAAAAGGGCACAAAAGGTTAAGACATATACCACTGAACCTAATCCTATGCCTCCACCAATGCCTAAGTTTCTAGCCATAGTTTGAGATTGACGAGAGTGTTTTAGCAATGACCTATAAGGAGCTAAAGCCCGTAGAGAGAATTCCCTAAAATCATCTTGTCCTGTCACATGGGCTAAGGCAGCTAGAAAAATGGCAATGCCCCCTACTCCGTCATAAAAGGTAGGTCCTGATGGTGTAAGTTGAAGTTTCTCATCGAGTCCAATCGGTACTGCTAACAGCCAACAGGCTCCGTCCTCACGAGTGATTGCTAGTTCGATTAGTCTTTTTCCCAGGCTAGTGGCTCGGTTAATAGCAATGTCATGATCCCACCCTTGAATGTCTTTTGTTGGCCAGGGTGATGTGATCCAGTCATCGCTACGGTTACTGTTTAGAGCAAAACTAACATAGTTGATCTGGTCTTTGAGATCCTCTTGACTTAATGCCTTGATACGATTTTGTGTATGGGATAGGGGTGATAGTACAGGCCGATTAGTTTGATTTAGATTGAAGCTATTACCTCCGGCTTCAGTAATGATTGTAGACTCGGCAGTTGTATGGAATAAGGGAATATCGAATTGTCCTAACGCGCGTCGCTCAGCCAATATCTGGGCGGATGTGACTAGATCAGGCTCGGTTGACAGTCGCCATAGTAGCTCGAATTCTAGGCTGTGATACAGTCCGTTCTTCAAGTTCGATGGAAGAGCCGCACGTTCGAGCAGCATCTGGTAAAAGCGAGTGTCTCGGAAAACTACACGTATCGTAGTATTCCGAAATACATCAACAATTGTCAGAAACTCCTTCTGTTGTGCCATGATTAGGCGATAGGTCTGCTCGAAACCGCTGATGATTTCAGTACTGTAATCTGCTGGTAGAGCCATCTGACCACCCCATCGAGGCAAATGGTTGTGAGTTGGTGGGGAATAAGATAAACGCTCGCGTTGCATATCATCTGTATTAATAGCAGTAAATCCCATGATGGTATTTGTTTGTCCATCTTCCGCTCGCCCTAGACCGCCATTTAAGCGAGTCTGTCCATCAGTTTCCTTCCAGCTAGGTAGAAAGCCCGTCGATAAAACAGATTCTGTAATTCTTCGCCCAGCCTCTCCTAAAGCTGGATGGGGTGCATCTTCTCCTTTATGGTCGAGATAGTGACAACTCAGTAGCGTTTCCATATCAATGATCACCGGCTGATCTCTGACAGCTATGATATTTTCTTGATGAATATCACTGCCTCCCAGAGCGTGTATTAATGCTAGCAATGCGCCGCTCCGGTGGAAATAGTTTTTAATATCATTCTCGTCGCGACATGGGTTCGAAGATATGTATTCAGCCCATCCATAAGTCCTTCTGTTCAGAACCCGGGGACAAGTTAGGTCAATTGCGCTGTCTTGGTTATGCATCCAGTCTAGAAGCTTACTCCAAGCTTTATCGATGCTGAGATCTCTAGGTTTATATACTACACTTTGCTTATTCTCGAAGTGTAAGATTGCAACACACCGTCCACCGTTATGTCGGTCAGAGAGATGGGTAGAGATCTTTACCACAGCCCCTGGATTATGCCCTTCCAATAAATGATCAATTAGAGATGCTCGGTCTTCCTCAAAGCGTTTTATCAGCTCTGCAGTAAAAATTTCCCATTGACTGATAGTAACAGAAAGAAATCGAGCTAAAACTGGATATTTGTCTAGAACTTGCAGAAAATTACCACGTCGAAGCCATTCTATAAAAGTAGGATAACATCCCCTTGTATGTCCTAATCGTTTAGCCATAGTACTTCGGAAGGGATCAAACCATGTATAGAGACCCGGAGCAAACATTTCTGTCAGATACTTTAGTCCTGCAATAACCAGATCTTCAATACACTCTGGTTTCCACACACTGGGAGTGCAGTATGAAAACAGATGCGAATGAAATATCTCTGATATAGGTGTAAAGATATGGCTAAAAGGAACGCAGTTGTCCCATGTTGTTTCTGTAAAGTTAGATGAAGTTATAATAGATATTATGTCAGGCAGCCTTTTTGCCCAGGATGGCAAAGGGGAATCTGGTAACCCTGTTGTTATACTCGACTGACTAGCTTCTGTCAGGTCTAAAATCTGGTCAAACCAAATTGAATCCCCTTTAGTTGCAATGTCACACCACGTATCTAGAATGAATTGATCCTTAATCTCATTAATCTTATTGTCCGATTCCCAATCCTGGGCTAATATTCGTTCGTCTAAAGTGGCGGCTGATGTCGCCCAGCGATGTAAAGTTTGTGAGTCAACTTTCATGTAATCTTAGGACTCCCCTATTTCTCAAAAAGCTAGCCCGCATTTCTCACCAACTTGGGGTTCGAAATCGTTGAAAGCCTTATGCAATCAGGGGTTTTCCCCACTCATAAACACAACACACTGTTGAAACCGTCATTATGCTTGCATTTGACTCGACAAGGGTTATAGCTTATCAAACGATCTTTGTGAGAAATCCGGACGAAATAACCAGACAGTGGTTATGTCTATTTTTCAGGGTTTTTCAGTGCGAACTTTGTGATAAATGCTTATACTACCCTTTACAGCCGCCGCATGTGAACTCGCAGGGTTCGGTGTTGGTTCCGCCTAGGCTATTTCGTCCCGCACGCTCGATTTCTTCACGCGAAGCAGCAGCTATGCCCGATGCCATTTCATTACAGTATACAGGCGTTTCTAGCATGGCTTTAATAGTATCCATCTCAATCAACCCAGATGTTGAGCCAGTAGTAGTTATTTGGTTCATTGTGTCATTGTTCACAGGAAGTACTCCATAGTTATAAGTCTTACGTTCACATTTTACTCAGATCTTGCACCTCATGAGACAAAAATCAAAACCTCACTCATTTAACCAAGTTGGACTTTGGAGAAAGGGAAAAAATCAATTTGCGTAAAATATCCGCAAATTGATTGGGGCAACTTTCGACTATAGTCCCAGGAACTTCTAAGAAAAATACTCAGGCTTGATTTCCCTTTTGTCGTAACTGAAGTTCACCCGTGCATATGTACTATTTTTTCTCGAAAACTCCCTTAATCTAAAGGATGTAGCGATTGGGTCTACAAAATCTGTACCCATGTAGGTTCTGGCTTGATGTTTGCAATCATGGTACCATCTAGGAAATAGCGATCACTTCAAATCCTTTTTAGGAGTCGCTTTCAAATGTACCCAGTAGCGGCAGTTTAAAAATGGCTGAAAGCAGCTCTAGGTAAGGGCGTTGTCAATAACTCTGGGGGGAACTTCAGTCATGGAGCGTTCAACCAGCTTTTTTCTCCAACCCCTCAAGAATCTCATCGATCGCATCCAGCCCATGTTCTGCCACCAGGACTCCTATCACCACCCTTAAATCTTCACGGGAAAAGTACTTAGCATTATTAACCACTGTTGTGGTAATGTGCTTCATATCTGCACTCAAATCAGCAGCTGACTCTGGTTTTGGTGGGGTGGTAGAAAACTCCTCACTCACACTAAGACTTTCTGGTGCCTCATTACGAGGTACATCAGGCAGCACCTGTTTACCTTTGCCATTAAGCCCCACTGATGCAGCTTTATGCTGAATTTCCTGCTCAACGCTCGTTGGTGGAGCAGAAGCCAAACCATTTAGCGAGTGGGAAGTTTCCTGCTGCTGTTGAGGTTTGCTGTTCTCAATAGCTTGTTCAACAGGCTTAGCTTTATCTGTCTTGCGCACTTTATCAGGATGAATAAAGCTAGCTTCTCGATTATCCCAATCCACCCACAGCCCTTGCTTTTTGTCTTTGGCTTTGAGTGTGCCAAGTTCCCCGGCTTTTATTTCATCAGGTAAGTTTTCGGCTTCGATTACCTCAATGCGTTCCCCTTCAGTGAAATGCGTAATTTTCGCATTTAATTCTAACTCCGTGTAAATATTATCTACCGTCTTAGAACTTACCCACACATGCTCAGCAATCCGACGATTGCTCCAATCAGCATCAGTGCGAGACTTCCCGCGACCAGTGCGAGGAATATCTTCAATGGAACCAAACTCCTCAATCAGCGTAGCAAACATCATCTCCACTGCCTGCCGTTTATCTGCATTGGTGCGGTGGAGACTAGGGCGCTGATTAGAGCTACAACTGTAGCGGATGGCATCTATTAATGTCCCGCTGCGTACTTCACAAAGAATTTGTTGCTCTGCAAGCAATGCTGCCTTAATGCGGTGGTGACCATCCCCTGGGCGCTTGGTAGTTCCATCATCAAAAATTACTGGTGGCGAGTGCTGATAATCCCAGCGCTCCTCCTTCATGTCTTCGGCATAACGCTCAATTGCCTTAGCATCAGTTTCCACCCTTGACTGAGTGCCTTCTTCTAACTCAATTTCACTGGGGTCAAGCCAAGTATAAGTTATTTCTGGGGCCTCAGTAGGGGGTTCTTCAAGAGCAGCACTGTTGGGGTTCTCTTCCTCAACTGGGGATGTCTCTTCTTTAATTTCCTCCAACTGAGAGGGCTTCAACCACTTGATATCTAGCGCCAGCTGAACAGGAATTCTTGACCTTTGATAGCTGGATTTGGGTTCACTCTCAACAATAGTTCCAGTTTGTCCCTTGCAGTTTCCCGTTAGAACCCTTACCTCCGCGCCAGGTGCGAGAGTTAAATCTAATTGTGCTACCATGTAATGTTCCTTGGTAAAATGTTCCCCACAGTTGTAGTATTCCCATTTGGGAATCCCTGCGCGCTAAGCGCCCCTGGTGCATCTGTTCCGTGAGCAGAGATTATGATAGTCAAAACTTTCATGTTTTGTTGCACACCAGCTGTAAGTAATTTCAGTCGTAAGATTTGACGCCTTCTATCTTTGGTAGGAAACCTTCTGTCTTTGGTGGGAAACAGTTTACTCTCAACAAAGCTAACGTATAACGTATGAAAAATTGCTCAATGTCTATAGTGTGAGTAATTTCGGTGAATCCGTAGGAGCCAAAAATGGTAATCAGAATAAGGGTAACACGCCCTGAGTTTGAAGCCGCATCAAATCATGGCTATGTTTATGGTCAAATTATACGCCGACGAATTTTTCCAGTTTATGTTGAACTGGGAATTGAGAGCAACTACCTTCCTTTCCCAAAAGATGATCCCAAGACAGAATACAGATTCTTCAAGGATTGCCACCTTTACCTTGCCGAAACTGAAGAGCAACTTGATAGGGAAGAATACTTATCTGAGTCATTGGGGATAGCAATAGTTATCTACTCTTAATTACTAATTTTTTATCTAGTCTTAGTTCTCCGTTTACCCATTTTTTTCTGCTGAATTTGAATTTGACCTCGGTTGTTATCTATAAAATCTTCTAAGTCCTCTTCTTTTACTTGAACTATCTCTCCAGTTTTTAGACGAAAAGTAAAAACAGACATAGCATCTCTAAATGGGAACACACTCAATCCTAAGATAGACCATATATCAGCCTTAAGGTATAACCATCCTTTGTAAATCATCTCGAAATTTCCCCTTTAGAGTTTGAACTGACCAGTAAGCTCAATTTACCGAATTCTAAACTACTGAAACTAGGTAAAATTCTGGGTAATATAGCAACCACCTGGACGGTTAGGACGCCAGCACCCAGACGCTCACACCAACCTCAAGTGCCCTCGATGTTTACTCCACTAGTGCTAACCTCACCAGGTAGTACCTCTTCTGGAAAATGAGCCAGAAACAACCCCAGTAATTTGGCTTGCAAAGGTAGCGACAAGCATCTGAGTACCCTCAATGTTATATCCAGCCCCAGTATTCGCCTCATATCAGCCACAAAAGTCACCGCCTTACTTGGTTCCCCATCTAACAGCGGCTTTAGTCCGTCATTAGCCAGCGCCAATTCATCATCACTGGGTGGCTCCCAATTATTAGCATCCCTATAGGACTCTAATAGGGACGCTAATATTTTTTTGAGACCCTTCCAGCCCCCATACTTCTGAGCGAACTGAGATAACCTCCCTTGTGTCACCTCTGCTATTGCTGCTAGCTTGGTCTGAATAATCTTTTCTCCATGGTCTATTAAGTATTGATAGGCTTGTTGTAACTTCCACAGCAGTATCTCTGTTTCAGTACCAGCTTCTGGTGCTAAATTAAATGCATCCAGTTTCTTGACTTGGATACCATAATCTGCTAGGTAATCCAGTTCTAACCCTTTGTTGAAAATGTAGATCACATATTGGTTATCGGGGTCAAGGTGTGGGCGCTGTCTGCCAATGAGCTGCTCAATCTCAGCTAGTATTGTAGATTGGTAATAATCATCAAATCCTTCGGCAGTACCATGCAAAGTCAGATACTCGTCTTTTAGTGCCCCCACGTTAGCCATGGGTTTACCAAAAGCTGCGATCGCCTTTTTACCAACAAAAGCGTTAGTGCCTCGATTATCGTAAAACCAATGACCATCAATCTCAATGTAATCATTGTCTTTGAGTCCCAAGACTGCTAAATCTTCGCCATATTTTTCTTTGAGCGCTTCCAGACATGCCACCTGACGTTGTTTACAAGTATCAGAGAAGGTATTAGAACCCATCCCTTCCACAGTGACGTTACAAACTGTTAAATTGTTAATCGCTGGGCGCTCCTGCTCCATCTCAATAATGCTGTTGGGGTCAACACCCAGATGAGCAGCCAATTGTACTTTATCAGCAGTGGCATCCATGAGAGTAACATGCTTGTGTGCTCGTAGTACTTCACCTGGGCGCTGATTACCAATGGTGAGAGTGAGGCGATGGCGATTTACTCTAATTGCACCTGGTTTGAGTGAGGCCCAAATTTCTAAGGCGTGAATCAAAATATTGGGAGGCAGGTTATCAATGTACTCTGCAGTTTGGTGCCTCGCTTCCTGCTTAAAGTGCGCTCTAGCAAAGTTACCAAGGCTTCTCCACTTACCCCCTAAGCCAGTTACTGACTCTGGTTCTACGAAAATATCTTCTAGTTTTAGTAGTATACGTTCCTTGAGTCTTTTAATTAAGTACTCAATATTTTCTGGGGGAGTTGGGGCATCATCCATAAAGGCCCAATGGCTAGCTCCGTAACGAGGATGGAAATTTTCAATTTCCCCATTGAGTGCCGAAAATAGGTAAGCCCTAAATTCAGCTAAGGCCTGGTAAATGGTCTCATCTCCTTGCTCAACCTCCAACCACAACTGAGCTAAATCTTTGTCAATAGCAGTTATGGTTTCAATCCCTTTGAGTGTCCGGGAAGCTTCCTCAACGAAGCAAGTATCATGTGAGTAATCGTAGGTATGTTTGGTGTTGGGTTTTTTAGGTGAAGCATCTCTTGTGCTGATTACTGCGGGTTCAGGAGCAGAACTCAAATTAGCGCGGATTAGGTGCTGTTCCATAACCATTGCTCTTTGATGGCGATAACCAAAGCCCATACCCGAATTTTTAGCACAGTTATAGCCATCGTCAGAGTCTCCCCGATTGAATGGGCAGTTTTGACAAAGAGGATTTAAGCCAGAAGGTTCTATAGTATATCCTTTTTCCCTGAGCTTGATAAAAGTATCAGCCTGAAAACAGTTAGAAGGTTCTATAGCTAATTCTTTTTCATCAGGTGTGGAGGCGTATTTGAGGTGAGGCTCACCCAGGGCATTGGTGCGCCCTGGCACTGCGACTAAACCATCATGGCGAACCACCATATCGGTATAGTTAGAAGCAACAGTGGCTGTGGAGCAATTGCGGTGGTTACTGTCCCAGTACCAAATCTTGCCTATTGAATCAGGGTCTGGCTCAGTTAAACCAGCATCATGGGATTTACCAGCGCCAGTAAAGGATTTATCATAACTAAATTGCCACCCCAAGGCAATGAGCTTAGCCCGAACTTCTTTTCGCTGTCCTGGTGAAAAAACTATCTTTGGTGGTTCGATGCCAGCTAACTCAGAGGGTGTGGGCAGAGGTTTATTGGGTTCATACTTAATTACCCACCCCCTGGAGGGCAAAGGGGTTTTTTCAGGAGCAGAGGGTTGCCCTTGTTGGCTTTTTTGCCAGTTAGTTAGCCGTTTGAGTTTTTTGAGTTGGTTTTTGATCCAATGTGAGGCTTTGGCTTGGATGTCGTTTTCAACAAAGAGCTCTTTAAGCTCGGCTTGACGCTCTTTATCTGCGGCTTTAATAAAAGCCTCTTCCAGCTCAATTGTCTCTTCTACAAGAGTTTCCTGCTTAAGGTATTCAAGATATTGCTGTGGGTCAGGTTCAAACCCAGACTGGTAAAGGGATTGAGGTTCAGGCAGCGATAAGCCTACATCTGCCGCCAATTCCTTGACAATTTCAACAAAGTCTGTGCCTCTGGGAGTGCCGCTGCCGCCTTTTAATTTCCAGCGGTATTGGATTGCACCACCGCCTTCACCTGTGGCTTTGTCCTGCCAAGCCCAATGGTCTCCAGTATCCCAGACATGAAAAGAGGTGCCACTGGCTGAGTGTCTCCATGGGGGAGCACCTTTGAGAGTTTTACCATAACTCCTGAAGTTATGACCATTCCAGCAAAATATCTTTTCTGCTGTCAGTCGAGGTAGAATTTCAAACTCGTAAAAATCAATAATATTATTTGTAACGCCGGAGTTCTGGTACTGAGCGCGCCGTTGGAGCAGTTCCTTGGTGCGGCGAATCGCCTCTTCTTGTTCCTGCTGGGATTTTTTGAGTACTTTAGCATTTTGTTGAATCAAGAACTGACACAGGCGCTCTGAAGCGATTATCACCAGAGTGTCAGCGGGTGTGTTACTGAAGTTGTATTGTCCCGTTTGTGGGTGACGAGATGGGGGAAGTGCTGATTGACAGCGGTTATAGCGGAACTCCAAGAGTTCTATGGGTTTTCCATCTTCATCATGAAGAGTGCGCAAGCCATTATACTCAGTGACTACAGCCCGAGTGAAATCTTGCAATGGCTCCCGATAATGCTCAGGGATTTGAATTGCTAATTGCTTTCTGCCTGTTTTGTTAGAAGTCCAACTGACAGTGTGGGGAATTTTATCACAAAGAATTGCTTCAAGTAGTGGCTCGGCGCTAGCGCCATCGATGTCAACTGCTAGCAGCCCGTCTGAGTAATCTCCAGTTCTGACGCCAAAGCCGGAATAGTAGGCGGTGTAGGGATTGCCTTTCTTACTAATTCTGCGTTCACCATGCAATATTAACTCAGCAATGGTTTCATGGGGAATTTTTGGTTCACTCTGCCAGTTTTTCCGTGTGGGGGATTTGTCGGCAAGCGGAGTCAGTGACCAGTGTGAGGGGATGAGTTTTAATCCTGCGGCTATAGAGGCAGCGTTAGGTACGGGTGAAAAAATGTTCCAAGGTTGTGGTTGTTTCATAATGGCTCCAGGTGGTTAAGGAGCCACAATCCTTTTGTGTAAAGGTGATTAGTCAGGCACTCTGAGAGCGTGCTGAAGTGTCACGTCGGGCGCGGGAGTTTCCGCGATGGGAAATCATTAGTACCAACCTGCATGGCGACTAGCCCTTATGGCAGTGCCTGCATGCGTTTAACAATTCTTTACACAAAAAATCTCGAAGGGCGACGATTGTCCCTAAAAAAAATTTGCATAGGAAAACCTTCATGCCGTATCATAAAAACTGATAAGGCATTGATTTGTCGTCTGTAAGCTATCTACCAATGTGCGCTTGTCTTCCAAACTTTGGCACACTGGGGATTGACTTACACACTTACCCCAAAGGATTGTGGTTTATTTATCTAAGCAATCCGGTTTTCGTTAAATCATAGTCATTCACCCCCTCGGCGGTGTGATCAAGACCCGTTTAAT
>JAAHGS010000071.1 GCA_010692645.1 Symploca sp. SIO2E9
GAATTAGCTCATAACCTTTGTGAGCAGGCGGGAATGATATTTGCAGAAGACTTAAACCTGAAAGGACTAGCTAAAGGCATGCTATCAAAACATTGCTTAGATGCTGGTTGGGGTCAGTTTCTACAAACACTCTCCCAATGCTGTTTAAAGCGTGGTGTATTTTTTCAGAAAGTAGACGCCAAAAAGACTTCTCAAATCTGCCCCAATTGTTTAACAGAAACGGGGAAGAAAACTTTAGCTGAGCGTGTCCACTCATGCAGTAATTGCGGCTACACCACAGATAGAGACGTGGCGGCCGCTACGGTCGTCGCGATACGCGGACTTGCAGCCGTAGGGCGCGCACCGAGGCGTGTTAATTACCGATTGACGAAGTTAAACTCGGTGCTCAAGATGCTTAGTGAGGGTAAATTCGTTGGAATCCCCACGACCTAAGAATCCCTCGCTAAAAGCGAGGGAGTGTCAATATGGTTGATTTGTCGGACATCATATTAATTGATAGCCATGAAAAATCAACAATGAACCTAAATGTTCTTATACATTACCAAACGCCTACTCAACTTGCTGCCAGTACTGTTCGGGATCACACTCCTAGTTTTCACTTTACTGCACTTAATTCCTGGCGATCCAGCATTAGTTATGCTGGGAGAAAGAGCCACTCCTGAACAAGTTGAGGCTTTAAGAGAGCAACTAGGTTTAAATCAACCTCTACCGCTACAATACCTCACCTTCTTGTCAAATTTATTGCGCTTGGACTTTGGTACTAGTATTATCAGCGGTATTCCTATTGCTGAAGAAATCAAAACCCGTTGGCCTGCTACTTTTGAGTTGTCAATGGCAGCAATTTTGATTGCAATTATTTTGGGAATCCCTGCTGGAGTCTTAGCAGCAGTTCGTAAAAATAGCCTCTGGGATAATCTGACGATGAGCGGTTCTTTGCTGGGCGTATCGATGCCAGTTTATTGGTTAGGGCTGTTATTAATTTACTTATTTACTGTCAATTTGAATTGGCTCCCACCTAGCGGGCGCATCAGTATTGAGGCAGGACTTAACATGCAAGTTTTCACTGGCTTTTACCTACTCGATACCTTACTTGAGCTAAATATGACAGCATTCATCGATGTGCTGTCTCACCTGATCTTACCAGCGCTGACTTTGGCAACTATTCCCCTAGCAATAATAGCTCGCATTACCCGCAGCGCTATGCTAGAAGTCCTCTCCCAAGACTATATCCGCACAGCAAGAGCTAAGGGTGTTTTAGAGCGTTGGGTGATTTTCTCTCACGCCCTAAAAAACGCCTTGTTGCCAGTAGTGACCATCATTGGTCTACAATTTGGTAAACTTTTAGGCGGCGCAATTCTTACGGAAACTATATTTTCTTGGCCGGGAATTGGCTCATGGATTTATGAAGGGATTCTAGCACGGGACTACCCAGTGGTTCAGGGAGGAGTGGTATTTGTTGCTGTTATTTTTGTACTGATTAACCTCTTGGTTGATATTTCCTATACACTCTTGGATCCTAGAATTTCTATCCCCTAAGCGGGAGAGGGGGAGAGGGGGGGATGGGGAGATGGGGAGATGGGGGGATGGGGAGACGCGGAGACGCGGAGAAATTATTCTTCTGGACTGATTTTTTCGGAGAACTACCCTAATGAAACCATTTCAACAGAAAGCTGTTAAACGTTTTTGGCAATCAACTTCTGGAAAAATAGGTTTTGTTATCACTTGTGCTATGGTCTTGATGGCACTGCTTGCCCCTATTCTTAATCCCTATGAACCCTCCACAGACCGCAATTATACAGCCCGTTTACAGCCTCCAAGTCTAGAATATTGGTTTGGAACTGATGGTTTGGGAAGGGATCTTCTTAACCTAGTTTGGTACGGATTGCGGACTTCTCTCTTTATAAGCTTGGTTTCAGTAGGATTGGGACTGATTATTGGCATGATATTGGGACTAGTAGCGGGATATTTTCGGGGCTGGCTGTCAACCACTATTGGCTGGCTGACGGATATCCTCTTAGCTTTTCCCTCAATTCTATTGGCAATTGCACTGGTTACAGTCATAGGTCCTAGCATCAGTAGCGCCATGATTGCGGTAGGAGTAGTGCAAATCCCGATTTTTATTCGCTTGACTCGCAGTATGGTGCTATCACTAAGGGAGTTAGAATTTATCGAAAGTGCGATCGCTATTGGTGCGACACCAGGACGTATCATTTTCCGTCACATCTTGCCTTCAAGTCTCTCGCCACTCGTGGTACAAGCAACTCTCTCAATTGGTACTGCCACTTTGGAGTCTGCAGGTTTAGGCTTTTTGGGTTTGGGTCCACAGCCCCCTACCCCCGAATTGGGAACAATGCTCTCTGATGCTTTCAAAGGGGGCTATTCTCTCTCTTCACCCTGGACCATATTATTTCCTGGTTTATTGATCACTTTGAGTGTTCTAGCGTTTAATCTTCTAGGAGATGGTCTGCGAGATGCTCTCGATCCCCGAATTAGTAGTTGACAAATAATATCAATAAGCTTATATTGTGATGCAGTGTAGTTCTCTTCTCTAACAGCAACTCAAAAGTGTTGCAGAGGGAGCCGATATAATTTTCTCTCTGCTACGCTTTTTCCCTTGGCAATAGGGAAGTTACTGTTTGAACGTCGAAGGGCTCGCTGCCTTATTGATCAATAAACATGGAAATATTTTTAACTGGTTATTGTATTAATTTTATTTATTAAAGAGCAAATCTATATAGCAATTCTCTTTCTCAGTGAGATACACTTCATTTTCTTACCTGTTCCCTGTACCCTGTTCCCTAAAACCCAGACGACTGTACCTCATCAATTTCAGAAACTCTATAGATAGCTCAACTCACAATAATGTTTGGATTGTAGAAGGAGACTCTCATGTCAAAGCATCCAGATGTCCTTTGGTTAAATACAAATCGTAGTTTTCAATGTTTCGCTCAGCGCTTACTAAATCAACTGTCGAAGCAAGTATCAATTGGTACTTGGGAGTATTCCCAAAACCAGGATGAACCCTGCTCTCTAGATGTTGCCTTGATACTGCTCCACGACTATCTCAAGTGCCGCCAACAACCAATTGATCTGATTGGTCATAGCACAGGAGGATTGTTAGGGTTACTATACGCTCGTCAACATCCTGAAAGAGTAAGGTCTTTAACATTGTTGGCTGTGGGTGTGCATCCAGCCGTAGATTGGCAAGCTCATTACTATAGCCGTCTCGAGTTTTTGCGCTGCACTCGCCAAATAGTTCTCGCTCAAATGGTTTACAATTTTTTTGGTGATCAAGAAAAAAGCAATTTCAAGAGATTGGTAAAAATTTTGGAGAGAGACTTACTTTCTTCCCCCTCTGCTCACTCCCTCTGGCATCGGGATAGTATACCTTCGGGAGGAGTCTGTGCCCCTTTAATGGTTTGCGGCAGCAAGAACGACTTTATTGTCGATACTAATGCCTTGCAACAGTGGCGGACTTATTTTAAAGATACTGATTGCCTCTGGCAATGTCCAACAGGAGGTCACTTCTTCCACCACTTCCAGTCCCAACTCGTGGCAGAACAAATTTTCAAATTCTGGCATGTTATCAATCAAGAGCAACTCACTCATTCACTAGACTATCAAATTAGCAGTCATTTGCAGTTTTGAAGTTCTCACCACTAGCCGGCACCTGGGTTCCTTGCTTCAACTAGTCTCCTTAAAATTACAAGGTTTGCGTAAATACCAACTCTCTATTCCCAATCACCAAAGTTCTAGTTTCAGTATTGAGTGAGCAGCCCCTGGTGTTGAATTTCTCCTCAAGATCAAAGGATGTTTAAGGTATAGCAATCGCCAAGGCGGTTAAGACATTAAAAAAGTCTCAAACTCAGATAGAACTTGGCTTTTCCTCCAGCATCGGGCCCTGGAGCCTCCTGCCTACTGCTATATCAATGACAATCCCATGGCGCGCTAGGCGCGCTAACGCTACATCCAAGCCTTAAAAAGAGATGGGCTTTGCTCATTACTGGGTAATCACTCATCGCTAGGGATAACAGCAATACATTCAATCTCAACTAGAACATTCTTTGGTAAACGGGAAACTTGAACACAGGCACGAGCTGGAGCTGATTCGGTGTTAAAATATCGCCCGTATACATGATTGACGACTGGGAAGTCATTCATATTTGCAAGAAAGATAGTTGTTTTGACAACATCGCTCATAATCGCCCCTGAAGCTGCTAGTATAGCTTCAATATTCTTCATCACCTGCTCTGTTTGCTTGGCAACATCATAGATCCCAACAATCTGGTTGGTTCTGGGTTCAATGGCAATTTGACCAGCAACAAAAATCATGTCACCACTGGCGATGATTGCTTGATTATAAGGTCCTACAGGTGCTGGTGCGTGAGAAGTGCGTATAACTTGTTTGGTCATGATTGTTTGACTAAATGGGTTCCTAATCAACCAAGCTTTTTGAGAAAACCATAACAGTTTAAGGTCTTTGTAAGAAGCTATGGTAGAGCATAGTCAATGCATCAAAAGCAATGCATTGTTTCATTTCTTAGTAAAGCTTATCAAAAGTTGACTTTTTTGTTGACTTTGAGTTAAAGTCTCAATAAGCATAAAAACTCTGTTTTACCTCGCAGCTCAAACTAGTGAGGCGAAGCAGATCTAAAGGGTGACCGACTACGCTTGGAGATAAACAATGCTAAAAGCCAAACAATTCCGCGCTAGCAAGATTCAAATCGAAGTTAAAGAAATCCCACAGCACAAAGCTGTTAACAAGGCTACACAGCACTTGCATGCTGATGCTGATGGCGGTGACTTGAATACCGACGCTGACGGTGGTGATCTTGGTAACTAAATAACTGCTAGTATTCTTCCTTAGGACTAGTAGTGATGCAGCAATATTAGCAATTAGTAATTGCTAATATTTATTACTTATGCTTTGTGTCAGGATGTATAGGGTAAACTAATATACTCTTTACTCCTGATGCAGGTTTGAGTTAGGATCATTGAATTAGCTGAAACAATCATTTTTTTTTGGAATGTTATTGCGAATCTTTCTCAAACAATGAAATCGCTCATAGAAATCTTAAAACCATATACTTTAGAGGTATTCCTAAAAGACCATTGGACAAGCAAGGCCGTCCACATAGTAAGTGAAGAAACAAATAAATTTGCTTGGTTATTCTCCTGGGAAAAATTAAACTATCTGCTGAACTATCATCAGTTTAAATATCCAGACTTTCGTCTAGCACTAGATGGACAAGTCTTAGATAAGAGTGCTAATGAGAATTGGACTAAGTTGTGCCAAGAAGGGGCAACTTTAATAATTAACCAGGTCAATACACTAATTCCAGAAATTGCTAAGTTTGCTGCAGAATTAAAATATGATTTAGGCTACGGGACTCAAATAAATGCTTATTGCTCCTGGCCTGGAAAGCAAGGATTTTCCTCCCACTATGACACTCACGAAGTTTTCGTATTGCAAATAGATGGGCCCAAAAAGTGGTATGTATTTCCTGATACGCTTAAATACCCTTTAGTAGAGCAAAAATCTAAGTCTCTTCAGGCTCCAGAAGGAGAACCCTATTTGAGTTGTACCCTCAATCCCGGAGATGTTCTTTATATACCGCGCGGACATTGGCATTATGCTGTTGCTCTTGATCAACCATCGATTCATTTAACCTTAGGGATACATTGTAAGACAGGTATTGATTTTCTAGAATGGCTGCTTGGAGAGTTGCGCCAGCGAAAAGAGTGGCGCAGAAGTCTACCATTACGTTGGGAAACAAAACCTGTAGAGGTTTATTTAGACAAGTTAGTTACAGATTTAGATAAATATATTTATTGTAATAATCTTAGTCAAGAGTATATTCACTATCTTGATAGTTTGGGAAAGCCCATAGAGAAATACTCTTTACCCCAGCAAGCGGGATTCAATATATTTCCGAAGGAAACGCAGACAAGGTTCAAAGTCCCACAGTTTCAGCGGTTTCAAATCTCGGAACTACCAGACAGTAGCAATGGATGCAAAATTACTGTTTCAGGTAAGGAAATATCTATAAGGGGAGTGAGTAGTTCGATAGTTGAGAAATTTTTTACTGAAGAGCTTTTTACAGGGAATGATGTTATCAATTGGCTGCCAGGTTTCGATTGGGAAATTGATATTGTCCCACTCCTGACTCGCCTGGTACTCGAAGGAATTATTTTTGTTGATACTAGCATCTACCAATAGGCACATCTAGATGAGGATAAGGAAAATGGACACATAATTTAGAGTTTGGTCAAGGAAGTTAGGCATAAATGTCTGGCTCTCTTGTTGAGAATTATTCACAGAGGACGTTTTCTTGCCAATCGTTTTTAGAAAATAATTGTTAGTTAGCAACAGCTTAGATGGAATTATTTTCATTGCCCCTATCGTCAATCATTAAATACCACTCAAGGAGGACAAATAGAACTGATGAGTAATTTTTCTTGTGCTGCATTTTCAAGGCAATTAGGAGAAGACATTATTGGCAGTGGTACTAACTGCAAAACTTATGTTTTAGTTGAGTGCCCCACTCCCTGGGCAAACAATGCACTTGAAACAGAATCACTTCCCAATAATCTCAAAACTTTGATAAGTGAGGTTAAACAACGTAAGCTTCCGATAAGATTTCTCCTGATCAACAACAATGAAACTAGGAAAAAAGATAATAGAAAAATTCTGATTTATGACCAGCCAAACAAAGGAATTATCAAGGGTTACAGTAGAAAAGAGTTTAATGTAGAAAATATTGATCAGGCAGCCAGGTTAATCCGTAAGTATTTAACTGGCAATGCTGTAGCTGATGAAAGTGATCAGAGTGCAACCAGAGATATCTTAGTATGTACTCACGGCAACCATGACCTGTGTTGTGGCAAGTATGGCGCTCCTTTTTACACAAAAGCCCTAGCCACTATCTCTGAACTATCCTTAAGTAATATTAGGATGTGGAGGGCGAGTCACTTTGGTGGTCATCGGTTTGCACCAACTGCCATAGACTTTCCCGATGGTAGGTATTATGGAGGTCTTGATCAAGATTCATTTAAGTCGATCTTGACTAGGATTGGTGAGATTAACTGCATGAAGAAAGTGTATCGAGGATGGGGAATTATTCCGATACAAATGCAGGTTTTGGAAAGGGAACTAATGCTTCTCCATGGATGGGATTGGTTCGACTACAAAGTTGCCGGCAAAATCATCGAACAATCTTCAGACAAAACCTCAATTGTAGCTGAACTTACTTTGCAACAACCCAATGGCTCCTTGTACACCTATCAGGCTACTCTTGTAAAAGATGAAAGTAAAACTATCAGCATGAAAGGTTCTTGTGAGGCGATGAAGGAGTCAGAATTTATTAAATATTATGTAGAAAATCTCCGCTTGTACTTAAATCCTGTTACTGAACTCCGGCGTTATCGCCAGAAGGTGGCAAGTTAACGTACATGAAGATATGGGGTATGCCCATAAAATCAAAAATTTTGCCTTGTTCCAAGAAACCAATTTGCTTGTAGAAGCCCAAGGTGTTAATCCGAGCCATCAACCTTAAACTCTTGAGATTTTTTTCCTGGGCTTCCTCAATCAATTTCTTGATTAATTTTGTGCCTAGCCCTTGAGAACGAAACTCACTTAGCACAGCAACATAGGCAATACTGCCCAATTCTACGGATAATTGCCGCAGCCTGGCAGAACCAATAATTTTGTCCTCGCAGACGGCAACTAGATGAAAGGCACTCTTATCGTGTTTGTCCTTTTCGGTGCCTCTGTGCATTCCCAGAGGAGCCCTGAGAACAAGCCACCTTTGGTAGTACATATCATCTAGCTCTCGTTTACTCTGAATTGGACGTACTTCAATCTTAGGCTTGCTTAGCATAAGCGGTTCTTAATTGGATTAGGTACAAAGCCCGAGAAGACTGAATCAGTAATCTTAAAACTCGGTATTTTAAGGCAGGGAGAGAGGACGAGAAGAAAATCTATTATTGTGGTTATCAAGGTAAAATGCCATTGTTTCTTATCAAGATTCTTTTATTGATTTTTGCGTAACTAATTGAGGGTTAATTATATATTAACTGAATGATTTAGAGTAGATACCGTTATTAAGAGTAGTAAGGTTGACAATTAATATAATTGATGATCTTCTTACTCAAGTCTGACCAGACTAAGTTGTGATTCTATGACATAAAAATAAAGAGCCTATCAGCAAGAACCTTTTTTTGCTATTTTATTAGAAATAAATCTCAACTATCTGGAAGTGTATATGAAAGAGAGCAAGGACTCACACCACCCACTGCACCGATATCAAAGCCATGAAAAACCGCTCAAAAATTGAGATTTCCCTTGGTTAAGGATTTTAGGTAAGGAGGAAAAACTATGAATACGAACACATACCTACGCAATTTAGCCGTGGGTTGCAGAGGGCGCGTAGTTGGCTATGAGATGGTTAGCGGAGGCTATACAGGAAGATTAATTTCCATGGGATTAACACCTGGTACAGAATTTACTCTTACCCGCCACATGCCTCTGGGAGGTTGTGTAGAAATCGAAGTACAAGGCTGTAACCTTAGTCTTCGCAAGCACGAAGCCGATGCACTTTGTATTGAGGAAGTCGATGAAGAGTCAACAGATATAGAATTTTACAACTGAGTACATTGAAATACTCCCCCGCCCGAAGTCCATTAATGAACAAGATACTTTCCTCTCCCTGCTTGACTCAAATAGGGGGGTGAGCGAAAAAAAGAGTGGGGTAACGAGTAAGCAGACGCTCCAGACGCTCCAGACGCTCCAGACAGGTCGAATTGAAATTCCAACCAAAATGGAGCTCACCCCAAATAGGGAACACCTCTCACTGCCATTAGTCATATTAAGTTAATGGATAGGAAGCGCACTGGTAGGTAGAGGTAGTTTAATGAATCGACAAATAGTCACTCGAGCAGGTGCTATTGTGGGTGCTATTGTGGCAGCAGGTATTGTTGTTGCAGGTATATTGGGAGGGTTGATGGCTCAGAAGCTCAACGCCATTGACCCTCTCTTTGATTCCCAAAATCTGGGAGAGTCCAGTTTAACTCAAGAGTCACCCGATCTACCAGTGGATTCTCAACTTATCGAAGCCAATACCAAATTTGGTTTTAAACTTCTCCAGGAAATTCTTAAGGAAGAAAGCGCTAACAACGTTTTTATCTCTCCTAGCAGTATCGCAATTGCCCTAGCGATGACTTATAACGGTGCTAGTGGCGAAACTCAACAGGCAATGGCTAAAACCTTGGAATTACAAGGTATGAGCATTGAGCAACTTAATCAAGCAAATGAAGCTTTAAAAGTATCTTTAGAAAATGCAGATCCAGCAGTTCAGCTATCGATTGCTAATTCCCTCTGGAGCAAACTTGGTATAGAGTTTCAGTCTGAATTTCTGCAAAGAAACCAGCAGTTCTATGGGGCTCAAGTTAAGGAATTAGACTTTGCTAATCCCGATGCCCCGAAAGCTATCAACAACTGGGTTCAAGAAAATACTAGAGGTAAGATAAATAAGATTATTGATCAGATTAAACCGAATGACCTACTCTTTTTAATTAACGCGATTTATTTCAAAGGTAATTGGTCCGAAAAATTTGACCAGAATCTAACTACTGAGCTGCCTTTTTATCTGTTAGATGGCACTCAAAAGCAACACCCATTGATGTTTGGTTCAGGTAAGTATAAATACTATGAAAATGAAACCTTTCAGGCTATTAGCCTACCTTACGGAGAAGGGAGACTGAGTTTTTATGTATTCCTGCCACGTGAAAGCACTACTCTTAAAGCCTTTGAACAGCAATTAAACGCTCAAAACTGGCAACAATGGATGGAGCAGTTTCGTAAGCGGAATGGAATGATTAAGCTGCCTCGCTTCAAGTTTGAATACGATATTCAACTCAATAATGCTCTGAGAGCCCTAGGGATGGAAGTAGCCTTTAGTCCGAGAGCAAATTTTACCGACATGACTTTTACTCCAGTAGCTATTGATCAGGTTAAGCACAAAACCTTTGTAGAAGTCAACGAAGAGGGTACTGAAGCTGCAGCTGTAACCTCTATTGGCATTACTCGCACTTCTGCTGAAATCTCACCTCCCCCCTTCCAGATGGTTGTTGATCGTCCTTTCTTTTGTGCGATTCGAGACAATCAAACTGGAACAGTTCTATTTATGGGTTCAATTGTGGAACCTAATTGATAACTCTAAAACTAAGCTGAGGTTAATTCTTTTTTATAATCAGGGTATCGGATTATGTATGTCACTTTATTTGCTAACAATACCTGACCACTGAACTTTTTTGAGCTTGTCACGGCGATAGGAAAAAAAGTACTCTGGTTTTTGATAAGTACAGTAAGGTGCGATCGCTATTTGTTCTTGATTAACTCCCAATTGTTCAAGCTGTAGCTCATTTACCCTACGCACATCCAAGCGCACTCGCCCCTGTTGTGAATCTTCGAGAATTGGTGAGTCGGGCAACTGCTCCAAGATATTAAGAATCGATTGAGTTGTCTGAGCTGTTTCTGACGGTACTATAGTTGCTCCCACTTCGGCAGCTACTGTCTCAGACACCTGATAAACCTCACCTGTAATTGCAGGTCCCATGGCAATTCGCAAATTCTCAAGCCGGCTACCATTGTCAAGTAATCGCGAAATCGCTCTAGGCACAATTCCAGAAGCTGTACCGCGCCAACCTGCATGTACAGCAGCTACCTGTCGCGTTTTTTCATCTGCAATCAGCACAGGTGTACAGTCGGCACTGCAAACCCAAACGGCCTGCTGAGGTTGCTCCGTCACTATACCATCAGCAGCTGGTCTTTGTGGTTCCTGTTCCCTCTCCATTTTTGCCTGGGCAGTACTTTCAATCTCTGAGGGTGTGAGTACGGTATTGCCATGTACCTGTCTAGTTCGATAAACCACAGCATCAGGCTGGAGTACACCAACAATTTGAGAAGGAGGGCGAGGGGAAAACTGTTGAGTGAAAAAGCCGTGATTCCACGACTTCAGCAGGCTACAGGTGAGATATGGCAGCCCTTCCCAAGTATGCCAGTGCCAAGTATGCATCAAAGCCTCGTAGAGTTTTTTGAATAATCGTAAATTGTTTGACACATCTACAGTAGCTGAAAAACTTCTCTCTTTGCCTGAGAGTAGCCTGAGAGAAATGTTGAGCAGCTCAGTCATACCAAATCCGGTTTAAAAACCCCTTTTATGTAAAGGACTCACTAGACAACTGGAAACCTGCTCCCTCCTGACTCCTCGAATAGGGGGTAATAAGCTGTTGTGCATTAAAAATGCACAACAGCAAGGCAGGAGACAGAAGGTAGGAGCTAGAAGGCACAAGAGTTTGGGCCATTAACTAATATCAGATAAATATATGATTTAAATGCGTAAAAGCTTAGATCCGGATTTAGTATCAATGCATCATCTTACTATAAATTGCTTTCATTGTCTGTCAATTGACAGGCAAAAAGTTTATAATACAATTAAGCAACACAAAAGCTGTATGATACTTCAGTTCCAGCCTGAGTTCACCCAAGCAATTGGTTTTTAGCATGTCAAAACTATACAGAATCGACATTTTCCTAAGTCCCGAAAGAGGTATTGGACAACCAAATCTATTGATGCTTAGCCATATTCAAAAATGTCTAGAGTTCGAGGCTCAATCAATTGATGATGCACTCCAACAAGCTCAGGATTTGGCACAACAGCTCTCCCAAATTAGTAGTAATCCCTGTAGTCAACAACCTGACCAACCAGAGTTGGATTAAGCTAGCTTAAACAACAGTTAACCTAGACCAACACAGTGGGATTTAACCAGCAAAGGTTTGAGCAAGAACTCCCAGCAGTCAAACAGCGAATATCTGGGCAGATAAAACTTCTGAGAATAGAGCAACTTCCAGAGATAAATTTACATATATTTGAGATTACAGCTTCAACTAACCAAACCCTTTGGCAATTGCTCGAGCAAG
Source organism: Symploca sp. SIO2E9 (assembly GCA_010692645.1). Classification (GTDB taxonomy): domain Bacteria; phylum Cyanobacteriota; class Cyanobacteriia; order Cyanobacteriales; family Coleofasciculaceae; genus SIO3C6. Next base: position 11,981 of record JAAHGS010000071.1, read on the forward strand.
GAGTTAAAGCGGGAACCGTCGTTATCGCCCAAAGGCAGACAGCTGGGCGTGGTCAGTGGGGTAGAAGATGGCAATCAGACCTTGGTGGATTATACCTATCTGTAGCTTTAACTGCCAATCTTGAGGCAAAAAAAAGTTTCCAGCTAACTATGTGTAGCGCTTGGGGCATCGCCACGGCATTAAGATGTTACGATATTCCAGTCCTCTTAAAGTGGCCTAATGACTTAATACTTTCTGGGCGCAAGCTTGGGGGTATACTTACTGAAACTCGTGTACATCAGGGTCAGATTACTCAAGTAGTTGTAGGTGTTGGCGTTAACTTTAGCAACTGTGTGCCTGAAAATGGTATCAACTTACAATCCTTTTCCAAGCAGGGGTTAAGCTCACCAGTGACTTGTTTGGAAATGTTGGCGTCTATAGTACTACAGGGACTACTATCCGGATATCAATACTGGTTAGAGGTAGAAATAGAAGTCTTGCTAGCTTCTTACCAGTCGCTACTAGAAAGTCTTGGACGTCGCGTAGTTGTAGAGGGAAAACCCGGAATTGTCACGGGTGTAACAACCACTGGTGAGCTGCGAGTCCAATTAAACTTAACAGAAGCCATCGTTGCTCAATTACCTACACCCCCTTCCCTCACGGAAATTTCCCTTCAGCCCGGTACAATCGGTCTTGGCTATAACATCTAATCTTGGCAGCTTTCCTAGCCACAGATGATTTGTTATAGCTAGAGTATTCTTATTAAGCAGCTAGAGTATTCTTATTAAGAAAATTATCTAACCTTCCAAAGGACTTAGTGAGTGATGAGTAGTGAGTTAGACATGAAAACAGAATCTTCCTCCGCTGGCACCCCATTAGGGATCTTTTACCGTTGTCCTCGGCTAATGCAGGCACTAAGTTTTATTGGCAGTTGTGGCGTCCTCAGTAGCGGTATAGTTGTAGCGCAAACTTCCTTACCTGTAGATCAATTAGTACCGCCCAATGCCCCAACAGTGAAACCACTTGCCAAAAAAGTACCAGCACCTGCACCTGCTGCCAAACCAAAGCCAACTGTTCCAGAATCATTGATTGTGCCAGCTACCCCAGTGCGCAAACCAGCATCACCTCCAGCAGCAGCAAGGAAGCCTACCCCAGCCAGAACACCAGCAGCATCACTCCCAACACATGGTCCAGCGCAGCGCAAACCAAATAGTTTTCGCCCTCCGGCATCATCAGCATCGGCACCAACTCCCCCAACTACTGTCAATAAAAAACCAGCCCTGAGTCCTCCCAATCTATCTGTGCCACCAACACAGACTATAGCCAAGCCTCCTAAAGTACCTCTCAAACCAGCCCCTAACCAGCAGACTGCTGGTACTACCTTTTCCGGTAACCATAATTTCATTGATCGCACTAATTACAGTGTTGGTGCAACTGGTCAATACAATGCTCCTAACTCAGTGGTGCTTAATGAACGCTCTACTGGCTGTAATACAGTGTCGCACAATGGAGTACTTGCTAGTGGAGTTTGTAATACCAAAGCGCCGACACCAACTGTCAGTTCCAGGCGCAGAGTGCGACCATCTCAGCAGGTTGCAGTAAGAAGACGCTCAAAGCGATTACCTGCAAAGCGATTATCTAGAACCACAAGACGTGCTGCTAGCTCTACCCCCATTCCGGTAAAAGTCGCTTCCCGCGTCCTACGTTCGACAATGCCCCAAAAGCCGGTAACTTACGAACTTAAACCTACAGAGCTATCCTACTACAATTTCACCAAGCGACCTTCAAGAGCTACCTCTCTAGAGCAAGAAAGTTTTCTCTATCCCTTGGTAATCCCAGCTACTATTAGCTCTCGCTTTGGCTGGCGTTTACATCCGATTTCCAAAACTCACAAGTTTCATAATGGAACAGATTTAGCAGTACCAGAAGGGACACCAGTAATTGCCTCTGCTTCCGGCAGGGTAGCAACTGCTGACTTCTTGAGGGGTTATGGTTTAACTGTAATCCTGCGTCATGAAGAAGAGACTCAAGAAAGCCTCTACGGGCACCTTTCAGAAATCTTTGTCGAGCCAGATGAATGGGTGGCACAGGGAACTGTAATTGGGCGCGCCGGCAACACGGGCAATTCTACCGGTCCTCACTTACACTTTGAATGGCGGCATCTAACTGACGATGGTTGGATGGCAGTGGACGCTGGCGCTCATTTAGAATATTCTATGGCTCAATTCATTGATGCTCTCAAGCTTGTACAGACAGATTCGCCAGCAGACACTGAGACTTCTGGATGAATTAAATATACCCGTGTTCAGCTAAAAATGAGGGTGAAATTCCCTCTAGCTGCTGCGATACTGGGGTTCGATGGCCAAGCAATTTGTCAACATACTTGCCTAAAATATCGCTCTCCAGGTTCACCCAGCTACCAGTCTGTAAATAACTTAGATTAGTTTGGGCATAGCTGTGGGGAATTACTGCAGTTTTAAACCAGCTGCCTTGAGAATCACAATCGGCAATCGTCAGACTCACCCCATTGATAGCAATGCTACCCTTGGGGACAAGATAACGGGCAACTTGGTGTTGCCACAGGTCACTAAAAGAGGTTACTGCCTGAAAGTACATCTCCCAGGAATTAGGTGTTGCTACAGACTCAAGCAAGCAGCCAATGCCATCTACATGACCGGTGACAAAATGACCACCTAGCTTACTACCAACGCGTACTGATGTCTCTAAATTAACCCAGGGAGCTGCCTGTTGTCGGTACCCTAGAGTTGTGCGGTGTAGGGTCTCATCTGAAGCAGTTGCCACAAAGCCTTGAGGAAAAATTTCCTCAACGGTCAGACAAATGCCATCAACGGCGACACTGTCACCCATTGCCAAATCATGTAAAATAGCCATCGATACCTGGTCTGGGCAGGAAACATCAAAGTGATCGTCTCCCAGCGGTCTAATCCTTCCCAGGGCTTGAATTAATCCTGTAAACACTGTTGTTAGTTAAACTCCTGAACTAGTGCAAAATTGATAATTTTATCTAAGACATCAAAATAGTTGTGTGTTTTTTTCATAAAGTCCTGGCGCAAAGGTTCTGAGAGTGGGGCATACTGGGAGAAGAAACTTCGTTGAGCACCACTGAATTAGGTTCTCAAGGGCTGATTTGACGGTTGACCAGTGAAGTGATTTAGAGCCAATTTGGCATGGCAAGTTCCAGTCTCAATCAGTCTAATATACTAGTTTATCGCTTTCCCTTGATGCCCCGATGCTGATCGTGTTCTAGAGGCTAATCAGATGATCGAAATGAAAGTTGCTGGAATTGCACTAGATGCCGTCACGCGCAACCCGATTGTGCTGCTCAAGGATTCCTCAGATCGGAGAGCATTGCCAATTTACATTGGGCAAGACCAGGCTAAGGCAATTATCAGTGCTTTAGAGAAGCAAAAGCACCCCCGCCCTTTAACCCATGACCTCTTCGTCAACTTCCTTGAAGAATGGGACATGAGTTTGGAGCGGATTATCATTCACTCGCTTCAGGATAATACTTTCTATGCCATTCTTGCTATTAGTCAGGGCGAGACTAAAAAAGAAATTGACGCCAGACCCAGTGATGCAATCGCCATTGCTCTGCGCACGGGCAGCCCAATCTGGGTAATGGAAGAAGTAGTTGCTGATGCTTCAATACCGGTTGATCGAGACGCTGACGAAGAGGAACGACAAGCCTTCCGAGAGTTTGTAGCTAATATTCGACCAGAAGATTTTGTCCAGATCAAGAAATTTAGAAGCGGCGATTCCTAATTCCCAACCCCTGAATTTTTATACAGCGCTCAGGGCATTTTCGACAAGTGCAAGGTTATAGCATCCAATGGCTCAAAATCCTTGCACTTAATAGGGAAATCTCTGAGCTGATCATGGATAATCAGGCTTAGAACTGTTCCCTGTTCCCCATCCTTAACCAGAGACTTATTCAGCAAACCCTACTTATGGCTATCTCTCGCTCTAAGATTTTTCAGGTATCCAGTTATGCGTTACCGACGGTTTGGGAAAACTAATCTGCAGCTTTCGACCTTTTCTCTTGGAACTATGCGCTGTTTAGCATCTCAATTAGATGCTCAAGAAACCGTGCAGGAGGCAATTAACCAAGGCATCAACCACCTGGAAACTGCAAGGGGTTACGGTAAGAGCGAACCATATCTAGGCAATATCCTCAAAAAGTTGTCGGTGCCACGAGAGCAACTATACATTACCACTAAGCTGCCACCGACAGCAGATGCCCAATTAATGCGTCAGTGGATTAATGATTCCCTAGAGCGCCTACAGCTCGACTATGTGGATTGTTTGGCAATCCATGGCATCAATACCTGGGAGCATCTAGCCTGGATCGAGTCCCCAGTTGGTTGCATGCAGGCTGTGCAAGAAGCTGTGACACAAGGAATTGTAAGGCATCTGGGCTTCTCTACTCATGCTCCCCTAGAGGTAATTCTGGCAGCAATCAATACCGATTTATTTGAATTTGTCAACCTTCATTACTATTATTTCTTTCAGCGTCAGGCAGCGGCAATTGAGTTAGCCCACAGTAAAGACCTCGGCATTTTCATTATTTCTCCGGCTGATAAGGGAGGACGCCTATACACTCCCTCACCAAAGCTAGAACAGCTGTGCGATCCTTTCTCACCACTAGAACTTAACTATCGGTTTTTGTTGAGTGATCAACGCATTACTACTCTTAGCATTGGACCAGCTAACCCAACCCAACTCCAGCTTCCTTTGGCTGTTGCTGATCAAGATGGTCCCCTGACACCGATGGAAGTGGAGATAATTTCTGGTTTGGAAACTCAGCTAGATTATGCTTTGGGAACTGAGCGCTGTAGCCAGTGTTACAGTTGCTTACCTTGCCCAGAAAACCTCAATATTCCAGAAATATTGCGACTGCGGAATCTAGCTGTTGCTTATGATATGACTGACTTTGGTAAATATCGCTATAACATGTTTGAAGTAGCTGGTCATTGGTTTAGTGGAGTTAAAGGCAATCACTGCACCGGCTGTGGCGACTGCTTGCCCCGTTGCCCCCAACAGTTAGACATCCCGGCACTATTAAAGGATACTCATCAACGTCTCAATGGTTCACAACGGCGTCGGCTTTGGGGGTGAGCGAAAAAAAGAGTGGGGAAATAATTAAGCAGACGCTCCAGACGCTCCAGACGCTCCAGACGCGGAGAAATTAAATCCCACGCAAAATTTCGTTCACCCCGGCTTTGGGGTTGAATAAAAGCGATAGCCTGGAAGTGAAGAGGGTTGATTGGAGAAAAATCGATGAGCTTGGGGTCAAGATTTCTGCAAAGGCTATCAGTTCCAATCTGGTTGTTGAGCATTCTTAATCTGGGGATACCTAAGCATACTTTGGCACAAACGCCACTAGCATTAAAGCCCTGTTCAGAACCGCTAGAGGTAGAACTACTGGCTCCAGAGGCATTAATACCGACACAACGTCAAATCATAACAGCTAACACCATATCCCAGAGGCAATCTCAAACAGGAATTACACATCCCAGCTTATGGTGGGCACAAGAACAATTCAATCAGTTTTTTGGCGGCAAATTGATTAGAAACTGGATAGTCTATCCAGAGCAAAAGAGGTTGGATTTAATGGTTAACCTTCAGTTGTGGACGCTTCTCGACTATATAGGAAGATATAGCTTGGTTAATAAATTTGGTACTATTGCTAGAAATTATCAGTACAATGTCCGGGTCTTCAACCAGCAAGCTCAGATGCTAGCGACTTATACCTGTGATTACACTACAGATACACCTACTTGCGAATTTAGGGGATGTGAATTCTTTGGCGAAGATAGTCTTCAGGTGCCTCGCAGATAATCCAATTGGATTTTAAGCTGAATGCGTAAAAATATAATTGTGTTTGATTAAACGACAGAGCATGACCCTAATACTTACAAACGATGATGGGATAGACGCTCCTGGCATCCGAGCTCTTCAGAAAGCTATAAACGGTAAGGGCGTCATTGTCGCCCCTAAGGAGCAATTATCAGGATGTGGTCATCAGGTGACGACTAATCAACCAATTCATGTCCAACGTCGCTCTGATACAGAGTATATGATTGCCGGTACTCCAGCTGATTGCACTCGTCTGGCAATCAAGCATTTGCGTCAAGATGTCAAATATGTGCTTTCTGGTATCAATGCTGGCGGTAATTTAGGTGTCGATGTTTATCTTTCTGGAACAGTAGCAGCTGTGCGGGAAGCGGCAATGCACGGCATTCCAGGAATCGCTATTTCCCACTGGATGAAAAAGCCAATGGTGATTGATTGGGAGGTGGCTACGCGTCGAACAGCTAGGGTGTTAGCTGATTTACTTACTCGTCCGATAACCCCTGGCAGCTTTTGGAATGTAAATTTGCCCCATTTGGAAGCAGGTTCAGTTGAGCCGGAAGTCGTATTCTGTCAGTCAAGTACTCAGCCTTTAGAAGTCAAGTATCGGGTTGAAGGTGATTGTTATTTCTATGAGGGAGAATATGGTAAGCGTGGTCGTGCTCCCGGAACTGATGTTGATGTCTGCTTCTCAGGCAATATCGCTGTCACTCAAGTTCGACTTTAAGGGGCATTTAGTCTTAGTTTTAAGTAGGTGTACAATTCCTACATGAGATGAAAACTAAAGGAAAACTAAAGGATCTGAATGCGAATTTTAATTATGGGCGGCACTCGGTTTATCGGTGTTTACCTCACAAAGATTCTGGTGGAACAAGGTCACGATGTTGTACTGTTCAATCGCGGCAATCAGCCAACTCCAGTAGAAGGAGTGCTTCAGATTCATGGAGACCGCAAGGATACTTCACAATTAAAGGAGAAGTTATCACACCAGGAGTTTGATGCCATTTTTGACAACAATGGCCGAGAATTGAGTGATACTCAGCCTTTAGTGGAGATTTTTAAAGACCGCGTGCAGCATTTTGTTTATATGAGTTCAGCTGGAGTATACCTTAAATCAGACCAACTGCCTCACACTGAGGGAGACCCAATTGACCCCAAAAGTCGCCACAAGGGCAAGCACGAGACAGAAGCTTATTTGAAGGCACAGGGAGTGCCTTTTACTGCTATACGCCCCACCTATATATATGGCCCTCGCAACTATAATGATTTAGAAACCTGGTTTTTTGACCGCATTGTTCGCGATCGCCCTATCCCTATTCCTAGTAATGGCACTTTTATCACTCAACTAGGGCATTGTCAAGATTTAGCCCAAGCCATGTCTCAGGTGTTGGGAAACAAGCAAGCAGTAGGGCAAATATATAATGTCTCCGGAGAGCGCTACTTTACCTTTGATGGTTTGGCTCGCGCTTGTGTTCAAGCCGTCGGACAATCGGCTGACGATATCAAGATTGTACACTATGACCCGAAAAAATTTGATTTTGGCAAGCGCAAAGCTTTCCCTCTGCGGGGGCAGCACTTCTTTGCTGACATTCATAAAGCCATGACTCAACTCAACTGGCAGCCAAAATATGACTTGGCTTCTGGGCTTAAAGACTCATTTGAGAACGATTATCAGGCATCTGGGCGTGATCAAGCTGAGGTTGATTTCTCTGTTGATGAGGAAATATTGGCAGCGAGTTGAGGCCAAAGGTAGATCACACCAGAAATCAAAGTCAGGGCAACAGCAATCCAGAAAGCGACTAGAGAAAGTTTTTCCCAGGCAGGAGGAGTTGGTGCAATTAACAACGCGATCGCCCCAATTTGACTGACGGTTTTGAGTTTACCCCAGATATTGGCTCCGCTAATACCACTGCTGTCAGTCAGGTTAGGATTTACCCGCCAACCGGCAATTGCCAACTCCCGCCCCAAGATCACAAATACGCCCCAAGCAGGTACCTGACCAATCTCAATTAAAGCCAGCAGCGGAGCCAATACTAAAAGTTTATCGACTAAAGGGTCTAGAAATTTGCCTAAATTCGTAACTTGGTTAAGTTTGCGAGCCAGATAGCCATCGAGCCAATCTGTCCCAGCTGCAACCAGAAATATTACTAAACAGACCCAGCGCGCTTGCTCAGTTGGATTATTTAGACCGTATAAGATGAATGGCAATCCTAGCAAGCGAGAAAAGGTAATCCAATTAGGCAAATTCATACCAATGAAGTTAAGAGTTAGGTTCTGATTTCCTAACTCTTAGTGTATCTATTATAACCAAATGGCTTTGGGATTAACCCTGACGGGGTGACAACCAGACTGAAGTGTTGACAGGGTGTAGGGTGTAGGGGGTGGGGTGTGGGGAAAAATTAAAAGTTAACTTACAAGCAGTAGGGGGACTCTTTTCGATCCACCCGGTGTTGTTGACAACTAAATCTTAATTTTAGGAGTCTTGTTCATGGTTTTTTCACTACACCCTACACCCCACACCCCACACCCTGTATCGACTTTAACCTGCTTGTCACCCCGTGAGGTAATCTCCTGACAACTCCCTAGCAAGCACCATCCTTCCTCAAAACTCTCCAGATTGTCTGGAAAATTAACTGAAAGTCATAACCAACAGACCACTTTTGTTGGTAGCCAATATCGAGGCGAACGACATCTTCAAAATCTGTTACTGTCGAACGACCATTAGCCTGCCATTCCCCTGTAATTCCAGGTTTGACATTCAACCTCTGGAAGTGGTGTTTCTGATATTCCTTCACTTCTTTTATTGTCGGTGGACGAGTTCCTACTAAGCTCATCTCTCCTTTGAGAACATTCCAAAACTGAGGCAATTCGTCTAAGCTAGTGCGACGTAAAAAACGACCGACGCGAGTAACACGAGGGTCGTTGTCATTTTTAAAAATATTACCTTTTGCCTGATTGCTTACTAAATGCTGCAATTGCTCAGCATTGACAACCATTGAACGAAACTTCCAGATGCGGAAAGTCTTGCCTTTGAGACCACAGCGCATTTGAGAATAGAAGATTGGACCGGGATTATCAAAGCAGATTGCCAACGCTAGTGGAATGATAGCGATCGCTATCATGGTTAATCCAACCAAGGCCCCGAGAATGTCGATCAAGCGCTTAATTTGGCAGTTGACAGATTTATGTACCTGTTCTTCAAAGACTTCACTCTGGAGCAGAGAATTCAGAATTGCTGAATCAGCAGAAAAAGCAGGGGAAAATTTTGATGTAATAATCACAGCTTGCAGCCAGTTGTTTACAGGGTATTAGAGTATATCTGCAAACTCAAACCATGCCTTGAGGAAAAGCAATGCTCAACTAAACCCATTGGTTGTCGTTATAGTTTTTTTGTAAACGAATACCTAGGGTCGCTGACTAACGTAAGTTTGCAGAAACACCCTAGTCACTTGGGTAAATCCTGTGTCAATCATATTGACTTGCTTTCACAAAAAGCTAGTAGTAATCGGTTAATTCACTGACTCTTTACATTTACTTGCTCTTTTTTAAAGCTTTTGTATTGAGGTCAATAAATTATTAATTGAATCAAAGTCTAAGCTTAGTATTTAGTCTTGTTTTATACATAATCCATAATTATACCAAGTTTTTGTGCCTTAGCTTAGACAATCTTGAAACACCAAGTTTAGCAGAAGTAAAATAAACTACTTGCTGCTGAGATAATACACATCAAATCTGTTTGATTACTCGTCATTAGTTTTAGTGCGTTTGTCTGTTTGGTCTTGCTCCTCAGCTTCTGGTTGAGCTAAATTACTTGATGCTGAGGTTGACCTTTCTTGAGTATTGCGATCTGTGGGTTCTGGCAAGGTAAAATCTTGATCAGAGAAATCATTGAGGGCAAACTCTTCCCAATCTTCAGCTAATAACTCCTCTGACATCCCCAACGGCAACTGGAACTCTGGTGTTTGTGAAGGTACAGCTGTTGGCGATTGAGAATCATTACCAGACAAACTCTGAGCCTCTAAAGTTTGATCATCGTGAGTTTCTGACTCTTCAAAGCTATTAAGATCTTGGCTGAGTTGTTCCACAGTATTGGGATCGAGCAAAATATCCAAATTTTCCTCTGGTGAAGCTGGCATGTACCCCTCTTGATTGAGACTGCCTTGGGCTTCAAAATTAAAGTTTTTACCTGCCAGAGGTTGCTCTTTTGGAGTAGACATAGATACTCCGGAATCTATCACTGCTGAAGTATCATGGGAAAGTCCCATTTCCTCAAACAAATCTGTCAGAGCTCTAATGCTCTCAACACTTTCGGATTCCTTGAGACTTTTCTGTTGGAATTGTCCCTTATCCCCTCGTGAAGATGGATTCTGTTTCCCTGCTAAATTCGTCTCCAGAGGCGAGAGAACCTCGGCAGTTGAGTTTGTCGCCTCTGCAAGCTCTTCAAACAGAACCTTTTCAAGCTCTAAAGAGGCTGAATCTGATCCCAATGGCATGGCTGTACTACCTACAGATTCTTTACCAAAAAGAGTTTCATACAACTGTTCGATTTCCTGGAGGCGCTCTTGAGAACTAAAGCTTGGTTCATCTTCCACTTCTTTTTTGTTTAAGCCTGCCACTTGATCCCTTTGAGCCTGCACAGGTTCTGAAAGTGGAGAAGTTGGCAAGTGCCCATCAAGCAAATCTGAGGGAGGATTTAGATCTTGAATATTTGATTGTTCTGGAGTTTCTATCTCTTCGATGGAAGGTAGTGAGACTTGAGACTCGACATCGAGTTGTACGAAAGCATCTATTCTAGAGTTTTCCTCGAGTTCGACTTCCAAATCTTCCAAATCTAGTCCTTCAATGACTTCCCAATCCGAATCTAAACTCTGTGAAAAATTGTCTTGGGTGATTGCCTTAGATTGTGCTTCCCATTGCCCTCTAGGATCGGTTGTAGCGCTTTCGAGTTCTTCAAGAAGGGGATCTACTGGTTGGGGCAACTGTAGGGGCATTTCTGCCCCTGCATAGGGAAAGGCAGGAAGTTGTTGATTTGCTTTTGGATTACTAGCTCTGTCGGAAATATTTAATATCTCTTGAGTAGCAGCTATCTCTTTAGTTTGAGTAATTACCTCAGGAAGTTGTACTGATGAAGATAAAATTGTCGAGGCTTCTCGCCCCAACTGCTGCCCCAGGCGACTCACTAATTCTGCCAATAGCATTTGCCCTTGAGAGCCCAAGCTGTACATGTTTTCTAGCCCCTGAGACAAAGATTTCTGATAACTCTGGAGATTTTGCTGTAGTGCCTCAAAGATTGCCTGCTGATTAGCGTCGAGAGTTGCCAGCAATTTATCAGAGTTAATTTGCCTCTGCTTCAATTGTTCTAGGATATTTGGCGATTCTAGGGCATCCTTGAACTGACTCGACCGCGGTGGTTCTGCAACAATTTCTCCAGCTATCAATTCATGATTATTGAGTCGAACTTCCCAATTAGCTAATATTTGCGCTAATTGTTGCCTTAAACTTTCGCTACAACTAGTGATTAAAGCTTGGGAAAATTCTGAGGTAATTTGCTGCTGTGAAAGCTGTAGCTGATTTTGAACCTCAATCTGCTGCCTAGTTTGCTCTAGGCGCTGAATTTCTCTGAGCAGAGAGTCTCGCTGTTGTCGCAAAGTATCCAATTCTACCTGCAAGCGTTCTATCAAGTCGCTACGCAGAAAGTTCATTTCTTGAGTAACCGCTTGCACAATCTGCTGTACTTCTGGTGTAGACTGTTGAGCAACTGTATCTATAGAAGTTGCTGTAGTCGGCTCCTTCGGAGCTGCCTCCAGGTTCTGTAGGTGTGAAACCAGGTAGCTGCGGATGCGTTCCAGCAATCGGTGCCCAGCCGCAACATCACTTGGCTTAGACCAAGGAAAACGGGAGCCAGCTCTGGGGAGGAAACGGTCAATATCAGCAATCAGAGATTCGATATCCTGGTAAGAAGTCACGGTGTAACCCTTGACAACAACAAGTGCAGCAATGCGGGAGAAAGTTAGAGCAATCTCACTTTCATGTTAAATTGCCAGAGCTACCAATTCCAACTAAATGTCGGAATGCCGATATGCTAGAAAACTCATAAGGATAGAAACGAAGGCAACTCTAGCGATTGTGTCTTATCTTGAAAGATAATTCAATAACCCCTACTTACTACGTTGAAGTAGGGGATTGCAAGACAAATTGCGATTTAAACCGTTGAATACCGCTTAGAGTCTTGCTCTGGTACAGACTCCCGAATATTTCCCTAGTTCGGGCTATCTCTAAAACTTTTTGTCGAGTTGCTGTTAGACAGGACATCTTGAGCAAGATGGCGGGAAGGGACTTAACACTTCTACTCGAAGGTTTATCACCCATGTTACGAGTACCAGTTGTATCAAAATCGGGAAAACCCTTAATGCCCACAAAAGCCAGTCGTGCTAGACGCTGGCTCCGTGAGGGTAAAGCCCGAATTTTTCATAACGACCTCAATATTTTTGCTGTTCAATTACTCACTGAAACAGGAGTTGAAACCCAACCGATATCAGTAGGTGTTGATCCTGGAAAAATGTATTCCGGTGTTGGGGTTCAATCGGCAAAAGTCACTTTGTGGATGGCTCATTTGTTTTTGCCATTCAAAACCATTACTGAGCGGATGGAACAACGGCGCATCATGCGTCGTGCCAGACGAGGTAGGAGGATTAATCGCCAAATTCCCTACAGCCAACGTTGCCATCGACAAAAACGATTCAGTAACCGACACCAAGGTAAGTTGCCGCCTTCGATTAGAGCCAACAAACAGTTGGAGTTGAGGGTAGTCAAGGAGTTGATGCAAATTTACCCCATCAGTACCATTCACTACGAATTGGTGATGGCTGATGTTGACAAAACTAGTGGGCGTAAAGGAGCTAAATCCGGTGTCGGTTTCTCTCCAGTGATGGTGGGTCAAAAGCAAATGCTGCAATGGCTCTCTAAATTAGCTAATGTATTTACTCACAAGGGCTGGCAAAAAGACTGCAACGGAACTAGTCAACTGCGCAAGTGGTTGGGGCTGGAGAAGGATAAGAAAAATAAGGCTAGTCAAACTCCTGCTACTCATGCGGTCGATGGCGTTACCCTTGCAGCCTTTGAATTCATCCAATGGAAAGAGTGGCACACTTCCAAATCTAAGCATGGGGCTTGGGTAGGAGATGTGTGCATTACCCCAGCATCTTTTGCCGTGATTCGCCGCCCTCCGGTTAGCCGCCGCCAGCTTCACTTGTGCTTACCGGCTAAAGGAGGTAATCGCAGAAAGTACGGCGGGACTGTTACTCGACACGGCTTCAGAAAAGGCGATTTAGTCGTAGCCGAAAAGGCTGGCAAGACTTACACAGGCTGGGTGTCTGGCGACACAAAAACACAAGTTTCAGTTAGCGACGGCAACTGGAAGCGATTAGGGCAGTTTTCTGCTAAAAAAGTCCAGCTATTGCAGCGAAGAGTGGGGTTAATCGTCACTCCGGTAGCTGGATTGTCAAATTTAACCCCGTTGAGGGGTCAAATTTGACCGCTATCGGTCCCCACCCTGCTAGCCTTCGGCACGCTGCGCTAACGCTGAGGGTGGGGTTTCACGCGAAATCTGATGAAGGTGCCTACAACCGAGATATCAGTTGCTTTTCTCAATTGAAATGAGAAATCCTCCACTGTTCTACTCTATTATTGGATAGCTAATTATCATAAATTTGTCCACTGCGTTTATAATTTGCTTTGGCTTGATGGAAGATCGACACAGCTCACAGGAAATGAACCCTAATCTCAATGAGTTGATTTGCCATGCTCCTTTTTTTACTGGCTTACCAGAAGCTTCTATCAAGCAAGCTACCTGCCATGTTGTTACCCGTAGCCATCCCAAAGAGCGAGTAATTTTACTAGAGAATGATTGGGGTGGCTCTGTTTACTTCATTTTGGAGGGTTGGGCAAAGATTCGCACCTACAATCTTGAAGGCAGAGAGGTGACGCTAAATATTCTGGGAAAGGGAGAAATCTTTGGTGAAATGGCTGCCTTGGATGAAGTGCCTCGTTCTACAGACGTTATTACCCTGACACCAACAACCATTGGCAGTATACCAGCTCAGGATTTTATCCAGTTAATTCATTCTGAACCACTAGCTGGTGTCCATTTGGCTCAGCTCATGGCAAAGCGCCTGCGTCAAGTTAATCGACGTCTCCGGCTACGGGAAGCCGATGCACAGTCGCGAGTGGCAGATACTTTATTATTTTTAGTAGAGGGGCAGGGAATACTTAAACAGCAAGGGACTGAAATTCCCAATTTACCTCATCGAGAGTTGAGCAGTCTCAGTGGATTAGCGCGGGAGACTGTCACGCGAGTGCTGACAAGGCTAGAGAAGAAAGGCTTGATTAGACGGGAGCAAGATATCATGTACATCCCTGATGTAGCTGCCTTAGAGAACATTATCGTGTAGCCAGACTACTCAAGAGTTGACAAATCTACATGAGTGATTCCTTTGATCATGAAAAAATTACTGCCGATGAGTACACCAAAGCCCAAGGTGTAGAACCAAAGTCCAAAGCACCGATAGCAATGGTGGAAACAGCTTTTTTAGCCAGTACCGCCAGCTTGATTTTCTTAATTAACTATTACTTTCCCATCGGACCATTGTTGCGGATATTTTTTCCCATACCCATCGCTTTAGTATACCTGCGACGGGGAAACCGAGCATCCTGGATGGCGGCATTGGTTTCAGGGTTGTTACTCTCAGTACTGATGGGCCCAACTCGCAGCATTCTCTTTTTCATTCCCTTTGGTTTAATGGGTGTGCAGTTAGGAGCATTGTGGAGAAGGGGAAACGGTTGGTTATTTTCAATTAGTACTGGTACTATTATCGGTACTTTAGGATTCTTCTTCAAGTACTGGTTGGCTTCGTTTCTTGTGGGCGAGGACCTCTGGGTTTACGCAATGAGCGTAATTACTGAATGGATTGATTGGGGGTTTGTCAAGCTGGGGTTACTCACTCAGCCAAGTTTAGGAATGATTCAGGCACTAGCTCTGTTAATGATTATCATCAACAATTTAGTATATTTATTCGTTGTACATCTTGCAGCTTTACTTATGCTCGATCGCTTAGGCAACCCCATTCCACGCCCGCCACATTGGGTGCAAGTTATGCTCGATTACGAAGAGTGAAGAGAGGGGGAGAGGGGGAGATGGGGAGATGGGGGGATGGCTCGGGGAGAGGGGGGGATGGGGAGATGGGGAGACGCGGAGACGCGGAGAAATCAAATCCCACGCAAAATTTCGTTCACCCTAAACAACCAATAAAGTTTGCGATCGCCTTAGGCACCAGCTAAGCTGATGGCTAGCTGGAGAAGTAAGCCTTATGTCAGACAAATCAATAGAATTATTTTTCTCCTATGCTCACGAAGACGAAGAGCTGCGGGATGAACTAGCAAAGCATCTAGCAATTTTGCAGCGGCAGAAGGTGATCTCAACCTGGTATGACCGAGATATCAGTGCAGGAGATGAGTGGAAGCCAGAAATTGAGAAGCGTCTAAACTCAGCTGATGTTATTCTACTGTTAATTAGCGCAAATTTTCTGGCATCTGATTTTTGCTGGGGTGTTGAGTTAAAGCGGGCAATGGAGCGGCATGAGGCAGGAGAAGCCAGGGTGATACCAATCATTGTGCGCGAGGTGGATTGGAAAGGAGCGCCCTTTGGTAAATTGCAGGCGTTACCTAAGAATGCTGAACCTGTAACGAACTGGGCAAATCGCGATCAAGCGTTTGCAGATATTGCCAGAGGAATTCGCAGGGCAGTTAAAGACTTAAGAGCTTCGGCTTCAAACCCAAATCAGAATTCGACTTTTTATATGGGTGAGCGAAATTTTGGTTGGAATTTTAATTCTCCGCGTCTCCGCGTCTCCGCGTCTCCGCGTCTCCGCGTCTCCGCGTCTGTTTACTCCTTCCCCCACTCTTTTTTTCGCTCACCCTTTTTATATTGAGCGTCCCCCCATTGAGGCAAGCTGCTACCAAACTATAACCCAGCCTGGGGCGTTACTACGGATTAAAGCACCTCAAAAAATGGGTAAAACTTTACTCTTAGAGAAGGTACTCGATTATGGAAGAAAACAGGGTTATCAAACAGTAAAGTTAGATTTGAGGTTGGCGGAAAAAACTATTCTCGCCGATTATCAAAGCTTTTTAAAGTCAATCTGTGTGGAGGTGTCAGAGAGTCTGGAACTGGAAGCTCAACTGGAAAATTATTGGCGAGAGTTATACGGTTTGAACAAAAACTGTACTCGTTATTGGCAAAAATATTTGTTACCAAGCCTCAACAAACCTCTGGTATTTGCCCTCGATAATTTTGAAAGACTATTTGCCTATGAAGAACTGTTCGACAATTTTTGTAGTCTGCTGCGGGGTTG
Source organism: Symploca sp. SIO2E9 (assembly GCA_010692645.1). GTDB lineage: Bacteria > Cyanobacteriota > Cyanobacteriia > Cyanobacteriales > Coleofasciculaceae > SIO3C6. The sequence continues at coordinate 28,240 of JAAHGS010000071.1, forward strand.
GTATGAACTTGCCAAAGCTGAAACCAAAGTGGGTCTTCTTTGGCAGCAATTGCGCTTGGTGGTAGTGCATTCAACAGAAGTTTACCCCAAATTGGATACTAATTACTCCCCTTTTAATGTGGGTGTGGCGATGGAATTACCGGAATTTACTCAACAACAGGTAGCTCAAGCAGCGACTCAATATCCCCTAGAAAGGAAATTGGGTGAGGCAGGGTTACAGGAGCTAATGGAGTTAGTAGGAGGGCATCCTTATTTGTTGCAGCAGGCTTTTTCAGCTTGGTGTACTCAAAATCAAAGTCTAGAGGAACTTCTGAAGTTAGCTCCTACCTCTGAAGGTATTTTCCAAACCCATTTACATCAACAATTATGGAATTTACAACATCATCCCCCACTGGAAACTGCCTATAAAAAAGTAGTTATGGCTCCTGCTCCTGTACCCTTGAATACAGAGGTGGGCTTTAAGTTACACAGTCTGGGGTTAGTGAAACTCTCAGGAGATAATTACTTTCCCAGTTGTAAGCTCTATCGTCAGTATTTCTCAACTCATCTGGGTGCAACCCTCTGAAGAGGAATTCAATCATGGTCAGTGAGTACATTTTCTCTGGTAGTCTTCCAGAATCAGCCACCACTTATGTGAAGCGGGAAGCTGATGAGCAATTATATGAGGCGCTCAAATCAGGAAAGTTTTGCTATGTACTCAATTCTAGACAAACAGGTAAATCCAGCTTGCGGGTGCGTACCCACCGCCGACTAACCGATGTGGGTTTTGCTTGTGCCGCGATTGATTTATCTTTTGACCAAAAAAATGGGATTGGTGCCTCCCCCTTGTAGGGGGACTTTTCTTCGTGCTAAATTACTCAAGCGCGGTAATGCGCACATACAAAAGGCGAAGTAGGTCTAGCGGACAACTTCTGATCCGGA
>JAAHGS010000072.1 GCA_010692645.1 Symploca sp. SIO2E9
TATACAGATTGGCAGCAAATAGCTCTAGAAAGCAAGACGAATCCAGTTAATACCCTTGGACCAGAAAACTTAGCTTACATTACCTACACCTCTGGATCCACTGGCAAACCAAAAGGCGCAATGATGCCCCATAAAGCAGTTTGTCAAAGCTGGCGCTGGCTTCAAAAGACTTTTGGCTTTGTCAGAGGCGATCGAGTTTTGCACAAAACCTCTCTCAGCTTTGATGTTTCAACGCGCTGGGAGTTATTGTGGCCTTTAATGGCTGGCGCTAGGGTTATTTTAGCCAAACCAAATGCACAAAAGGATAGTGCTTACCTAGTTGAGCTAATCGCCCAAGAGCAAATTACCGTTGCTTATTTTGTCTCCTCTCTACTCTCGATTTTTCTCGAAGAGCCAGGTTTGAAAACTTGCAAAAATCTCAGACGTGTTTTTGTAGGCGGCGAGGTATTTCCTTTTGCTCTCAAACAAAACTTTTGGCAGCGCCTTCCAAATTGCGAAGCAATTGAAATCTACGGCTCCTCTGAAACCATTATCGTTAGTTTCTGGAACTGTCAACCAGAACCAGAACCGCGCAACTTTTCTATAACTCGCCCGATTGAGAAGCTGCCAATTTATATTTTAGACCAGCAGATGCAACCAGTTGCGATCGCAGAAGCTGGGGAACTCTACGTCGGTGGAGAATATTTGGTCAGGGGATATCTTAATCGCCCAGAATTAACAACAGAAAAATTTATACCCAATCCCTTTGAGAATTCAAAAAGGAATCGTCTCTATAAAACTGGAGACTTAGCTCGTTATCTTGCTGATGGCAATCTTGAGTTACTTGGGCGTAGCGATCATCAAGTAAAAATTCGGGGCTTCCGCATCGAATTAGGAGAAATTGAGGGAGTACTGACTCAACATCCTGCGGTAAAGCAAGCGGCAGTAATTGCCAGGGAAGATATTCCGGGTGACAAACGCTTAGTCGCCTATATTGTCAGCACTCTGTTGGAAGAATCTCGAACAGCAATTATACCGGAACTGCGAAAAGTTCTCCAAGAAAAGCTGCCAGAGTATATGATTCCTTCTGCCTTCCTAGTTTTAGACGAGTTACCCCTAACACCCAATGGTAAGTTAGACAGGCGATCGCTCCCTACACCAAACTCTGATCGACCAGTTTTAAAGCAAGAATTTATCTCACCCCATACCCCAGTTCAGACAAAGTTGGTTGAAATCTGGAGTCAGGTACTAAACATCCATCCCATTGGCATTCTCGACAACTTCTCTGAACTAGGGGGAAATTCTCTCCTGGCAATTCGGCTGCTTTTCCAGGTTCGACAGAGTTTCGGAGTTGACTTACCCCTACGCATTTTGTTAGAAGGACCGACAGTTAAGGAGCTGGCTCAAGCGATTGATACCTTCAGCAATTCAGAACAGGTTACGGCGATTGAAGGTATGAGTGTCGAACAATTGCTTTCAGAAGCGGTTCTCGATCCCATAATTAGGCCAAAAGTTGATTTTGTTGACTCTCTAACCGAACCCAAAACAATTTTCTTGACAGGAACAACAGGATTCCTAGGAGCTTTTTTACTCGACGAACTCCTCCGACAAACCCAAGCCAGAATTTATTGCCTGGTTCGCGGCTGTAAGACTCCCGCCGAAGGTAAACAGAAAATTGCCAGTAATCTGGAAAGCTATTTACTCGCTCCTGAAAGTTTCAATGACCGGGTTATTCCCATGATTGGGAATTTATCCGAACCCCTGTTAGGACTCAACGAACAACAGTTCCAGCAACTGGCAAGGGAAGTTGAGATTATTTATCATGCTGCCACCTTCATGAATTTAGCCTATCCCTACAGGGCGATGAGAGGGGTGAATGTGCAGGGAACTCAAGAAATCTTGAAATTAGCAAGTCAAATCCAACTTAAGCCCCTTCATTTTGTCTCTTCACCAGCCGTTTTTAAATCCACTGGGTATTTCAACCAGCCCTTGATCCGAGAAGAAGACTCCCTTGAGAATTGCCAAGTCGTCTATGGAGGCTATGGTCAAAGTAAATGGGTTGCAGAAAAATTGCTGAAAACTGCATATTCCCTCGGCATTCCGGTCAGTATTTACCGGCCAGGGACAATTAGCGGTCACAGTAAAACTGGGGCATATAATGCCGATCAAGTCCTAGGCCGCCTGCTCAAAAGTTTTATCGAACAAGGGATTGCTCCCAATCTTAATCTTGAGTTTGAGTTAACACCAGTTGACTATATAAGTCAAGCTATTGTTTATCTATCGAAGCAGAAAGAATCCTTAGGAAAAAATTTCCACTTAATCAATCCTAAGTGTTTGTCCATTGGTGAGTTAGTCGAACTAATCGCTTCTCTCGGCTATCCTATCAAGCAAGTTGACTATTCCCAGTGGGAATCAAAGCTCAGGGATGTGGTCTTGAATTCCCCAGAGAATGTTTTAAGTCTCATTTTCCCATTTTTAACCACAAAAATTCCCGGAACTCAACAAACTTATTTAGAGGCATCCTCCTTCACATCAAAGTTGGATTGCCAGAATACTGTTAAGGGACTTGCAAATTCTGAGATCACTTGTTCGCCCCCAGACAGTCAGTTGCTTGGGCTTTACCTCCGGCAAATCGAAGAGTTTCAGTTTAAGATGTAGGATGGCTAGAAGCTCAAGTCTCACTAGCAGCTTTTCTAGCTTCTTCCACCCAACCATCAAACAACTCTTGATTCGACTTAACCCACTCCTCGGCATGGCGACGGATATCTTCTGGAGAGTCTTCACCATTTTTGAGGCGTAGGCTTTCAGCACTAATGTCAGAATCCGGAATTTCAACCAGTTCAAACCAACGCTTAGCAACTAGGTTATTCTCCAAAAATTTCTTGTTGGCAAAAATGCGTATGCGATCAATAGCAAATCCGCGATTTTCATCCTCTACTGTGGTGTCTTTTTCCGTAAAACTACCTTGTTCTTCAGGTAAAGATGTAAAGGGGACTTCTAACCAAATTACATCTTCATCTACTTTTAATATGGAAGATATCCAGTGAGGATTATAAGCATAGTAAAGAACAGATTCTCCCTGTTTGTAACGAGTAATAAGGTCTGCAATTAAAGCTGTATATCGTCCTTGATTGTGTTCAACTGTATCTTCTAGTCCATAAGCCTTAAGGTGATGATTTATGACCAACTCACAACCCCAACCAGGGTTGCAACCGATTAAATTTGCTTTACCATCGCCGTCTGAGTCAAAGAGTTTGGCAATTTTTGGCTCTTTGAGTTGCTCAAGGTTAGTAATTTGATATTGATCAGCGGTTTTTTTATCGATCTGATAGCCTTGTACCAGGTTATCAGTAAGAACTCCAACTCGCTCCATCTTTTTTTCACCGCCAGCTTGCTCAAAGAATTTTGAGTGTAATTTTTCATAATTAACAACACTATAATCTAAGTCACCATTAGCGACACTTATATAAATCGCACTATAGTCAATTTCTTTCGGTTTTTCGATCTGATAACCGAGTTTTTTAAGCCCAATGTTGACAATCTCAGCTTGAAATTTCTCTTCGAGCCAGTTACTATGGGCAGAACGAATACTGATTTCTTTCTCCAGTACTTCTTTTTCTGTTGAGTCTGTAGTCACTTGAAGTTTTTGGCAAGCCATTAAACTCACCAGCAAAGTTATTATTACTGCTACGAAAGTAGTTTTTTTCATTAGATAGTTAAGACTCCTATACTATCAAAGAGATTTTCATAGGTAACTTAGCCAAACTATCAGTCCTAGTCAAACTCAGGTGCCCATACTTCAGCCACAGGTAATTCCCAACTAGGAAGTAATTCTGGCACTTGCAGCACATCACCATCCCTCAGCACAACCTTATCCACATTAAGGCGATAAACCTCCATGGTGCGAGTTCTCGGATCCACTAACACCCCAACCTTAGTTCCCAATTCCAGAAATTGCTGTATTTTCTGAGGTAATTTAGCCAATTTATCAGTTTTAGATTTAACCTCAAACATCAAGTCAGGAACTAATTCTGCATAATCTTCTGTAGTGCGAGGCAAACGTTCGGCTAGGATAAAAGCAGCATCGGGTGCGCGAACATCTCCATCTTCGTTAGGTAAACGAAAACCACCACTAGAAGCAGTTACCCTACCTAGTCTACGAGGTCTTACCCAATTTGATAACTGGGCAACAATTGCAGCAGCGATTTCATCTGATTCTAACCCAGAAGAACTCATAAAAATAATTTCTCCTCCCACTAATTCCATCCGATAATCAGGATGTTCTGCTTGTAGTTTTTCTAAATCTTTTAATGTTAGACTAGGCATTATCCCAATCTCCTATCTACATTTTTATTTTATACGACAAGCAATAGCTAGCCTTAGCGAGAGTTCTGTTGTAGCCAGTTGAGTAAGTCTTCAGTAGTATTAAAATCCCAGAGTGCTTCTCCTAAATGTTCTAGGTTTTGGGAATTCAAGGCTTCAATTAATGCGATCGCCTCAATAGTTAGTTTTCCAAAACGGCGCTCAATCTGCCGCAATAGTAAGCTTCTTTCCCCTTCTATTCTTCCCAGTTCTCGCCCTTCTTCTCGCCCTTCTTCTCGCCCTTCTTCTCGCCCTTCTTCTCGCCCTTCTTCTCGCCCTTCTCTTTTAGCTAGATTCAATGCACCTCGTCTGTCCTCCAAGAACATTTCCTGTTTATGTATCTTTTCCAATTCTTTCACACTTAAGCCAGCTTGATTAGCTATATTTAAAGCTTTTTCTAGCTGAGGTATTTCCCTCATTTTATCAGGGATTATTTCTAAACTGGGAGCTTCTTTGAGAAAGTAGATCCATTTATCTATCGCACTTTCTAAATCTTCCAACTGCTTAGTAAATTTAGGTAATTCCACAAACACCATCTTCAATTCATGTTCCTGATAAGCAAAGTGTTCTACTTCCTCTTGAAAGTAAAAACAGTTAATTACTTTTTGTGTTGATGGAAACAGATTAAAATCAGTGATCGTTAAAGCAATGACAGGATTGATATCAAAATATCCCTGTCCCGATTTTAGCTGCAACGCATAGGTTTTGCACAAGTTATAAACGACTCGCTTCTTGAAAGCCTCTACATTCCATAGTTGCATTTCAATGATCACAGTAGTTCGATCCTCTAATATTGCTTTAACATCCAGATAAGTGTCTTTTAAATCGACCACATCACCAGCACTATAGGGGTCAATAATTTCTAAATCCTGGATGACCGAATTACCGGAGTAGATCATGGCATTGAGGAAGGAAATCAGAATATCCTTACTCTGAGCTGAGCCAAAGATTTTTTTGAAAGCAAAGTCAGTTTTAGGACTGATAAATTTCATTTATTTACAAGTTTACAAGACTTAGTTGTTAGCCAATGTCTTTACTTTATAGTAAAAAAGGAAGTTGATTTAACTGTTGTTGATGACGATAAGGATTAAACATCGATTCAGATACCTATATTGTAAGAGGGGAGCATTCACAAGCTAAAAACTCGCCCTTTAGTGATAATGACTAATGACGACTGGTTAGAAATCGGCACAATTGTATCGCCTCAAGGCCTAAAAGGGGAATTGCGGGTTTATCCGAATTCTGACTTTCCTGAAAGGTTTGAGCAACCAGGGCAGCGCTGGTTACAGCGACCTGGTGAAACTGAACCTCAACCCATAGAATTACTAGGTGGGCGTTATATTCCTGGTAAAGGGTTATACGTAGTGCAGCTAGCGGGGGTGGAAAACCGTAACCAGGCAGAGGCATTACGAGGTTATCGTCTGCTGGTACCAGAAAGCGATCGCCCAGAATTAGGGGAAGATGAATATCATGTACGGGATTTGCTCAATCTCGAAGTATTTAATCAACTAACAGGAGAAGTTATAGGAGTCGTGGTTGATGTGATTCCAGCTGGTAACACCATTTTGGAGGTAAAGCTCAACCAGCAACCGACACCAGCCCCAGTTGAACCAGAAGCCCCAATCCCTAATCGAACTAGCAAGCAGCGCAAGTTAAAGCGCCAGAAAACGCCGAAAGCATCGACCGTATTAATTCCCTTTGTCAAGGAGATTGTACCAGTAGTAGACCTCGAGAGCGGCCGCATTGAGATTACACCGCCTGTCGGTTTGCTAGAGCTTGAATAAGAACAGTATCACTCAATTTGAATCTTCAATCCAAACTGGCAAAGAAGAAAGAACCAGAGCTACTGGGATATCTGGGGTTTGAGTACCTTGAGTGATCAGGTATAGCCGTCGCCACTATAGATTAGGACACTTCCTTGTTCCCTACTCCCTGCTAAGAGCTCCCTTTGAATCAAAATAGAATGTCCTAACTGATATGTCCGTTGCTATACCTCAAGAATGCAATCACTGCATTCATTCGATGCAAATTAAACAAGTTGAGTGAACTTTTGTAGTCAAATATACGAAATCACCCGATCAATCCCCTTAGCTTAGAGCACTGAAATACTGACAAAACATGTCAGAATAAGCTTCATAATCAGCTGAGGAAAAAGGGAAAACTTAATGGAAAAGACTGGCTGGAATATCCGGGTGATTAGTCGAGTGGTACTGGGAGCAACCTTGGCTGCTACCTCGACAGCAATGTTTAACCCCATATCAAAGGCAAAAGCTACTGTAGTTGAAACTAATCCTGAATTGAGTCAGTCTCAAAGGATTTCAGCTCAGTCTACTAGAACTCTAACTATTGGTTGGGAAAATACTCCTAGTTCTGAAACCGCCATTAGCGATACTTTAGTGTCTCAGAGCCTACCCTTTGAGGAAAATAGGGCAAATACAACTCCCCGTATTAACCGCCGAAACACAAGAGTATTCGCCAATAGTCAAAACAAGCCCCTCAATCAAGTAACCAATGTCTCTCAATTGCGGGATGTTTCTCCCGGAGATTGGGCATATGAAGCTTTGCGATCGCTAGTGGAGCGCTATGGTTGTATTGCTGGGTATCCTGACGGCACCTTTCGAGGCAACCGCAGCACCACTCGCTTTGAATTTGCCGCCGGCTTGAATGCCTGTTTAAACCAGATTGAGCGTTTAATTATTGAAAGCAGTGGTGATTTTGGCAGCCGTGAGGATTTGCAAGCTCTGGGGCGGTTAATAAAAGAATTTGAAGCTGAACTGGCAACCCTAGGCACTAGGGTAGATAATCTTGAAGGCCGTGTGAACTTCTTAGAAGATAATCAGTTTTCTACAACTACTAAGCTTGTTGGTGAAGTTGCTTTTCTCCTGGCTGATGCCTTCGGAGACGATGTAGACGTGCAAACAGTATTTCAGGAGAAGATTCGTCTACAGTTTGTCACCAGTTTTACCGGGAAAGACAAGCTGTATACCCGCTTAACCACCGGAAGTATTGGCAATTCATTTGCTACTGAACTTGGTACTAATGAGGGGCGTTTTGCCTTTGATGGTCCTGGTAATAACAATGTGACCATGGATCGAATACATTATGTTTTCCCAGTCAATGACAAGTTACAAGCAACTGTCATGGCTAATTTAGGTGGTCATCACTTCTATGCTGATACCTTCAACCCAGGATTAGAAGCTGGTGGTGGTGCCAATGGCGCTCTCTCCCGGTTTGCTGAACGCAATCCTATTTATCGCTTAGGTCTTGGAGGTCAAGGTCTGGGTTTAAGATATAAGTTTAGTGATAGCTTGGAGTTTTCCGGTGGTTACTTAGCAAGGGGTGGAAATGTCCCTACAGATGGCTCTGGTTTATTTAATGGTAACTACTCGGCGATGGCGCAGTTAGTGTTTGCACCTTTCGAGAGTTTCAAGATCGGACTAACCTACCTCAATGGTTATGATGTAGAATCTGGGCGGCGCTTTGCCTTTGGTGGGACTGGTACTGATCTTGGCAATTTGGCACCCAGAGCACTGAATCCACTGGGAGTTGAAAATACTCCAGTTTCTAGCAACTCCTATGGCATTCAAACTTTATTCAAAGTCAGTCCCAATTTTAACATTCGCGGTTGGGCTGGTTTGACTAAAGCTCGTTTGATTGGTTTGGGTGACGCTGATATTATCAACTATTCCCTGATTTTTGCTTTCCCTGACCTCGGCAAAGAGGGAAGTCTTGGTGCTGTTGTCGTTGGTGCTGAACCCTACCTCACAGAACTCGATGTTCCAGGAGATGATAATTTTGAGGAAGACGTTCCCTTCCACGTCGAAGCTTTCTACAAATATAAGTTAACAGATAATATCTCGATTACGCCTGGTGTAATCTGGTTAGCTGCCCCCAATCAGGACGAAGATAACGATGACGTTTTCATCGGAGCTCTCAGAACGACATTTAGCTTCTAACAATACTGCTCCGAAAAATTAAAACAGTGGCAGCAGAATCTGAAACTCAGTGCCATGGGACTCCCCCGAATGCACTAGTAGTTTTCCTCCATGTTTAGCCGTGACAATTTGATAGCTAATTGCTACACCTAAACCACTTCCTTTGCCTATGGGTTTAGTGGTAAAAAAGGGCTCAAATATATGTTCTCGGATTGCTGGTGGAATCCCAGGACCATTATCAGCAATCCGAATACCAAAAATATTTTTGAGCGAGAGATAGCCAGTCCGTTTTAACGGCTGGCAGAGTCACTCACGGGAATTTATTCCGGCGCTGTTATTGCTTCAGCTACTTGCTGCTGAGCTCTCTAAGAAATGTTACTTATACTGAAACCCTTACTATTCCCTGTTCCCCGTTCCCTGTTCCCTCGTCCTTACAGTTAACTTTAATTGTGCTAGATTCCATTTTTTTATAAACTATCAATCCAATTGCCGTCAAAGATCAATTCATAAATGCGGTTATGGACTCTGAGATTTCCTTGTTGTTTGATCACCAAACCGGATAGGAGCAATTCCATTTGTTCTGGACTCTCAACTGCCACAATTTCCCCTTGCAGCCAAATTTGCCGATAGAGTTCTAATAGGCTAGCAGTATCCCCTTCACTCTGGAGAAGGCGATTGCGGATTGTTCTCAAATGCTCTGGCTCATCTTGAGATTCCCAATTTTCAATTACTTGCGATCGCACCAAGTTCTCAATCCACTCAGCTTCAGAGTTTCTGGGCATGGGAGATGAACAACTACTGATTAGCTTACAAAGCTTTTGGGTAAGAAAAGGTTGACCACCTGTCCAGGCTAACACTTCTTTAAGTACAGCTTGGGGGTTGCTAATTTTTCCATTAAATCCTTGAAGCAAAGGTTGCGCCTCATGCCATTGAAAGCCACGAAGTTCAATTGCTTGACCAATGTTGAAGGGCGTGCGGTTTTTGTCTTGAATTAATTGAGAGGGAGTAGCTACTCCTAGTAAAACAAAGGTAAGACGTTTGTATTGAGGGTGGTCAGCGCGTTTGTTGTAGCAAGCCCGTAATAGTATAAAAAAGTCATCTATAGGAAAATCGAGATTGATAACACTATCAATTTCATCGATAAAAATAACAATATTTTCAGAGATATTTTCTAGTAAAACTGCTTTAATAAATTCACCTAAGCGCTGCACTGGTGATAAGAATTCGAGTTCGCGCCACCAAGTGCGAATATCAACTTGATCTAGAAGATTAAAACTGTTCGCTAAGACGTAAATAAAGCCTGCATACCACTGCTCCAAGCTGAGTTGCCGGTTGCCAATCTCTGAAATATCAATAGCCACACAGGCGAAGCCCTCTGCCTGCAGCCTTTTCATAATTTGGATTCGCAAGCTAGATTTGCCCATCTGCCTTGCGTTGAGTACGTAACAAAACTCCCCAAGCTTCAAAGCCTTGTAGAGGTAGCGGTCTGCAGAACGCACCACATAGGTGGGAGCATCTATGGGCAAACTGCCTCCAACTTGATATTCATAGGTAGAGTGTTGCTGAGTACTCCTGAGCAGAGCGTTTTCAATTACCAATTCAGCTTGGGTAGCTTGGAGAATTTCTAGGGTTTGTGAAAGTTCTTGGGTACGCTCTTTAACTTTTGCTTCTAGGGTACGGTTGTACTCGGCTAATTTGTCTTTTGCCTGCTGCAAAGCAGAATTCTTAATTGCCAGCTCTTGGGTAAACTTAATTCGCTCTGCTTCTGCCTGTTTGCGCTGTGTAATGTCTTGAAATGCGGCGATGGCATAGATAATTTCACCCTTTTCATCAAAAACAGGGGTGGCTGATACCTCCAAGGGAATAATCTTGTCTGCTTGGTGGATCTCAAGATCATCAATAGTTGCACTTTCACCTCTCAAAGCACGGACAATCGGCTGTTGAGCAAGAGGATAGAGTTGTTTGTTACCTGCCTGATAGGCTTGATAAATTGCGCTCAATTGCTTAGCTGTAGCTTCCGGTACTACGCCCTTGCCAAGTATTTGCTTTGCTCTTCGATTAATATAGTAGGGTTGACCCCTAGCATCAATCACGAAAATGCCCACAGGCACAGCTTCCAGGAATTGAGCCAACCTTCTCTCGCTTGCGCGCAAGGCTTCTTGGGCCTGGTGGCGATCGCTAACTTCTTGCTGTAGATGGAGCAATAATTCTGCTTGAGTCTGCCGTGCTAAGCGTTCTTGTTCCAAAGCTGCTTTGAGTTGCTGCACATATTCGAGAGTTTTTTGGGCAGTAATTTCTAAATCCTGAAAATTTATTGGTTTAGTCAGGAAGTCAAAAGCACCGCGATTCATTGCCGCTCTGATATTTTCTAGGTCGCCATAAGCAGAAATAATTACTGCTTTGATGATTGGATCTAGTTCCTTGAGCTTAGTCACTAAAGTTAGCCCATCCATTTCTGGCATATAGATATCAGTTAAGACAATATCTATATCTGGTTGGGCTTGCAGCTGCTTGAGTGCTTCTACACCATTATGGGCAAAAACAAACTGGAATTCCTGCTGCCGAATTTTTTTTCTAAACTTCTGGCGGATCAGGATTTCTAAGTCTGGCTCATCATCCACAACCATGATTATAGCTGCCATCGTTTACTTCCTGATTAAGCTTTACACATTTAATACCAAATCCGGTTTAAAAACCCTTTTTATATAAAGGACTAACTAGATACCTGGAAACCTCTTGACTTCTGACTCCTGACTCCTGTTTCCTCCAATAGGGGGTAATAGATCCGGATTTAGTATAACTTCTATTCCTAGACTTCAGGGGAGAGAGGGAGAGAGGGAGAGAGTTTTACCACTGCTATTCATGTTCTTATGAATATGCAAATAAAATCTACAGTAGCTTAATATTAGTTACAATTCCAATATTTTTTCCTTGAGTTTTTCAAATTCAATTGGCTTGTTCATATAGTCATCAGCTCCATATTCCATCGCTATTTGGTAACTATATTCGTCACCATAGGCGGTAATTATAAATACTTTTAAATTAGCAAACTGTTCCTTGATGATTTTGAGCAGTTCTAGTCCGTTTATTCCAGGCATATTAATATCTGCTATAATTAGAGATATGTTCTCATTTTTATGCCCTTGTATATATTCTAGCGCTTCTTCTGCCGAGAAGGAAAAGGATAATTTAACTTTGCCTTTTTTTAGCTCTCTCCTAAATTTTTGTTTGAACAATAATTCGACATCTTGCTCGTCATCTACAACCATTATCTCCATGTTTTATTCAGGGATTATTCTTGGGTAACGTAATGATGAACTCTGTATAACAGTCTACTTCAGTTTCCACTCTAATCTCTCCTTGATGTTCCTGGACAATAATGTCGTGACTAATAGATAGACCTAAACCAGTTCCTTGACCAGCAGGTTTGGTCGTAAAAAAGGGATTAAAAATTTTCTCAAGTATTTTCTGGGGAATACCTCTACCATTATCTCGAATGCGTATCTCTACAAGTTCGTCTAAAGCTTTAGTGCTAACAGCAAGCTGGGGATAAAATTCCTTACCCTTGTTGCCTGCTTGGGCCTGTATAGAGATTTTCTTTTCATGGGCTGCGTAGTAAGCATTGTTAATGATATTGATCAAAACACGACTAATATTCTGCGGCACGACATTTAGTTGACATAGGTCATTGTCATAGTTAGTTTCTATTGTAATCTCGAAGCAAGACTCCTGGGCATGCATCCCATGATAAACCAGGCTAATAGCTTCTGCTAGTAAAGCATTAATGTCAGCTAGTTGCCGTTCACCAGTTTGCTGTCGAGAATGCATGAGCATGCCATGTACAATCTTGTCAGCTCGTTTGCCATGTTCGTTGATTTTTTGGGAGTTTTGGCTGATATCCTGTAATATCTCGGCAATATATTCTCGGCTCTCTGGGTCTAATCTGTCTTTTTGATGTTCAATCTCTTCGAGCAGTTCTTGACTTAACTCTGTAGAGAGTTCGGCAAAGTTATTAACAAAGTTTAATGGGTTTTTGATTTCATGGGCAATGCCTGCTGTCAAAGCTCCCAAAGAAGCCAATTTTTCTTGGGTAATAATTTGAGCCTGCGTGGTTTTTAGCTTTTGCAGGGTTGTTGCTAACTCCTGGTTTTTCTCTTGTAATTCTTCGGTTCTCTCCTCGACTTTCTGTTCTAGAGTCCGGTTGTATTCTTCTAATTGCTCGTAGAGACGTGCATTGTCAATGGAGATGGCAGCTTGGCTAGAAAGGATTCTTAAGGTTTCAACGCGGTCTGCCGTAAATGCAGCAGTTGTGAGATTATTTTCTAGATATAAGATGCCACTAAGTTTGCCTTGATTGAGTAGGGGTGTGCAGAGAATGGATTTGGGTTGAGTAGCGAGAATATAAGAGTCGCGAGTAAATTGTCCCTCATGGGTAGCGTCATTTAAGACTATATCTTCCCGGCTGCGAGCTACATAGTTGATGATCGCCACTGACAGCAGAGGGGCTTGACTTGCAGAATCGACAGAGTTTACTCGAATCGATTGCAGTGTAGTAACCTGATCAGAATCCACTGCCCCTTCAGCTTCAATTACCCAATTACCTTCTTTATCCAGTATCAGAAAACCTTTTTGAGCACCTGCATTCTCAATTAAGATTTTCATCAATTTTTCCAGTAACTTATCTGGGATAATTTCGCCAGAAATAGTTTGCGAAGCTTTGAGAACGCTATTGAAATCCAGGACACTGGATGTAGTTGTACTTGAATCAGTAATTGATGGATTTAAACTAGTTTGAACAATATCTGTTGAAACTGTAGCTAAAAATTCTGGGTATCGAGCTTCCAAATATTTTACCTTTGCTACAGCTCCCCAGCCTTGATAAGTATAGTGGGCATCTTGTAAGTAGTGCCGGGCAAGGTGGTTTTGGCTTCTGGCTACATAGAATTTGCCTGCTAGTTCATAAGCCAGGGCTTCTTCATTGAGATATTCATTTTCGTGGGCTAAAGTAATGGCGCGATCATAATATTCTCTAGCTTCACTATCTTTACCTAAAACTCTGGTTCGTTCAGCTTCGACTAGATAAAATTTGTGCAGAAAATTCATGGGTGCCTGCTTTGCCCAGAGTTCCATTTTTTCTTGTTTAGCAGCAACCTTGGTCAGAATTTCCTCTCTTTGAACTTCTGAGGCATGAGGATAAAATGCTAGCCGAGCCAGTGCGTCATAGAAGTAGGCAGTGGTAAGGATGAATGATGAGCCGGCATTAGCAGCATATTCTTCAAAATGATCTGCATTCTCAACAGCTTGCTGAAATTCCTCGAAAAGATAACACAGAGTGAGTTTATGTGAATAAGCATGCATCATCGCCGTTCGATCCCCACTAGCCAGATGGATGGGCATCATCTTTTCTTCATCGTAGGCTTCACCAATCAAACGGCATGGATTTTCGGCTTGTCCCATCAAGTTAAGGATAGCCTGCATATAGATTTGAGTCCAATGAAGGTAAGCTTCCTGCTGAGTTTGAATAGTAGCTGCAATTGCTTTGGCAGTCTCTTTCTTAGCATCCGTAAGCTCCACGCCGCTTAGGTACAAAGCGTAGGCATAGGTAACCATAACACTAGAAGCATATTCAAGATCTCCAGTTTCGATCGCACTTTGATAAGCTTCCATGCAAAAAGATGATTTATCCCTGAGAGGTTCATTCCAATGCTTGAGAAAGAGCTTATATATTGCATAAGTTCTTGTTTTGAATGTTCTATCCTGGAATCGTTCTAGTAACCTCAAAGCCAGTTGACCAAACTGATAGCCAGCCTCAAGCTCTTCTCTTAAGCAGAGGATAAGCCCGTAACCTGCATAGGGAAAAGCAGAATCAGCGCAATGACCATACTTAATCGATAAATTCACCTGTCTGCACCAATTGACTAAGCTCAGTTGATTAATTGCTATGTATGCAGAACTATGCAAGTAGTTCATAACCCTCATAGCTGCTAGTTTATGCGGATCTTTCATTTGCGGTAAGTCAATTAGCTCCTGAGCTTGCCTCCCCGCTAAAGCAGACTTTATCTGCTCTATCTCTTGTCTTAGATCAGATTGGCTTGGTCGTTTGGGTAATTTGACCTCAAGTAAATTCAGAACTTCTAGTCCTGTTTTGACTGCTTCCATAAATTTCATTTGGGCAGAATAGGCTTGCATTTTGACTTCATAGACTTTGACTTTCTCTAGTAATGTTTGAGCTTTTTGTAAGACTATTTCAGTCAAGCACTCCATTTGCTCATAGTCTGCCACCGTATATGCAGCTTCTGCTGCCTCCACATACAAATCTAAGCTGAGGTTATACTGCTCGGACCAACTCTCTTTCCCCAATAAACTTAAGCCAATTTGGAGATAAAGGAAAGCCGGTTGATGAGCAACTGAGGATTTAGCTTTCTTCCCTGCCCGTAGATTTAATCGAGCTAATTGATCTCGCTCTATTTGTCTCTCAATTAGCTCCCGACCTTTATTCAATTGGTTAACAATCTCAAACAGCTTCCGTTCAGATTCTTCAGAGGATGTATTTTGCAGTAACAACTTGCCAACACGCAGATGTACTGCCTGTGTATCTGCCTCGGGAATGAGCGAGTAAACTGCTTGTTGAATACGGTCGTGGGTAAATTTGTATTCTACAACTAACTGAGTTGACAAACCTTCTACATCAAGTTCCACTAACTGGTAGGTATAGCTAAGGGGAACAATTAGACCAGATTGGAGGGCTGACCGTAAATCTGTTGCAGTTTCACGTATAGATTTTTCAGATATGACTGCCAGTTTTTTTAAATCAAACTGGTTACCTATGCAAGCTGCTAATTTTAATACTGCCTGAGTTGCTGTCGGTATTTTTTTTATCTTTTTGATCATCAACTCCACAACATTATCTGTAAGCGGTTGCGCTTTTATCTGCTCTAGATCCCACTGCCATTTCTGATTTCCATAGTTAAAATACAACCAGCCTTCAGAATATAGAGATTTTAGGAACTCATTGATAAAGAACGGATTGCCATCAGTTTTTTCCTGTATTAATTGAGCAAGTAGTTTTGCCGTGCTTAAATCTATAAAAAGCGTATCAATTATAAGTTGTGTAACATCGGTTAAGGCTAAGGATGGAAGTGGAATTCTATTAATTGTTACTTCTGCTTTTTCAATCTCTTCCAAGCATTGAATCAGCGGATGCACTTTGTTTACTTCATTATCCCGATATGCCCCAATTAGAAATAGATATTTATTTTCTCCTGCTGTCATCAGCAGTTGAATTAACTCCAGCGAAGCTCGATCTGCCCACTGTAAATCGTCTAAGAAAATAACTAACGGATGTTCGGGTTGAGTGAAGAGCTTAATAAATTTCTGAAAAACAAGATTAAAGCGATTCCGCAATTCTGTTGAAGGAAGTTCTGGTAGGGGTGCTTGTGGACCAATAATCAGTTCTACTTCAGGAATGACTTCAATAATGACCAGCCCATTTTCTCCTAATTCAGCTTGCAACTTCTCTCGCCAATTATTAATCTCTGCCTCACTTTCTGTGAGTAACTGTTGTACTAATGACCGAAATGCCTGAATTAAGGAAGCGTAAGGAATATCTCGTTGAAACTGGTCAAACTTACCAGAAATAAAATAGCCATGTTGGCGAGTCAGGGGCTTATATACCTCCTGTATTAACACTGACTTGCCAATACCAGAATACCCTGAAACCAGCATCATTTCACTGGCTCCTTGGCTGACTCGATCAAAGGCAGTTAATAGGGCAGAAATTTCTGATTCTCGCCCATAGAGTTTTTGCGGAATTTGGAATTGATCGGAAACATTATCCCTATCTATTAAGAAAGGTTCGATTTGCCCTTTGGTTTGCCACTGTCTGAGACATTCTTCTAAATCTGCTTTGATCCTATATGCTGATAGATAGCGTTCTTCAGCATTTTTCGCCATCAATTTCAACAGGAGTGTCGAAATAATTGGTGGAACTTCTGGCTTGATTTCCTGTGGTGGTGTAGGTTGTTTAGCAATATGACAATGCACTAATTCCAAAACATCATTGGTGGGGAAGGGTAACTGTCCCGTCAGCAATTCATAAAAGGTCACCCCCAGGGAGTAAAAATCAGTGCGGTAATCAATCGCTCGATTCATTCTACCCGTTTGTTCTGGCGAGATATAAGCTAGGGTACCTTCTAACACATTCGGATTGCGAAAGGTTGGAGTTTCTTGCGATAGAGTAGTTGAAATTCCAAAATCAATTAGCTTCAGCTTACCGGTATTTTGATTTAAGATAATATTTGATGGGTTAAGATCTTTGTGAATAATATGCTCCTGGTGAATCTGACCGAGAATGTCAACAATCTCAATTGCCAGATGGAGAAACTCGGCAATTGTGAATTCCTTCTTAGAAATTATCCGATTCAGGGATTCGCCATTCAAATCTTCTAATACAATTACCCAGTTATTTTCTAGGTTTTCTAAGCTATAGATATCTATAACACCTGGCAAGTTAAGGCTTCGCGTTGTTTCATACTCTCGCTTGAACCAAGCAATTTTTTCAGGTGAAGGATAGGCTTGTTTGAGCATTTTTAGGATTACAGGCTGTTCATCTGCTCGCCGATATCCGCGATAAACTAGAGAGGTTTTGCTCTCATGCAGTTTTTCAGTAACTTGGTAACCTGATAAATTGCGCATACTTACCTCCGTTTAAGGAGTTTTTATTATCAAAAACTGCAACAACTGCGGTTTGAGTTGAGGAAATATTAATCCACTTTCCCCATTATAGAAAGTTATGAATGATTGAAGGTTAACTACCCCACCTATACCTTTAGGTTAGGTGGAGTTTGCATTTACCCAGAGGCTGAATTGACTTACTAATACTGCTTTACACTACATCCTAATTAGAGTCAGGTTTGGGTTCTTTCGGTGGAAAAGGAGCTGGACTTGGCAGAGGAAAAGGGTCTGGATCTGGCAAGGGATCGGGTCCAGGATCCCCAGAGGTAATAGCAAGTGGAACTCGTTCGTCTGCAAATAACGCTGCGATTTTAGCAGCTTCTTTGCTACTGATTGCACTCTGCTCTGCTTCCGATAAACCAGCCTCGTCCATTAAGGAGCTTGGGTTATTGATGAAAACACTTTCTTTCTTGGGGTCAATTGCTAAATCTGTTAATAAATGAAATAGTTTACTCATGAGATATCCTCCTAATTTTTACTCATTTATAATTTGCTATAAAGAGGTTCTTATGCTGGACAAACTAGCCAGTTTCTTCTTCAATTCTTCTTTATTTGATTTTTTTTGTCGTTCTTTTTTCACTGTTTCTAATAACGGTTCTTTATTCCAACTCTCCAAGGTTGTTGACCGTTCACCTTCCGAAAGTGCTGGAGTTTGATAAAGCCTTTCCAAAGAATCGAAAACATTGATTGCCAAGGAAAGATCTCGATAAGGTTTTGTCTTACCAAGACTAGTATCTTCCTTCAGAATAGAGCTTAAGTCACTAAGCAAGGTCATAACACTGCTACAGGCCTGTGTCACTGCAAAGTTTTTCCATAGCCATTTTTCTGGCTCCTCTGATACATCTGCATCACTCTCATCTATCAGATCCTCTACCAGAACAAACTCCGCTAATATACTTCCCGTACCAGCTCTATCTCTTATATTTTTCAATTTATTTTTACTAACTCGCCCAACTGCAACTAGATGTCGCAATAGATTTCTACACTTATTAAAAATCACTGGATCTCCGTCTAAAAAGAATTTATCTAACTCTTTTTTAATGTTCTCAATATCCTGTTCTGATAAAGAACCATCCCGTTTTTCCTTAGTTTTGTTAGCTTCAATTACGATGAGCATTAGCTGAGCAATATGGTCACCTGGATTCAGTATTAAGGCTTGTTGAGTATAAGCGAGTGCTCGAGAGTAGTTTTTGTCTTTCTGCTCTTCTTGCTGGTCTTTTTTATTCGTCTTCGTTAAATAAAAAGCCAGCATTGCATGTTCATGAAGATTTGACCTCCTGCTGTCTAATCCTGAAATAGGAGAAGAAGAGTTTTGTAAAACTTCAGTTTCCTGAGATATTACTGTCTCAACTGCCAAATCCCATAATGAATTTTCGTATTCTTGAGCCAATCTGTAAACGGTTGCTCGCATACCCCATGCCCAGGTATATGTGGGGATAAGTTCAATTGCTCTGTTAAGACACTTCAAGGCTTCTTGTTTACTCTCTTGATCTATCTGATTTTTTATTAGCTGGTCGATGTTGCCAGTCATTTTTAGACGGTAGGTTGCTCCCAAGTGAGCTAATGCCCACGCATAGTTGCTTTGTTCTGGTTGACCATTAATCGCTGTTGTGAAAGAGGCGATACTCTCATCAACATACTCCTCTTTCCGATTTTCAACAATTGCCCACAGGCGGTAGATTTCACCTAGCTGTGCATGAGCCCAGAGATAATTCTGATGTTTTTCGGTGACATCCAATAATAAGGCTGCTGCTAGTTCATAATTCATCAACTGGCAGTAAATTGTTCCTAGGTGGGCATTGATCCAAGGATTGTCTTCATATTTTTTTTTGCTTCTGAGTTCTTTAAAAATATTGATCGCTTGTCTATAGGCCCCTGACAAGCGAAGAGTTTCTGCTTTTTGGGCAAGAACCCAATCGTTTTGATCCATCTGCATATAATTCTTCCTTAACTGTTATTTGACGCTTAATTCTTTGAGGTTCTTGATCGAGCACTTAACCTTCTCAAAACACCTATTGCTGAAGCTCTCGAACATTTGATATTCTACGACCGCTTGAGTAGAGACGAACAGGTTAGTTAGTCATTTGTTACCTAGTACTACCGCTCAAAAGCTTCTCTAGCGAGTAATGCCTGAGTTCTAGGATCATCTCGCCAGTCCATCCAAGCTGGGTCATGACCGACTAACTCCATGGCTTCATCATTAATAGGAATAGCTTCTCGTAGATATTGCCATGCCTGTTCACAGTTACCTTCTAAGATGGCTAAGCCACTAAGTCGGTACAGAATATCTCCTCGATCCTCTGTCTCCAATTTAGAGAGCAATGCTGTCCGCGAACGCTCGATTTCGTTTTTGGCTTTGTCCAATCCTTGCCAGCGCGCCTTAGCTACTGCAATACAGTACCAAGCTGTAGTATCGTTTGGCTCTTCATCTAACCTCTGCTGACAACAAGCGTACGCTTCAGTATATCTATGAGCATAGTTGAGTATTAACCCCCTTTCAATCAGCCAATTTTTCACAAAAATTGTTTTATCTAAGGCGACCGCTCGATCAAAATCAATCAGAGCTTCCTCGTAAAATTTCATCAGCTCGTAGACCCGACTACGATAGGCAATTGCCCAAAGATAATCTGGCTTAAGATCAATTGCTTGATCTAAGTCAGCTAGTGCTAACCTATAGTATTTTTCCCCCAGGAAGCGATAGGTTACGCCCCGGTGAGCAATGACCCAAGTATAGTCAGACTTCAGTTGAAGAGCCTGATTGAAATCTGCCAGGGCTTGCTGATAAAGTTTCATCAAATAGTAAGTCTCGCCCCGATGGGCAATGACCCAAGCATAGTCTGGCTTCAGTTCAATAGCCCGCTGAAAATCAACTAGAGCTTCCTCATACCGCTTCATCAGCCGATAGGTTTCACCCCGGTGGGCAATAGCCCAGATATTGTCAGGGTTCTGTTCAATGACCTGGTTAAGGTCGGTTAATGCTTTCTCTGCATACTCCACAGATGGCTTCCTTGCTTAGTTTTCAATATTTAATATTTATTGAGTAACAGAAATTCCCAAACGTACCATCATTTCAGCATCCACAGGCGCTGGAGCTTTGGGCGGGATATAAAGTGTTGAAACTTCGCTAACTCTAGTCTCTGCCAGCTTGAACATAGGCATAGGCTTGATCATCGGCTCACAAACTGGATGATAAACCGCTGCTTCATAGATAATGACTTCGTGATCACGACCATAATACTTTTCTAAGACCTCAGCTAAAACCCCTAGACCAGGCAAATTACCTCCTTGTTGGTAAAAACCCAGATTGCCAACCATCGCAATTTGCCATAAAATCAAGGCACTAGTTGGGTCAAATTTGCGCTGCCGGATCAGGAAGTCTGTTGCTTCAAAACTCTGACATCCGTTGCGTCCTGGGTCGAGACCAAGGTCAGCAAATAAGCAGTCTGCTGCTGAAATTCCCGGTAGCATTTTTGCCCTGAAACCTTCACAGCGGGCTTGTCTAATTGCCCTGTGTGCCGGGTCCGCAAATATGCCCGGATGCCCATAAAAAACAGCACAGACATTCAACCCCTGACGAACCTCCGCCAAAATCTGCTCTACCATCTCGCCATAGGTTTCCCTGCGCCGCTGATTATCGGTATTATAAGCTAGGGCTTGTGCTGTTTCGTTGAGCGAGCGCAGCCATTTGGCTGTTACTGGATCAGCCACAGCAAACAATACCTTGTCTGCCTGTTCAATCCAAGCTTTGGCAGCCAAGGTGATCTGACCAACCAGTTGAATACCTGTACCGACAACAGTTAACGAACCAGCTTCCACATTAAATCTTCTCTTTGCCTGAGGAAAGTTGAGATCGAGTTTAACTTAATTGCCAAACTCGACTCTAGAGTAGTACAATTTTTGGTCAGACAACTCTTACGAAATGCTAAGGAAGCGATTAGCCCGAAGGGCTAGCAGCAAAGCTGACCGCTAAAATAAAGGGTGTACAACTGGCAACTGCACCTCGCCTGATTGCCTTGCAGATGCACCAACCCCATACTTTGCAACTTGAACGCCTGCACCAAATCCAACTCCACTGGCGTTGATGCAGTTATTACTTTAGTAAAAGCGGCCATCAACTCTGGCTGCTGTTGTAGGTTCCACAATTGTCGCTGTAGGTGGTCACTGTAAATTCCGCCTGAGTTCGATAAAATTGGCAATAACTGCTCCAGATTTAGATTCCGATGCTGAAGGTGATACAAAGCCACTCTCACTAGATAGGGATTCCCTCCCACAATCGCCGTCAATTGCTGAGCTTGCTCAGCTGAGAAATTTAATTGATGCCGCCTCGCCAAATCCAGTACTTGTTCATCTGTAAAGGGTTGCAGCTCAATTGGCAAGCCAACATTAAAAGGTGATTGATTAATACTCAGCGGAATATGAACTTCCGTAGAGTGCACCACCACTAATCGCAGTTTTTTCCAAATCTCCCGATTTTTACCCTGCTCATGCCAAGTCCGTAACAATCCAAAAAAGTCGTTAGCTAACTCCGGATAGGAGAACAAGCGATCAATATCGTCCAAAGCCAGCACTAAAGGTTGTGCTATTGCCTTGAGCAGATAGTGTTCAAAGTAAATCTTGCAGCTGACCTTACTACCAAAAAGCTCATCCCAATAGTCCTCTAACTGATTAGATAGTTGCAACTCTAGAGCGACATTGGCACAGAACCAACGCAAGAATTTATCTAAGTCTTGGAAAATCTCTCTATCTGCTAGCTGAAAGCTTAAAGACACAGTGCGATAGTCAAGCTTTGCTGCTTGATGGAGAATCCTCGACATTAAGGAAGTTTTCCCCATCCGCCTCGGGGCTTTGATGCGGATTAATGCCCCCGGTTGCGAAATTGTCTGGTAGCAATCAGATTCAATTGGAGGGCGCTCCACATAAAAGGGGGAATCGAGAGGCACTTGACCCTCCGGAAATTCCAGCCCTGTCTCTGGGGCTGGTTGCCTACTCTCTGAGAGTTCAAGCTCCTGAATCTGAGGCTGGGCACAGGAATAATCAGTTGGCTCCAGAGTTAGATTAAAAGCACGAAAGCAGCCTTTGACAGTTTGCTTGTCAACCTTAGTTTCACCAGCAAATACCTTCATTAGGGTATTGATAGCTAAACCCGTGCGCTCGCTCATGTCTTCGAGGGTATAACGATTACCGCCGTTTTCCTCAAATTCTGCATCGTTTTTTGCTAAGTGTAATTTCTGCAGTCCTTGAGGTGTCAGAATTACACCGCGCTTGCGCCTTTCTTTGGGTGGATGTGTCGATATCATCATCTTAATTGCAATTAATCACTCTGGTGTTGATAAATGAACTCCTCAACTCGGGTTGAGTTACACTCTCCAAACTTTTAATTTTATAAAAAGAGCGGTAAAATTTCCCAACTTTAGGGCATGTCTTTAAAACTGCTCAATTTTCGATTTTAAGCTGCTATATACTTGCTTCTCCAGATCAAGTTTTTTCTTTTATGCTTAGAGTGGGTTTTTGTAATATTTATTAACATAATTGAGTTAACCGACAGAATCTTAAGAGAGCTTTTTGTTTAGCTCGAATCAAGTAATCTCGGTTGTTCGTTAAAAATTGCTATAGCAATAGGGAAACTCATATCATCAAGAGTTTTTTCAAGGTTCTCTCATGTGTAGGTTTTTCAACTGGCACAATCAAAAAATTTTCGTCGTCAAGCAAATATCTTTTCCTGTCACTTGAGCCAATTAAGAAAAAATCGACGATAAATCAGGGGTTATAGCCGAAAATGATACAGTCTTAGCTAAAAAAGCCTAAAAATAACCCATTATTTCACACATTACGTGTAAAAGTAATTTTACTCTAATTGCTGAAATCACGCAAATCCGTTAAATAATTCCGACTCAAGCAATCGAAACCTCAATACAATCAGAAGAGCAGATATTACTTAGGAGTTTATCTGCCGGCGATCGCAGTGCCTTTTGGCAGCTGTGGGGTAACTATCGGGACTATCTATATTCGCTCTCGGCGATACCGATATCGCGATAGTAAACGCTTTGCTCGTGACATCTCCCACACCGAATCATAGATTACGGTGTGGGCTTCTGGCTCCGCAAGGATTCCAGAACTTACTTCGTGGTACTCCCTCTTTCCCACTACGGCGTTTTATAGTGAGGAATATGCCCAGCCCCACTTGAATAGCATTAGTACTACTCGCCTACGTTCCTTGAAGATTTTACTTACAGGAGGCAATTTCCCTGTAAAACCCTATATCTTCAGTTGTCTAGGTACTAGGTGTAGCCAGCATTTTAGGCTTTGCTACTTGAGATAAGTATACCAGAACAGAGGACGATTGATGTGGCTGCGCCACTCACACAGGCAATTCATCCCACGCTGACCCTCCGGGTACAGACGTGGGGCTTCTTGCCGGACAAGCTAAAGAGGCGATTCTTAATCTTACTCAAAACGATCGCGATCGCTTCGGCTTGAAATATCTCGCTCAAGATATTCAAACAGGTAAGGTAAGTGTTGTATCTCCTTGATTCACTCTTAACTTGCCAAGTCGTTTTAGTCTAACAGGATTCCTAAAAAATTATGAAATATTTGATACATTATTCGTTTTTTGTATAAAAATTATGTGTATAAGCATTTAAAATCTAGGTTTAAACAACCATGTTATAGTTATGGATCCTATAACGACAGCTATTGTGGCTGCTCTTGCCTCAGATCTGACCAAAACTGCTATCAAGCATAGTTACAACGCTCTTAAATCTGCTTTCAAGAAAAAATTTGGCTCTGATAGTGACCTTGTTGAGGCGGTCAATGGATTAGAAAAGAAGCCAGATTCCGAGGGTCGGAAAGCCACACTGCAAGAAGAAGTTGAAAACACCAAGGTCAATGATGACCCTGATATCCTCCAGTTAGCTCAAGATTTGTTAAATCAGCTCAAAGACCAGCCTGGTGGAGAGCAGGTCATCACTCAAACTATCAGTCACGTTAAATATGCTGCCACTTCTGGTACAGGTACAGCAAGCATTGGTAACGTCACTGAGCATCAAGCTTCTGAGGGTAACTGAGGTAGAACTTTAATGGTTTAGGTGAGCGAGGCTGGTATGTCTGAGCAAGACAAGATCAAGCAAATGGTTGAAGAGGCCGAATACGCTGCCACCTCAGCAACTGGCTCCGCTACTATTAATGTCTATAACTACCACTATAGTGAAGATATAAGAGTTAAACCTATTGAGTCTAACGAAGCCGCTGCATTAGAAAAACTCCCTTGCCCTTATCGGGGTTTATTTCATTTTGGTCCCAATGATGCTGAGGTTTTCTTTGGACGAGAAGTTTTTGTAGAAAAACTTTTTAAGGCGACTCAAACTCGTAATTTCATTCCCTTACTAGGTGCGTCGGGAAGCGGTAAATCTTCGGTAGTTTTAGCAGGATTAGTACCAAAACTAAAACAAGAAGGTCATTGGAAATTTACTCACTTTCGTCCTGGTTCAGATCCTTTTCATACTCTAGCTTTAGCCCTTGTTCCTCTCTATGCACCTAATTTAGATGATACCGATAAAATAGCCCAAGCAAGAAAACTAGCCAGTTACTTGAATGATAATACTGTTCCCCTTTCTGACGTTTTTGCTAAAATTCAACAAAATCATTTCAATCATCGGATACTTTTAATTGCAGATCAATTTGAAGAAATCTACACTCAATGTTCTGACCATATAGTTCGTCGTCGTTTTTTAGATTGCTTATTAGCTAGTTTTCAAGTCTCTAATTCTGGATCACCATTTTCTACTGTCCTGGCAACAACGATGCGGGCTGATTTTTTGGCAAATGCCCTTTCTTATCGTCCCTTGGCAGATATGCTACAAAATCAAGATATTAAGCTTAGCGCGATGAGCCGCTTAGAATTGATAGAGGTAATAGAAAAACCTGCTCAAAAGTTAGGGGTTAAGTTTGAAGCAGGCTTAGTAGAACGCATTTTGAATGATGTAGAAAATGAACCGGGAAATTTACCTTTGCTTGAGTTTGCCTTAACTGAGTTGTGGCAAAAGCGAACAAGTAGAAAATTAACTCATAAGGCTTATGAAGCTATCGGTCAGGTAAAAGGTGCTTTGGCTAAGTATGCTGAGGAAAAGTATTGTAACTTCACCCCATGTGAACAGAAACAGGCAAAACGTATTTTTGTTCAATTGGTTTATCCTGGGAAAGGTATAAAAGATTCCCGTAGACTTGCAACTCGCACTGAGATAGGAGACAATTGCTGGAGTCTAATAAGCCGCAAAGATGGTTTGGCTGATGCTCGTTTGGCAGTTACAGGAATAAACGAAGCAACAGGTGAAGAAACAGTTGAAGTTGTTCATGAAGCTCTAATTCAAGAATGGCAGCGATTACAGGACTGGATTATTAATGACCGTAAATTCCGCACTTGGCAAGAAGAACTGCGATCGGTTATTGATCAATGGCAGCAAACTGGAAAAGATAAAGGAGCTTTGTTACGGGGAAAGCGTTTACTTGAGGCTCAAGATTGGCTTCAAAAGCGTGAAGCAGATTTGGAATCGGAGAAAGAATATATTGAAGCAAGTTTCAAGGAAGAAAAAGAAAAAACAGAAGGGGAGTTAGCTCTAGTAATACAAAGTTTACGCCAAAAAAGAAAAACACGAAAAGCGCGACAGACAACTGCGTTCATCACAATAGTATTAGTTATTGCCCTAGCAATTATCGGAGGATTCTGGTGGCAACAATCTGTAAAACTAAAATATACAGAGGTTCTTGCTTTAGCTGCAGATGGTATTGCTAAACCTGAACTTTTACCTGCTGCAAACAATCTTCTTGAACAAGCCAATCGGCTCAGTAAATCCGAAAAAAAAGCTGATGTGGAAGTAGCGCTGATTAATTACAGAGCAGCTATAAATTTAACTAAGCTAATGACAGAACAACTCGAATCAAAGCCGGAAGGTCTCAACGAAACTTTTAACTTAGCTAAAAAAACTTTTGACTCAGCTGAAAAGGGGTTGATACAACTAATTTACAACAAGCGAATTCCCAAACTTGAAGAAGAACTGAAAGCCCCAAAGCCAAAGATTGGAGAAAAGGTGAGTAACACAAGAACAGACTTTGAAAATCAATTTACAAAAGGAGCACTAAGAACAACCTACGCTATTTTAAGGCGAGAATTTGGGGTCAAGGCAGATATTTATAATAGTGGTCGTCTGTCTACAGAAAAGGAAGCAGACAGAATGCCCTGTGACACTTTAAAAAGAATTCAAGATCTATGGCGTGAACACACCGATTGCGGTTGGTATAGTCAATCTGACAATAATCTTTATATCGACCTAAGCTGTCAAGCTCTTGGTGGCGAAACCCTAACGGCGAAAATATTTAATTTTCCTTTTGATGCTGCGATCGCCCGTCTCAAATTTTGCAAATGTGTTCCTCAATAATCGAAGTTTTAGTAAATTAGGTTACTTGTTTAGTAATTTTTATAGAAAAATATAATTTATGCATCATTCATTTTTTAGGTTTATTATTGTAATGATTATAGGTATTGCTATCAGCTTTTTGGGGGCAATATCCAGGCCTTCTAATTTTTTATATTTGAGCAGTGGCAGGCTTGTAGCTGAGCAAACTGCTTCTTGTTTAGTAAAGGATGAGAGCAATGGAGGCAGCATTATTCCTAAAGCAGCAATTGTTCACAAACCGAAGGGTAAAGGAGTGAGAATAATTCAAGGTGTCTATGAGCCAGAAGAAGATGCAAAAGAAGGCGATCAAATTTGCGAAAACCGTAGACTGTCTGTTCCAGGGACATCAGACAAGAGTACCGGAGCAAATCTTGGATTTGTTTCACAGTTCGATAACAAAATTGATGGTTATTTAGCAGCTGTTGGTTTCAGTAATGTCAGTTCTGAATATTTTTATCCCTGTGCTGCCGCAGGTAGCACTCTCCTTGGTTGGAAATATACAGATAGTATAAGGATTGGCATGGAAAGTTTTGGCTCGGAAAATGAATATGGATGCCCTGAAGTACTTTATAGCCCAGAGGGAACAATAATTCCTATAGGTTCTAGTGCTAAATCAAATGGTATTGAGAGGATTGCATATACAAGGCAAAAGCAGAGCAGAAAAGATAGGAGAGTTGCCTCTGTTCACCTTCGTCAATATTGTAGTGTGGTGGCAAATTCAGGGAAAGAGTGGAGTGTCAATCTTTCTCAGGATGGTTACAGAGAAGATACTGTAGAAAATGTTTGCAGGCAGGCCATTGAAAACTGCCAAGAAAAATCAGGTGAAATCTGCCCTATTGTGAGTCAAGGTGACTGGAAATACCATGTTTCTAATCCCTATTTTCGAGAAGTTAACATCTTACTACAATGTTCTGGGAATAGGAAATACTATAAGAAAGGAACTGGTGAAGAAGTCTATAATTTATGGTCACAGCTAGAGCTGGAAGCACAGGGGGAAGAAGCTACATCTTGTGCGCTATACGTATATGGCAATGATGAGGTTCTTATTACACCTGAAAGCAATAAAAGGACGTTGGTTCATACCGATAGTTTTGACAATGGATTTGTCATCCATACTTTGATAGGGACAGTTGAAATTACCCCTCCCGGAAATCCCGTAGAAGTTGAACCCATTCTCCTGGAAGCAGGAGAGCGCTATCGTTTTATCTACGATACCAGTGTTGCTGAGCCACAACAGCTTTCTAATTCAGAACGTAAAGAAGTTTTGGAATTACCTGTAGTTCAAGCTTTTTTGAATCTCGCTAACTGGCAATTTGAATTTTATCCAGAAATTATTGAGTATAGAAAAGCCCTGGAGAAATTTTGGTCACCTCTAGCAGCCAGGAATTTTCTTACGATAGTGGGATCATACCAAAACAAGGAAGAAGCTAGGGCACGTCAAACCGAGATTCAAAAGAATAATCCAGACTTAGAGATACAAGTTTTTCCACCCTATAAGGAAAATCCATATTATGGTGTAATGGCAAGCTCGTGGACATCAAGAGAAAAAGCTTTAGAAATTTGCAGAATCGCAAAAAAGCGAGGAATAGCGCCAGATGCTTATGTCTGGACTTTTTCCGATCCTTACATAACATGCAATGAGACTCCTTCAGCAGTTCACGTAGAGAGAACAACAGTTGATGGAGTTAATATTTGGAAAGCTGAGATTGATCTCAATAACCCTAATACTATAGTGACCCTTGTAAAACGATCTGATGTCGATCAAGCTGGAGGTTTTACGCAATTTGCCAAAAATACTAAGGCAGCGCTTATTGCTAGCGGTACTTTTAGCGAAGACACCAACTGGACGATGATATCTGAAGGAAAGACCATTCAAGGTGAAGATACAAAAAATTGGTCCAACTACACTGTGCTTGGCTTGAGGAGTGGGAACCAACCAGAAATGTTTGCAAGACCAGAGGTATCTCAGTGGAATGAATATTGGTTTGCTCTAACTGGTCATCCCAGGCTTGTCAGCGGAGGAAATCCTGGTGTAACCGAGGTTGCACCAGGCTCAACGCTAAATATAAACGATTTTGCAGTTAGAGGTGCTATTGGTTTTTCTAGTAAGGAGAAAAAGCTCTACCACATTATCACTAACGACCGTATACCTTTAAATAGGCTAGCAAAAATCATGCACTTGATTGGCTGTGATCAAGCAATGAACTTGGAAGGTGGAGGAGGTATGGTACTAGCTTGCAAGGGAGATTCTCCTAACTGCAATGGTACTCCTCTAGTTGCTGGAGAAGTGCGTTCTCCTCTAATTGTTGTCTACGATGCACAATATCGAGACGAAAGAATAACTAAAGCTTGGGAACATTTTCAGGCAGGCGATCGCTTGTCAGTCTCTGGAGAGTAAGTATTTGCGGAAGCAAATGGTTCAACAAGAGAGGGAACAAGAGCTAGAGGAGATTTGACACTCCCTCGCCAGAGACGAGGGATTCTTCCTTCAACCAGCGAACTTAGTGTATTGATTTTCATCAAGACACAAGAGGCTCATCTGTCCAGAAGCGTTTATCCAGTACTTAGACTGAAATGT
>JAAHGS010000073.1 GCA_010692645.1 Symploca sp. SIO2E9
ACCTGATAACCATGGTGTTAAAGGGCAGTTGCGCAAAACCCCTGAGCGTAGTCGAAGGGGAAGGAAGCAGAAACCTAAGTCGTGAGCCTTAGGAATCCCTCGCTTTTAGCGACGGGAGGATGTCAATTATGGACTCAACAGACAGCCGAGCTCTTGCGAGAAAACCGCTGGCAGGAGATTGAGATAGAGCATCTGATTGAAGAGGTTGAAGATTTGGGCAAGAGTGAACGGCGAGCGATTGACTCGCCTGCTGTTACACTTACTCAAATGGCAATATCAACCTCAGCGTCGCTCTGAGAGCTGGCTAGACTCGATTACTGATGCTAGGACTCAGATTGAACTGACTATTGAAGATAGTCCTAGTCTCAGGAGCTATCCAGCAGAGCAGCTTGCACAAAGCTATCAACGGGCTTGCCGTCAAGCGGCTAAGCAGACAGGAATAGAATCTTCAATCTTCCCAAAGGATTGCCCCTATTCTCTAGAATTGGTGTTATAGCCGTCGCCACTATGATTAGGACACTTCCTTGTTCCCTACTCCCTGCTAAGAGCTCCCTTTGAATCAAAATAGAATGTCCTAACTGATATGTCCGTTGCTATAAATGAAGATTGGTTACCAGGGGAGAGCCAGGAACCTCTTGGCTAAAGACAGAGGCTTTTAAATAGTCCGACCTTAAGTCAGTTGAGTTGTAGACTGGTGATGTACTCCCACACCGAATCAAAGATCACGGTGTGGGCTTCTCCTCCGGTGCAAGGGGATTCGCTTTTTTGAGTGAGGCGACACCCAACCCCACTTTTTTGATAAGAATTCCAGAGTTTAGGTCGCGAGGCATTGACGCTCCACAAGCGCATTCATGCCACCTGTCGCTTAATTCTTTTGGAACTCTAGACAGACACATTGCACAGTGTTGAGATGTTCCGGCAGGGTTAACCTTAACGACCAACCGACCAGCTTTTTCGGCTTTGTACGGTAGGACTTCGGTTAAAAACCCAGCTATCCCAGCATCGGCAAAACTTTTGTTGCGCCCAGATTTAGACGCTTGACCATGTCTTGCAAAACGTCAGCGTGAACGTCTTTGTACCATTCCCTCTCTTTTTTAAGTTGAACTAATGAGCGCTTTTGCCCGTAGTATTCTGGCTTCTCTCTAAGTTCTGTAATACTGCAAGTCAAAGGACAGGAGTTAATAGGACAGCGATTCATTGACCACCAATCAAATCTATCCGCCAACATGTAATTGTATTGACAGCGCAACATGTCGAGCCATTTATTAAGCCTGCAACGCTGCAAGTACGTTGGTAGTAATTTGTATTGGTGGGCTATTATCACTCTTGTCCCCTCCCTTTTCTATTCTACAATCACAATTAATGAGTTTTCGGAATCAATCGTTAAGTTGAGCAACTACGTTGCTGTAACTGGCAATTCCTCTCACGCTGACCCTCCGGGTTCAGACGTGTTAGCGAAGCGGGGCGAAAGCCCGGCTCCTTGCCGGACAAGCTGAGAAAAAATGAGCGTCGCTACTAATAAAATACCATTACTGGAAAATGGCGATCGCCTCACTCGCCAGGAATTTGAGCTACGCTACCAAAATGATACCCCTATTAGAAAAGCCGAACTCATTATTGAACATCTTGCAATATCCTCAACAATGCCCTATCTAATTCATTGTTTAAGTCTAACAACTTAGAAACGGCATTTAATTCCAACCACTGCCACTGATCATATTCAGAGTGTACTAGTCGTAGTTGATTTTTTTCTGAGAGTGTCAACTGAGTTTTGTAAGTTAAATTCACACTGTGTAAACCATTATATTGTGGTTCTTGAGAACGCAGCGAAAAGCAAGTAGAATAAGCATTAATATACTCAAAGCGCTCAACATCAAGATGTAGCCCAGCTTCTTGTTTTGCTTTTCTTTGAACAGAGAATTTTGGATTTTCTCCGGCGAACATTCTCCCACCAATAACCCACCACCCCTTTCTCGGATATTGGTTGCGTTTTCCTAATAAAATATGATTTTGATAGAGAAAAACAATATCAACACAGGTAATCACTAAGTAATCCAGTGCTAGCCTATAGATTTCAGCAGGCAATAAGCCATCTTTGTTAATTCTTCCTGATTCTTCAAAATGGGGCACTTCAGACTTAGCGATATTAGGAAACTCGGAGGGATTCATCTGTGACTCACTAATGATTCGCCGCCACTATAACAAAAAAAATTAATTCTGAAAAATCCGATAATTACAACTGTGGTATTCTGTCAAGTGCGAAGACTTTACCGCTACTCGTTGATGCGTTTACCAGAGAAATCGATATTGTGACTAAGAACAAATGGGAAGAAAGACCTATTGGCGTAGACTTATTTGCAGGGGCAGGTGGCATGACTTTGGGCTTTGAACAAGCTGGATTCGATGTGCTAGCATCTGTGGAATTAGACCCCATCCATTGCGCTACCCACGAATTCAACTTCCCATTTTGGTCTATCCTCTGCAAGAGTGTCACTGAGATAACAGCAAAGGAAATAAGAAACAATTCTTCTATCGGAGAGCGTGATATTGATGTAGTCTTCGGTGGTCCTCCTTGCCAGGGTTTTTCTTTGATTGGTAAGCGTACCTTGGACGACCCTAGGAACTCTCTTATCTTTGATTTTATACGGTTAGTTTTAGAATTAAAACCCAAATTTTTTGTACTTGAAAATGTACCAGGTCTGGCGATAGGAGAACATCGTAAATTCCTTGTAAAAATCATTAATGAACTTAGGAAAAACTGTTATGAAGTAGAAGAAAAATATCAAGTACTTAATGCTGCTCACTATGGAGTGCCACAAAAGCGAATTAGGTTATTTATCATCGGATGTAGAGAAGATTTGTCTTTGCCTAAATATCCTGAAGTGTTTACTCAAGCATCAATTTATCAAAGTAATACTGAACCAGGAAAATTTATCTCTAAAGATATGTATAAACTGCCTTTTTGTCCAACAGTTGAAGATGCGATCGGAGACTTGCCAGAGGTAGAAAATTATCCAGAATTGTGGAAAAAGGATTGGGCTATAGTAGAGTATGGAGAAGCAAGTGATTATGTTAGACAGCTGCGCTGCATTTGTCCTCTAGAAGATGATTACTCTTATCAGCGCCAATATAATCTACAGATGCTAACTTCTTCGCTGCGGACAATGCATAATGCTCAAACTGCAGCTAGATTTGCGGAAACTTTACCCGGTAAAATGGAGAAAGTTAGCCGCTTTTTTAAGCTCCATCCTCAAGGTATTTGTAACACACTTAGAGCCGGAACTAACGGTAATCGAGGTGCTTTCACTTCGGCTAGACCAATTCATCCCTTTAAACCACGATGCATTACTGTACGCGAAGCAGCGCGGCTGCATTCCTATCCTGATTGGTTTAGATTTCATGTGACTAAATGGCATGGATTCCGACAAATAGGAAACTCCGTACCACCACTTTTAGCAAAAGCAATTGCAGCGGAAATAATTCGCACTCTAGGTGTTAGTCCTATCAAACCTAATTTTAGGCAGAAGTTAGGAGAAGAAAGGTTACTCCAACTCAAGATGTCACAGGCAACTAAATATTATTTAGGGAGTAGTGAGTAGGGAGTAGGGAGTAGGGGTAAGAAAATTGGGTACATAAAACCAATCTGGGGCTTGGGCACCTTGTTCTGGGGGTTCAGTTTCTCGCCAGTAAATACCACAATCTTGCCCAATGGTATAGTTCCCATCAGGGTGCAACTTTTCTAATACAGGACCAAGAGAATCGGTTAAGATCAGGCATTGAGGATGCTCTTGGAAATTTTTCACAAAGGTGTCATCTGACTCTGGAAGTTGAGTATGCTCGGGAAAAGGGGGCGGCAAATCCAAATCAATCCGAGTGTGATTCTCGCTCATTGGTGATTGCATGCTAACAGATATTGAATTTTACCAATAACGCTCCCTACCCTCAACTCTAGGAGTTTTGAAGATGGGGATTCTTGGTTCAGACAAATTTCCTTACGATTAATTGCAAAATTAGCTGGAGGGTAATCATATGCTCCATAATAGGTTAATACCACCTCATACCAAGTTGCAATCAAATAAGCAATTTACTCGTTCGGAGAGAGGAGGAGGGAAAGAGAGTTATTGGTTAGAAAGCAACTTAGTATCAACAATAAGAAATCTCAAGACAATTAGTGGTTGTCTTCAACCTCACTAAGCACTGCTTTTCGAGAGGAGGCTTCTCAGATGATGGCAAATTGGCGATGTAAGTCATGGGAATTATCCTACGCCATCTGGTTGCTTCTGAGTACAGTGGCTGCGGCTTGTTCTGGAAGAAGCGTCCTAGCTCAAATTATACCCGATGGTACCCTGGGCGCTGAAAGTTCTGTCGTCACGCCGATAAATCCGCAAACTGAGCGCATTGATGGCGGAGCGACAAGAGGTGCTAACCTCTTCCATAGTTTTCAAGAATTCAATATCGGCGAAGGGCGCGGAGCCTATTTTGCTAATCCTGCCGCGATTGAGAATATTTTCAGTCGAGTCACAGGTAATAATCCTTCCCACTTATTAGGGACATTGGGAGTGTTGGGTGATGCTAATCTGTTTTTTCTCAATCCCAATGGCATTATTTTTGGAGCTAATGCCAGGTTGGATATGCGAGGTTCGTTGGTTACTAGTACAGCTAGTAGTTTGATGTTCCCCGATGGCAGTCAGTTTAGTGCCACAAATCCGCAAGTACCTCCTCTATTAACTATTGATGTTCTTATTCAAGTAGGCTTGCAATTTGAAGGGGAAGAGGCAGGAGCAATGATTAATGCAGGGGACTTAGAAGCTGGAAGTAACCTAACTTTGGTAGGGGGAACAGTTGCTAGCACAGGTCAACTTTCGGCACCAAGGGGTGAGGTGGCTGTCTCTACTGTGGGGGGAATGGAAGCAGACGGCACTATGGCTGTGGTGCAGCTAGGAGAAGCCGGGCAAATATTAGGGCAGGAGATTCAACCACTAGCAGAAGGTAGCAGTGAACTAGAAACATCAGCTTTATCTTGGCCTGAGTTAGTGGCTGATGGAGGGAATAAAACGGGTTTGACGGTTAATGATGAGGGAAAAGTCGAGCTGCTTGAGTCGGGTACAACTGTCTCGGAGGGGGACATCGCCGTGAGGCAGTTGAGTGCCCGAGGGGCGAGGCTCTCAGCGAATCAAAATCTGATTCTGGTGGAAAGCCAATTGGGGACAGTTGGAGACTTGACGCTGCTGGCGCAGGATACAGTGCGGTTGAGGGATAATATAGAGCATCCTTTCATTGCTACTGCGGGAGGGGAACTCTTGGTTGAGGGGAATCAAGGGGTGGATATTTTTGTCTTGAATCATCCTGACAGTGGGCTGTTTTCTGGCGGGGATATGGTGTTACGAAGTGCTTCTCAGGTGGGGGGTGATGCTCACTATTGGAGTGGGGGCAGTTTTCGGATTGAGCAGTTGGATGGAAGTCTGGGGGATTTGTTTAGTCCATTTGACCCCGTGATTCGCGTCAGTGGTGATGTTAGTTTTGACAGTTATACAGGAGCCTCTCTGCATATCTTGGCTGGCGGGAGCGTGAATATTCCAGGAACAATTACCATCACAGGCCCAGACACAGTAGCTAACTCGCTTCAGGAGGATGTGACGCTCTCTGATGGGACAACTGTAGTTGCCATTAATGGTAACGCTCAGCCTACCCTGGATATTAGAGCCGGAACTATAGCCTTTGCTCCTACCGGAATCACCCCAGTCAACCCCCCTGGCTTCTCTGCCGTTCCTCTAAACACTGATGGAACTGGAACAAGTGCAGATATTAAGATAGGCACTATTAACAACTTAGGGGGAGTTGTCTTTTTAACGAATCAATATCGGTCGAATACA
The DNA here is from genome assembly GCA_010692645.1 of Symploca sp. SIO2E9. Taxonomy (GTDB): domain Bacteria; phylum Cyanobacteriota; class Cyanobacteriia; order Cyanobacteriales; family Coleofasciculaceae; genus SIO3C6. The sequence goes on from JAAHGS010000073.1 coordinate 5,874, forward strand.
TCCCTGGATGGAAATATTGAAGTGAGGAATATTGATGTCAGTAGTGGAGATGGTAACGGCGGTAATGTTTTCATAGATTCTCGCAGTCATACTAATATTACAGGTAATGTAATTAGCCAAGTAAATAAAACTGGTAGGGGCAAGGGCGGCAATATTCTTATTAATACAAACCAACTTTCGGTTAGCAATGGCGCTCAGTTACGAAGCAGTAATTTTGGCCAAGAAGGGGATGCAGGAGATGTGACCATTAATGCTCTCTCTTCTGTCTCCTTTGATGGTAGTAATATTTTCACCACAGTGGAAAAAGAAGGAAGAGGTAATAGCGGCAATACTGTTATTAATACTGACCAACTTTCAATTAGCAATGGCGCTCAGTTACAAAGCAGCAATTCTGGTCAAGAAGGGGACGCAGGAAATATAACAATTAATGCCGATTCCTCTATCTCCTTTGATGGTTTAGGAAGTGATGTAATTAGCCAAGTAAATATAGATGGCAGGGGCAAGGGCGGCAATATTCTTATTAATGCAAACCAACTTTCGGTTAGCAATGGCGCTCAGTTACGAAGCAGTAATTTTGGTCAAGAAGGGGATGCAGGAGATGTGACCATTAATGCTCTCTCCTCTATCTCCTTTGATGGTGGTGATGTTTTCACCACAGTGGAAAAAAAAGGAAGAGGCAATAGCGGCAATATTGTTATTAATACTGACCAACTTTCCCTTAGCAATGGCGCTCAGTTACAAAGCAGCAATTCTGGTCAAGAAGGGGATGCAGGAAATATAACTATTAATGCCGATTCCTCTATCTCCTTTGATGGTTTAGGAAGTGATGTAATTAGCCAAGTAAATATAGATGGCAGGGGCAAGGGCGGCAATATTCTTATTAATACAAACCAACTTTCAATTAGCAATGGCGCTCAGTTACGAAGCAGTAATTTTGGTCAAGAAGGGGATGCAGGAGATGTGACCATTAATGCCGATTCCTCTGTATCCTTTGATGGTGGTGATGTTTTCAGCACAGCCGAAGCAGGGGTGATAGGTAATAGTGGCAATATAATTATTAATACAGCTCGCCTCTCAGTTAAGAATGGAGGAGAATTACGAGCTAGCACTTTTGGTCAGGGAGAGGCAGGCAATGTACTCATTAATGCTCATGAGTCTGTCTTGTTTGACGGACAAAACAGTGGAGCATTCACTCAAGTAGAAAGGCAAAGTCTAGAGGGCAAAGGTGGCAACATCGAGATTAGTACTGACTTACTTGAGGTATTGAATAGTGCTTCTCTGACGACTAGCAATTTTGGTCAGGGAAAGGCTGGTAATTTACTCATTAATGCTCATCAAGTTTTCCTCAATAATCAGGCGACCTTACGCACCACTGTAGAACGACAAACCGATGGTGAGGGCGGCGATATTATTATTAATACCGACCGTCTTTCTGTTATTGGTAATGCGACCTTACTTGCCCAAACTTTTGGTCAAGGAGATGCAGGTAATGTCAAAATCAATGCCAGTGAATTTATCCTGTTTGATGCCCAGAATCAATGTGGATTAGGTGAGGATTGTGGTGCATTCACCAAAGTGGAAATGACAGGGGTAGGCAATGGTGGCAATATCGAGATTAAAACCGACTCGCTAGAGATTTTAAATGGTTCTTCCTTAACTACTAGCACTTTTGGCAAAGGGAATGCAGGGAACTTGCAAATTAATGCTTCTAAAATCTCTGTCACTAATCGGGGAACGTTGCGCAGTACAGCAGAGCGCGGAACAGAGTCAGAGCCAGTTGAGGGTAGTGGCGGTAACATTATCGTCAACGCTAGCTTCCTTGAGGTAGTCGATAATGCTGAAGTGCTTGCCAGTACTTTGGACAAGGGGGATGCAGGCAGCATCACAGTAACGCTGAATACCTTGGAAATTATTAACGGAGGGAAACTCATTGTCGATAGTAGCGGAACAAAAATTGCTGGTAGTATCAATATTGGAGGCTACTTTCTGACTCTGGATCGAGGAACTATCTCTGCACAGACATTGAGTACGGACGGCGGTAATATTACTCTCGAGTTTCAGGACTTATTGCTATTGCGCAACGGTAGTCAGATATCTACCACCGCAGGTAATGCTCAGGCTGGAGGAGATGGCGGTAATATCACAATTAACACCCCCTTCATCATTGCTATTCCTTCAGAAAATAGCGATATTATCGCCAATGCTTTCTTCGGTAGGGGAGGAGTGATTAGGATTACTACCCAAGAGCTATTTGGCATTGAATTCCGGAGGCAACTAACTCCTTTAAGCGACATCACGGCTTTTTCTCAACAAAACCCCGAACTTAACGGTGTGGTAGAAATTAATACCTCCGGCATTGACTCAACTCGCGGGTTGATCAACTTACCAGAGGATACGGTTAACACCGAAATTAGCCAAGGGTGTCAAACAGTTAGAGGGAAGGAAGCTGTTGCCTATTTTGAAATTGGACGAGGTGGCTCACCTCCTCATCCTGAAGATCCCCTCAATGCTGATACAGCCCTCGAGGATTGGATTGAGGCTGAACCCAACTCAGAAAATGGCTCTGATTCAGAAACGACAACCAATTCTCCCCACCCTGCCAAGACTGAGCTAATTTCACCTTGTCTTGCTCAATAGAAATTTGAAATATTTCAAGGAGGAGGTCTAAGAAGAAAAATCTGGTTTCAGTTTATTCAAGGCTCTTAAGGGGAGCATTCTCTAGATTATTTCAAATTATTTCACAATTACCTGGAGGCTAATCATATGCTCCATAATATTTAGTAGCAGCTCATAGCAAGTTGCCATCAAATAAGCAATTTACTCGTTGGGAGGGAGTAGAGGAGAAAGAGAGTTATTGCTTAGAACGCAACTTGGTACCACCAAGAAGAAACCTCAAGACAATTAGTCCTTGCCTTCGACCTGACTAAGCACTGCTTTTCGAGAGGAGGTCTCTCAGATGATGGCCAACTGGCAATGTAAGTCACGGAAATTATCGCTCGCCATCTCGTTGGTTCTCAGCACAGCGACGCTGGCTTTCTCTGCAAGAAGTGCCCTAGCTCAAATTATACCCGATGGTACCCTGGGCGCTGAAAGTTCTGTCGTCACGCCGATAAATTCGCAAACTGAGCGCATTGATGGCGGAGCGACAAGAGGTGCTAACCTCTTCCATAGTTTTCAAGAATTCAATATCGGCGAAGGGCGCGGAGCCTATTTTGCTAATCCTGCCGCGATTGAGAATATTTTCAGTCGAGTCACAGGCAACAATCCTTCCCACTTATTAGGGACATTGGGAGTGTTGGGTGATGCTAATCTGTTTTTTCTCAATCCCAATGGCATTATCTTTGGACCCAATGCCAGGTTGGATATGCGAGGTTCTTTGGTTACTAGTACAGCTAGTAGTTTAATGTTCCCCGATGGCAGTCAGTTTAGTGCCACAAATCCGCAAGCACCTCCTCTATTAACTATTGATGTTCCCGTTACAGTAGGCTTGCAATTTGAAGGGGAAGAGGCAGGAGCAATGATTAATGCAGGGGACTTAGAAGCTGGAAGTAACCTAACTTTGGTAGGGGGAACAGTTGTCAGTACAGGTCAGCTGTCGGCACCAAGGGGTGATTTGGCTATCTCTACTGTGGGGGGAATGGAAGCAGACGGCACTATGGCTGTGGTGCAGCTAGGAGAAGCCGGGCAAATATTAGGGCAGGAGATTCAACCACTAGCAGAAGGTAGCAGTGAACTAGAGAACTCAGCTTTATCTTGGTCGGAGTTGGTAGCTGATGGAGGGAATGAAACGGGGTTGAGGGTTAATGATGAGGGAAAAGTCGAGCTGCTTGAGTCGGGCACAACCTTGTCAGCAGGGGACATTGCGGTGCAGCAGTTGAGTGCCCAAGGGGCGGAGCTGTCGGCTACTGATAATCTGATTCTGGTAGAAAGCCAGTTGGGGACGGTTGGGGACTTGAGGCTCCTGGCGAAGGATACAGTGCGGGTGAGGGATAGTATAGACCATCCTTTCATTGCCGCAGCTGGTGGTCAGCTACTGGTACAAGGGAATCAAGGGGTGGATATTTTTGCCTTGAATCATCCCCATAGCGGCTTGTTCTCTGGTGGGGATATGGTATTGCGATCAACTAATCCTGTGGGAGGAGATGCCCACTATTGGAGTGGGGGGAGTTTTCGGATTGAGCAGTTGGATGAAAGTCTAGGGGATTTTTTTAGTCTCTATGATCCCGTAATTCGCTCCCTTGGTGATGTTAGTTTCAATAACTACTTTGGAAATTCTCTGCACATTTTTTCAGGTGGTAGTGTGACTGTTCCGGGTACTATTATCATCGCTGCTCCAGACACGTTGGACTTTATCGCGGAGGACATTACCTTATCTAATGGGACTGTATTGTCTATTGATGGGAGTGTTCAACCGACCTTAGATGTAAGAGCTGGGATAGACCCAACTGAGGTTGGTATTCCATTAGGACTTACAGGCATCAATGGCTTTTTTATCAACCTTGACTTAACCGCCTTGGAACCTCCGACAATTACTGATACAGCAACGAGTGCAGACATCACAATCAACGGCATTACGATGTTTGCTCCCGATGGAGTTGTCTTTTTGACGAATCAGTACGAACCCAACAGCTTACTAACAAGTGGAGTGATTGAAGTAGGAGAAATTCTTACGAGTGATACATCTGGTAATTTTGCTGGTAACGGCGGTTCAGTAATTATCGATGGTCGTAGTGATATTAACTTAACCAACCGCTTCATCTCTTCTTCTGCCTCTGGTAATGCTGGCAATATTACCCTTATTGCCAAAGAATCTATCTCTCTTGCCAATGGAACAATCGGCAGTGCTACATTTGGAACAGGCAATGCAGGTGACATCAATGTTCAAGCTGATTCGTTTTCTGTAACTAATGGTTCGGTTGTGGATGCCAGCAATTTTGGGCAGGGGAACGCTGGTGATATCAATATTCAAGCTGAGTCCCTCTTTATCAGCAATGGGGCTACGGTAGAAGCCATCAATTCTAGACAGGGACAGGGTGATGCTGGTGATATCAATATTCGAGCCGGGTCGCTTTCTGTCACCAATGGGGCTATTTTGGCTGCTATAAGCTTAGGACAAGGAGATGCAGGCAGTATAACAATTAATGCTAGTGATACCGTCTCCTTTGACGGAGTAGGTGACGACAACGGATTCCCTAGTCTGGTATCAACCAATGTACAAGCAGGGGCAGTTGGCAATGGTGGAACCATTGAGATTACTACAGGTTCGCTCTTTGTCACCAATGATGCTGAACTGACTGCTAACAACTTGGGGCTGGGAAATGCAGGCAGTATAACGATCAAAGCCCGTGATACGGTTTCATTATCTGGAGATAGTGCAATTGAGATTGTTGTGGGAGAGTCAAACACAGGGAATGGAGGTGACATCGATATCCAAACGCGAACACTTTCCTTATCTGACAATGTTTTACTAACTACCTCAACGTTTGGACAAGGAAACGCTGGGAACGTTCAGTTAAATGCCACTGAATCGATCTCAGTCATTGATAATTCTTCCATCGCTACCTCAACTCTCGGGCAGGGCAATGCAGGAAATATAACTATTCAAGCAGGTGAAACTGTTTACTTCGATAAATTTGGTAGCGCAATCACTTCGGTGCTAGAAATACCGGATTTTGAAGGCATCGGTAATGGTGGTGACATCACGATCGAGACAGGTTCGCTTTCGGTAACAAATGAGGCTCGTCTGATAGCCACTACCTTGGGACTAGGAAATGCAGGTGACATAAAAATAAATGCTCGCGATACAGTGTCTTTTGATGCGAGCGGAGCTTTTAGCAATGTTGGAACGATAGGAGTAGGCAAAGGGGGCATTATTGACATCACAACAGGTTCGCTTTTTTTAACCAATGGCGCTCAACTGCAAACCCAAGTCAGAGGACAGGGTAATGCTGGAAATGTGAAGATATCTGCCCGCGATAACATCTCTTTTGAAGGTGTAGGAAACGATGGAATTTCTAGTGGGATCGTAAGCAAAGTTTCATCAGGAGCAATAGGTGATGGAGGCAACATTGACATTAAAGCAGACTCATTGTCCATCACTAATGGTGCAGCACTACAAGCCCAGACCAACGGACAAGGAAATGCTGGCAGTGTAACAATTACTGTACGCGATAAAGTTTCCTTAGACAGAAGTGAAATTTTTAGCACGGTAGGAGCTGAGGGTGTAGGCATTGCAGGCGACATTAACATCGACACTGGTTCGTTGTTTGTCACCAATGGTGCTCAACTGCAGTCTTTAACCAGAGGAAGAGGAGATGCAGGTGATATAACGATCAATGCTCGCGATACTGTCTCCTTTGATGGAGTTAGTAATAGTAATCCTAGTGCTGCCTTTAGCACGGTAGAACAAGGAACTGGTAGAGGCGGTAAAGTAAATATCAATACTGGTTCACTCGCGGTCACTGATGGTGCTCGCATAGTAGTTAGTACTGTTGGTCTGGGAAATGCTGGCGATATTATCATCAATGCTCGCGATACAGTCTCTTTTGATGGGGTAAGTAGCACCGGAATTGGTAGTGGAGCCTTAAGCACAGTAGAAATGCTAGGTGATGGCGATGGCGGTCGAATTGATATTACAACTGGATCGCTAACTCTTACTAATGGCGCACAACTTGCTGCCACTACTCGAGGGCAGGGAAATGCAGGTAGCGTAGTAATCAATGCTCGGGATACTGTCTTCTTTGATGGGGATAACACTGGACTCTTTGCCAACACGGCTGAAGATTCCAAAGGCGATGGTGGCAGTATCTTCATCGACCCCAGAACTGTAATCATTCGGGATGGTGCCAGGGTAGCTGTCGATAGCCGGGGTGTCGGAAAAGGGGGTGATATCGACATGATCTCAGGCTCTCTAATCCTTGACAATCAGGCAGCAATCTCAGCAATAACTGCAAGCACGGATGGGGGAAATATTACACTCCAGATAAGCGACGATCCATTGCTATTACGCCGCAACAGTTCCATCTCTACCACCGCAGGCGAAGAGCAGTTTGGCGGTGATGGCGGGAATATAACGATTAACGCCCCCTTTATTCTCGCTTTCCCTTCCGAAAATAGCGATATCACCGCCAATGCTGGCATGGGGAATGGAGGTAGTATCGACATCACGACTAACGCCATCTTGGGCATTGAGTTCCGCGATCGCACCACCGATCTAAGCGATATGACAGTCAGTTCAACGTTTGGAGCACCTGGGACTTTTAGTACAGAGGGCTTGATCGACGACAACCTTGCCGCATTGATTACCTTACCACAGGATCCAGTTAACACCGAAATTAGCCAAGGGTGCCAAACAGTTAGAGGGAAGGAAGCTGTTGCCTATTTTGAAATTGGACGCGGTGGCTCACCTCCTCATCCAGAAGATCCCCTCAATGCTGATACAACACTCGAGGATTGGATTTCCCTTGAACCCAATTCAGAAAATAGGTCTGATTCAGAAACGACAATCAATTCTCCCCACCCAGCCAAGACTCAGCTAATTTCACCTTGTCTTGCTCAATAGAGATTTGACATGTTTAAACACTGGCTGTATAGAATTATAGTAATCTTGAGCAGCTTGACATTTAGTTCTTTTAATGTGCACGCCATCGAGCTGACTCAAATTCCTAACAGCGGAACACCTCCGGAAACTCCGCCGCCACAGGATGTCATTCCACCTCGTCCCTCGCCTTCCCCTGTTCCTCAGATACCTCCAAAGCCAAAGCCGCCTCCATCACTAGAAACTCCAGAACAGTTTTCTCCTCCACTTCCAGCAGAAATTCTGGAAAGATGTCCCAGCACTATCACTGTTGAAGATTTCAATTTCAGGGGTAACACAGTATTCACTCAAGAAGAATTAACTCAAGTCACTGAGGAGTTCAAACAGGAACCCCTTTCATGTGCCGAACTACTCCAAGCTGCTTTGGCCGTCACCAAATTCTACATAGAGAAAGGATACAGAACTTCTGGTGCGATTACTGTCCTTCCAAAAGATATAAAACCAGATCAAGAAGTAGTAGTCACAATCAAGGTAATTGAAGGCAAATTAGAGGAAGAGCCTGAGGTAATAGCTCTCGGCGATGGGAGACTGAATAATTATGTGCGATCGCGCTTAGGGGTTGAGCTGGAAGAACCCTTAAACGTTAACCAATTGCAGGAAGCGCTGCAACTGCTGCAACTAGACCCCCTAATTGAATCTATTGCAGCTAAACTAGCGAGGGGGTCAGATACTGGCAAAAGTATACTTGAGGTTCAGTACAGTGAGGCACCTACCTTTAATCCTCAAGTGTCCTTGAATAATGGTCGCTCTCCCAGTGTTGGCAGTTTTGAACGGGGAGTTGTACTCAGACAAGCCAACTTACTGGGGCTGGGGGATGCTATTAGTTTAGGCTACACCAATAGCGATGGCAGCGATCGCCTAGATCTGAGCTATGAGTTGCCCTTAAATTCCAGCAATGGCACCCTCCGTTTTACCTACTTGCAGAGTGAGAACGATGTTATTGAGCCTCCCTTTAACGATTTAGATATTGAATCAGAGTCGCGCTACTACGAACTTAGTCTGCGCCAGCCGATCATCCGAAGCATCAAGGGACGGACTTTTCAGGAATTAGCCCTCGGTTTGACAGGATTTTGGCGGGAAAGTGAGTCCTTCCTCTTTGATGAGCCCTTCCGCTTTAGTCTAGGAGCAGATGATAATGGCAGTACCCGCATCTTTGCACTACGGTTTTTTCAAGATTGGACGCGGCAAAATCCCCGAGAAGTTATCGCCTTGCGCTCCGAATTCAGCTTAGGACTAGATGCTTTTAACTCAACTGTTAATGAACAAATCTCTGGAGTCGAGGAGATTGCCGACAGCCGCTTTTTTGCTTGGCGAGGGCAAGCCCAGTGGTTAAGGCTTTTAGCCGAGAACAGTTTGCTGTTGGTTCGTGTCAATGCCCAACTCGCCGAAGCACTCTTGCCTTCAGAGCAGTTTGCTATTGGTGGTTTGGGTAGTGTTAGAGGTTATCGACAAGACCAGATCATAACTGACAATGGGCTGTTTGCCTCTGCGGAAGTGCGGCTGCCCATTCTCCGGATTTTTGAGGGGGAAGGCATGTTACAGCTAATTCCTTTTGTTGATTATGGCATAGGCTGGAACAGCTCTGACAGAACTAACCCAGACCCAAACAATTTAGCATCTGTTGGCATTGGTTTGCAGTGGCAACAGGGCAATAATTTTAACGCTCGCCTTGACTGGGGCATTCCTTTAGTAGACGTTGATTTGAGGGACAGGACATGGCAAGAAAACGGTATACTTTTCACCGTGCAGTGGAATCCTTCTTTCTAAGGCTTATCTATTCGTGGGTAGGTCTTTTCAGAGGGAGGGGATACCGTTTACTGATTTTGCTTGTACTCGGTATATTCCTCTTCGTAGGTATCCCACCTGTTTTATCCCAAAGGTCAGCTTACCAGTCTCAGAAGACGCCTGAGGAATTGGTGGAAGAGGGAAGAAATTATTATAAGAACGGAAGGGTTTCTGAAGCGGTAAATTCTTTGCAAGAAGCTATAGAAAGTTTTGAATCCCAAAAAAAGTGGAATAATCTAGCTATAACTTCGACTAACCTCAGTCGTATATTTCAGGAATTGGGACTGTACGCTCGCGCTTGTAGTACGCTAGTATCAGCTTTAGGGCTTGACTCCAAACCAGCCCAAGGATCTGACTCCGAAGCAAGCAAAGAACCTGACTCTGATTTTTGCCAGGATCAGGATAAGAAGTTAACTCCTGAAGCTCTAAAGCAGGCGAGAGAACTCAGAGAAATATTCATCTATGTCCAGGTTTCTGTCTGGCGCAGTCTCGGTGATGTTCTGCGTGCAATTGGCAGGTTAAACGACTCCGAAACCGTTTTACTAAAAGCTTTAAATTTGGCTGATGAACCAAATGCTAAAGCTGCCACGAAACTTAGTCTAGGGAATACTTACAGAGCTCAGGGAAATCTAATACGCGATCGATTAGCAGAGCCAAAGTATGAATATATCCCCTGGCGCTGTGAGGAGATAACTCGTCCCGATAATAATGAGGCTTTAGAAGATCAGCATAAGAAGGCTGAGCAAAAATATAAGGAGGCTGAGCAAAAATATAGCCAGGTAATCGCTAATGATAAATCCATTCCAGAAAAGCTGCGGATTAAAGCCAAGCTCAATCGTCTGAGTTTATTACTAGCACAAAATAATTGGCAAGAAGCCGACAATTTATCTTCTCAAATTAACATCAATGACCTTCCTGAAAATCAGTCGAGAGTTTATGCCCGAATCAACTATGCCAAAAGTCTAGCTTGCCTGCAACAGAAATATCCTCAAGCAACACATTCTTGGGAAGAAATTACTAAACAAATCCACACTGCAATTGAAGAATCAAAAGAGTTAGAAAATAAACGAGATTTAGAAGATAGGCATACTGAATCTTATGCGATCGGTAATTTGGGTGGGTTGTACGAATATCTGGGGCAGCTATCTCAAAAGCCGAAAGTTCCGGAATTTGAGAAGTTGTGCCAAAAAGAGCAGGAGTTTAGGAAAAAGGCTCAATGTTTGACTCAGGAGGCTTTATATCGTGCCCAGCCGGATAAAGCACCAGACATAGCCTATCAATGGCAGTGGCAGCTAGGGCGGCTGTTGGAAGCTGAGGGGAAAACAAAAGAGGCGATCACTAATTACGAGGCTGCCATTGAAACTCTCGAATCTGTTCGCAGTGATTTGCTTGCTATCAATTCAGATGTGCAGTTTAACTTTAGAGATAATGTGGAACCTCTCTATAGAGAGCTAGTAGCTCTGCTTTTACCTGTTGGCGAAAATAATCCCCCTCAAGAAAATCTCAAGAAAGCCATTTACTATGTTGACTCTCTTCAATTAGCAGAATTAGAGAACTTCCTTCGGTGTAACCTACAAGGGAATATTGAGACAGTTAAAATCCAACGAATTAGTAAGTATAATGAGCGAATAGAAGCATTGTTTAAAGGAATTGATCAGATTCTTGATAATTATCCGACAAAAGCAGCTTTCCTTTATTCAATTGTTTTGAAAAACCAGATAGCGGTCATACTTAAGTTACCAGGCAAAGAAAAGTTGGAATACCTCCAAACTCGAGCATCAAAAGATTCAGTAATACAAACAGTAGATAAGGCTCTTGAAACTATGGATTGTAGAAATCTAAACTGTAATGCATTAAATGATCAGACTGCAATAATTCAGGGGCAAAAAAAACTACTACACCAATTATATCAATGGCTCATTGGAGAACTTGAAAACAACTTAAAGAAAGAAAAAATTAAATTATTAATTTTTGTTTCGGATAATGAATTTAGGAGAATTCCCATGTCGGCTCTCTTCGATGGGGAGCATTTTGTAGTTGAAAAAGGATATGCCACAACTATATCTCCTGGCATTCAACTGCTAAAATATCAAGCTTCTAAAACAAATCAGTTAAAAGCTTTAATTGTAGGAGCAATTAAAAAGCGTCCCCAACTCTATGATATTAAAGACGAAGTTAAAGAACAAGCATCTTCTATTATAAAAAAATTGGAAAATTACCAAATACTTTCTGAAGGTAAGTTTACCAAAGAAAATCTAAAAAGAGAAATCCAAAAAACATTTTATACAATGATTCATATAATAGCTCATGGTCAGTTTAGTTCAGACCCAAAAGAAACCTATATATTTACTGATGATGAGTCTAAGGAAACTAATGATCCTAACAAATATTATCTTAAGATAAATGAATTGGGCAACTTACTACAAAATAGAGATCAGCTTAGACCTATAGAATTACTTTTTTTAAGTTCTTGTCAAACATCAAAAGGCGATAAAAGAGCTGTTTTAGGAATTGCTGGAATAACAATTAAATCTGGAACAAGGGGAACGATAGCACCTCTGTGGAATGCAGAAACAATATCTACGAGACAACTCGTGAAAAATTTCTATGAAAATTTAGTTAATCAAGATGAAATTAATAAAGCTGAAGCTCTGCGACTTGCTCAAAATAGACTTAGAGAAGAATACGACTATAGCCCCTATAATTGGGCAGGATTTGTCCTTGTAGGAAATTGAACTAGGGGGCTAATTAATTACTTTTATGTTGAAGAAAAAGCTATGAAACTAATTAATTCATGGAATTTGGATTGCAGTATTTTATGATATTATTAACGTAATTTCCAGAATACTTTCCCAAGCCAATAAACTTTGAATTAAACTCTAGTTTAATTTGATCCTTAGCTTTTTCAGCATCTTCAGGACAGATTTCGTTAATGTATGTAGTTAGAAATTCAAGCCACAAACCATTTTGAGCATAAAGAATAGTCTTATCCTCTGGCTCCATGTCGTCTATTAATTCTGCTGAGCGTGGCGACATTACCCGCTTAATATAACCATTAACATAAACTTGTTGTTGTGTTTGTTTACAAATAATTTTGAACCTCCAATAATAATTATTGTCAAACTGTTGTAGTTTTTCTTGTGGAATTTGAATAGGAAAAATACCTTTTTCTTCTAGGACAAATTCTTTAGTCCATAAATCCCTTCCTTCCCTGTTATCCATTAATTTAAACTCAGCAGAGAGATTAGAAACAGACTGCTTCGAGTAAGGAGAATAAAACCAAAGAGTTGGAGCTTGCTCAGCAGTCGTCACCCGGTAAGATGTCGTTCCATCGCCAGTAACGAAGGCAGTCAGAGGAGGGGGATCTATAGATGGACATCCTCCTGCTTGAAAACTTCCTGCTCCTATCATTCTACCTTTATATTTTTCGTCTTCTTTCCTATCTCTTGGTTGAAAATTACCTTGATTTTCACCCTGAGCATTTTGAGAGAGTATGTTAGCAGATTTTTGTGCAACTGCACGATTTGCTAAAACCAATTTTGTTCCTAAAATAGCCGATTTTGGTAAAAAAATGATGCTACTGGCGAGCAGGGTGGAAAGAATGGATAAGATAAGTTTAATGTTCATGGTAGTAATACCGTTAACGCTATAATTCAGTGTCTAATTAATTATTGACAATTATTCTTTTTGCTTGCCGATGGTAATCCTAATTTTTGTCGAAAGTCAGGGTCGTATATTGCCTCCTCCCATTTTTCAGCTAATTTGACTTGCTCAATAGTTAAATTATGAACTTTGCTGAGATTGGCGCAGAAGAGCTTAGCATTTCTGAGCTTAGTTTGTGGGAAGTTTGCTCTTCTGAGGTCAGCTTTTCTGAGGTCAGCTCCTTCGAGGTCAGCATTTATGAGATTGGCTTTATAGAGGTTAGCTTTTTGAAGGTTAGCTCCTTTAAAGTTGGTTTGTGAGAGATTGGCTTCTGTGAAGTTAACTTTTGTGAGATTAGCTCCTTTAAAGTTGGTTTTGTAGAGATTGGCCTGTTCTGTGATAACAGCTTGTGTGAGGTTAGCTCTTTTAAGGTCAGCTCTTTTAAGGTCAGCTCTTTCAAGGAGAGCTTTTGTAAGGTTCGCATCTGTGAGGTCAGCTCTTTCAAGGAGAGCTTTTGTAAGGTTGGCTTCTGTGAGGTTAGCTTCTGTAAGGTTAGTTTTAGTTAAATCAATACTTTTTTCTTCTTCAAGCTTCTTTAAATTTCTGCGATTGATATGGCGTCGTCCAATGACTGTGAGCGCTGCTTGAACATCAATATCAATTGCTTTGGCTTCTTGTTCTTTTTCTGGTAAAGGTGAATTCTCTCGAACATAGGAGGTAAGAACTTCCATTATTGTCCAGTAGTCCTTATCGGAATCTTTAGCTATTCGTTCTAAAGCGTAAATTCCACCTATACGAACTGTTTTCTTTTTATCTGTTCCAAGTTGTTCGACAGCTTTAGAAAACCTTTCTGTAACTAATCCTTCTTGCGTCAGCCTTCTATCTTCTTGAGAGTTACAAAATGTTAAGAGCAGCCCGACACCAGCAAAAACCGTAGCTAGTAACCCTAAAGCAGAGATAACAGTCTTGACTACTTCTAAGGCAAAGTCTCGGTTAGAGTTATGAAATAACTTCAGGAAATTATTGAGCTTTATACATAACAAGTTAAGATACTTCATAAACACCAATCAATTCTCGTATTAACTACTAGGATCTAGTCATAGGACTAGCCCTTTCAAGGTGATCTACGAATCTCCTTGGTTTCAGTACCAACATCCTGAGTCAGGTCGATAAAAGTTCACATCATCGGCTCAGATTTTAAGCTTTTTGAAGGCTGAAACTACCACAATCTTGGTTTAGGACTTCACCACCTTGAAAGGGCTGGTCATAGGACTTACGCATTGACAAAAAGCTAATGCCTCTACCTACAATTTTATTTCGGCTAGCATCTTGCTATTGAAGTTGTTAACAAAACTGAACAGTTAGATAGCACTTTCGACCGTTGAGAGAAAGGCAGGAGTTTCCGAGTCAAGAGTGTAAGAGGCGAAGGGTTCATCAAAATCCTCTCCCCATCTCCCTCGATCCAAATATGCAAGTTAAATGTGTGACAATCTATTAACTTGAGTCTGTAATTTTTCTCGCAGTCTTTGTGCTTCTCGATAAACTATTACTCTACCTTTACCTGAACCCATCTTTTGCTCTTGCCCTACCTTCCCTGCCAACTCTATTTCTGTCCAAGGTTGATAGAGAGGTTGAAGATAATAGCGTAGCCGAGTTCTCATCGCCCAAACCCCCAAAGAAGGGAATAAAACAAAAGCAAACATACCCAACGAAAGAGGTAAGAAGGGCATCCCAATTAACTTCGCTAGCTTCTTAGAATTAACAGCCCAAGGATGTAAAAACTCATTACCAATGCAAACTACTGGTAAAATAGGAATCTGGTAGCGATCGCTCAAGGGAATAAAGCTAGGATCAAAAGTCTGAAGCTGATAACGTTTTGACCAACCTTTACAAGGACCGCGCAAACCCTCCGGCGCATAAAGTATAACTGTTTTCCGGGCAATTGCTGCTTCAAAGTCATCGGCTTGGGCTCTAACGCCACCCAAAGCTTGGGACCATCCAGGAGGTAGCCACCAAACCATCCAGGGATGCTCAAATAAAGAAATACCAGCCAGTGGTTGCACTACCCATCCCCTCGTCTTGCTTAAAAGATAAGCTAATCCCAAAAAATCCCAAGGAAAGGACATCCCAGCATGGTTCATCGCCACCAGCAATGGTTCCTGCTCGGGCAGATTTTCCAGTTGGTTTAATTCGGCGCGAAAATAGTATTGTATAATCGGTGCCAGTACTTGGTCTCGGAATGCCTGCTGATATTCCGGATGAAACTGAGCAATTTCTCGGCGGGGTGAACGACAACCGAGACGCAACCAGCGCAGCAGCAATGCCAGATAAAATCCCCCTGGAATCAGAAATAATCCGTATTCCAACCAATTCCAACCATCTTGATCTAGATGATAGTGCTGCCAGTGGCGATTGAATAAAATTAACCAGCCTGGTGGATACCAGAGGCAAAACCAATCAAACCAGGTAAATCGATAAGGATCAACAGAGGATTGCTGCATGCAGTTAGATTATTGCTAATGAGCCTGTCCTATCTTTATTTTGGTATATTTAATTCTTGAACAGAGGGAACAGGAAAATTTAAGCTTTCATTTAGACTAACCATATACAGCATCGATTTGATAGTGCTTGACAAATGGGGTGACTGACTGCGATATGATGGATTCTGCTTTTGATTGCGCTACCAGCAACATTGAATAAAGATGATTCCGAATATTTCAACGATTGAACTGTTCCAACTTTCCTCAGGGGATCGTTTCTCACTTCAAATCTATAAATTCAGTGGTATCCAACCGGGTAAAAAGGTATATTTACAGGCTAACCTCCACGGAGCAGAAATTGTTGGCAATGCAGTCATTAATCAGTTAATTGAGTTTTTAATGACCCTTGATTCCAACCAACTTGCTGGGGAAATCTGGCTAGTTCCTGTCTGTAATCCCCTCGGCACTAATCAACGCAATCATTGCTTTTCTACTGGCAGATTCAATTCCTACGATGGGAGAAACTGGAATCGCATCTTTTGGGACTATGAGCCAGAATGCGAAGATTTAAATACCTTTGCCCAATCTCAAATTAATCTTCAACCAGATGAAATTAGAAAAAATTATCTGGCGCGAATTCAGTCTGCTTTTGACACACACTTAGAAAAACTACAATCACCAAGCGGATTACCTGTTGATGAACTGTATCGATATAGGCTTCAATCTTTATGTCTAGATGCCAACTACATTATTGATATACATAGTTCTAGCAACCAAGCCATAGACTATCTGTTTTGTTTCCACAGCCGAGAAGAAAGTGCTAAAGCTTTTCTACTTGATTATGGAATTTTACTCACTGAATATGGCGGTGAAACCTTTGATGAGGCATTTATGAAGCCTTGGCTAGTTTTGGAGAATAAATTAGCCCAATTAGGAAAAAAAATTAAGTTTGATCTTGATTCCTGGACTCTAGAACTTGGTTCTGGCATGGTAATGAATCCAGAGTCGGTGCAAAAGGGAGTCCTAGGTATTAAAAATTATTTAGCCCACAAAGGAGTTTTAGAGATACCTGGTTTTCCTTTAACAGCAACAAGCTCACACCAGGTAAAATTTATCCCCAAAGGTCAAACTCAAATATACTATGCAACTGCTGGTGGCATGGTGCAATCGAGAGTGCCCTTAGGTAGTTCGATTAAAGCTGGACAGCTGTTATACCAATTATTGAGTTTTAATAAGGATAAGAAGTTGCCGACCTTAATTGATGTTTGTGCTCAAGCTGATGGTTTAGTCTATACTGTCTCCACTAACCATGCAGTCAATGAAGGAGAACATGTAATATCTATAATGCTAAGTTAATCTCAATTTTTCTCGCTGTTACCATCCTAGGTCATTGACAACAGTGAAAGCTTTTGCTTCCTTCCTGGGAAAGAGTATGCTGCTGTTCAACCATTTCTATAAAAATGCAAAAATATCTTTCCAAACTAACAGCTCAAAACAAAGAACAAATAGCTAGATGTCTGCCGCCAGAAGTAGATGTAGAGACGATGATAACTTACCTAAAGCTCGTGTCACAGCAATTTAGTGCAATTCAGGCAGAATATGGCAAGGTCAAACCTTGGGAAATTGACGCTGAGGATGTCAAGTGGTTTTTAACATTTTTTTCTGAAGGAGAATATCTTGAACTCAATCAAGAAAAGATAATACCGTTAAATAGAGTTTTTTCAAAACCTTGGAATCAATGGCGATTATCCTTAGCCTTAGCTCACCGTCAGCTAGGACAAAAACCACCACCTATTCATGTCAATGCTTACAGATTTGAAGATAACAGTTATTGGTACACAATCAATGACGGCATGCACAGAACAACAGCAGCCAAGATGGCCGGAGAGCAAACTATAACAGCTCTCATTAGAGAAGAAAGGATTATGCTCACCAAACGCTATGCCCTATGTGATGGTCATTTATTTAAACTTAATGACCAAGGTGCTGTACTGATGAGCAAGCACCTACCAAGGGGTTATTATAATTTTCTAGAAGGTTTATTTGGAGTCAAAAGACATCCACACAATTTCCTTGAACTGATTGGGGAAATTATCGCTAGAATTACCTAATACCTAACTAAAAGATTCGTGTCTTCTTGCCGAACTAGCTAAATAATTTTCATGGAAGAGAGCGACAAAACAGACTTAGTTATAAATAGGGAAAAAACTGGTCTTCTTGAGGGAGCAATAATTCCTCAAGCCCCAGCAGAATTTAAATCTGGCTTTGTGGGCATAATTGGACGCCCCAATGTTGGTAAATCCACCCTGATGAATACGCTAGTGAAGCAAAAAATTGCCATCACTTCGCCTGTGGCACAGACAACGCGCAACCGCTTGCGAGGTATCCTGACGACGCCACAAGCACAGATAATTTTCGTAGATACTCCAGGAATTCACAAGCCGCATCACCAACTAGGTAAAGTTTTGGTGCAAAATGCGCGGATAGCGATTGAGTCGGTAGATGTGGTGCTATTGTTAGTAGATGGATCGGTAGAGGCAGGAGGAGGCGATCGTTTCATTGTCGATTTGCTGGCACGCACACCAACACCAGTAATTTTGGGTATTAACAAATCTGACCAACAACCCGAATCCTACCAACCCTTGGATCAAAGTTACATCCAAATAGCTGCCCCCTACAACTGGCAGGTAGAAAAATTTTCTGCCTTGACAGGAGTAGGCTTAGAAACCCTAAAACAACAGCTCATTGAACGCTTAGAACCAGGACCATACTATTACCCCCCCGAACTAGTAACTGACCAGCCAGAACGCTTTATTATGGGGGAATTAATTCGAGAGCAAATTTTGCTACTGACTCGCGAGGAAGTACCGCACTCCGTAGCAATCATAATTGATGTGGTTGAAGAACAACCGAAGATTACCCGTGTTCTAGCAACTATCCACGTTGAGCGCAATTCCCAAAAAGGAATTTTGATTGGCAAACAGGGTAGTATGCTTAAAAGTATTGGTTCTGCTGCTCGCCAACAAATCCAAAAGCTCATCGCTGGCAAGGTTTACCTGGAACTATTTGTCAAAGTTCAGCCTAAATGGCGTCAATCCCGCTTGCGTTTAGCTGAGTTAGGTTATCGGTTAGAAGATTGAATTGGGTTCTATTTTTTTGAGTTAAATCTACCATACAACCAACCAATAGCCACTACTCCTACCCAAATCAAAGGGCTAATCGAAGCTTCAGGTATCCTTTCGGTTGCTTCGCCTGAGAATGCTTCTGATATATCCCAAGGGATAAATTCTGGTACTTCTGTTTTGTCTGGGAAAGATACTAGAAAACTAATGATCGGTGGTAATGATACACTCGTGAGTGGAGAAGCTGTCGCTCCATCAAAGATAGTTAGTGATTCTGGTACTTCCAGCGGAGGACCTGGCGCTAACTCTGGGAATTGATCATCTGCTGGGGACGAATTGAGCAATTCTAGAACCCTGTAGCTCACAGCAAGAGAAGTTTCATCCAACTCTTGAAAATCATTCAATTGTGGGACTTCTTCTATTTCAAGATTGTGGCTATTATTGAGTTCAAACTCAAATTTAGTCTCTTCGGAATCTGAATTCTTTTGAGAAAAAATATTGCTGCCTAGTTTCTCTACACTAATCTTAAGATTAGTTAAACTAATCTTATATTTACCTAAATCCCTTGAAGATTCATTTCCCCCCTCAGCATCTTTAAGCATATGCTCTTCAAGAGTCTGGGAGTGAGCCTTGTTGACTGAAACCACTGGCAAAGTCAATAAACTGAATCCAAGGAAAAGGCTCAAACGCCTAGAGTACAACATTTGTGAGTACCTCCTTGTAAGCTTGATATGGTCAACTTGCTAGATCAAAATTTGCAGTGGGGTTTCTCTCAACTTGGAACACAAAGTATTTACTGAAGACAGACTTCCAAAACTTCAGTCTCAAAATCCGGTTGCCAAGGGCTTGACTTTGATAATCTAGCAAGCAGGTATGATTTCTTAGCCCTGAGAACAAGATCAATGGAAGCAATTTGATCTTGACATAAATTCTGTCAGGTTTTTAACCATTATTACGCATCTTCATAATATCTTTAATTGACTTCATCGTATCTTTAACTGTTTTATGTTAACCCCTCCCTACTCAGAGAGATGACGGAGTAGAATTGGTATGTCTATAGTTATACAATCATCACAAAAGCTTGTTTAGTTAGTACTGAACTTTTCGTCAACGACTTCAAATTTGCCTTAGTTTATGGTTCATAATTTATGGTTCATAGTTCATGATTAATAGTTCATGGTTCATAGCTCATAGCTCATCGCTCTCCACAATCAACAATGAACTATGAACAATCAACAATTAACAGCACTACAACCCCAATTTGACCTTTGCCTGCCGACGCAGTGCAATTGACTGTGAGTGTTCCGGTTGAATCTCCAAAGCCCGCTCTATCGAAGTGATTGCTTCATCAAAACGTTCAAGCCTCCAGAGAGCTACTCCTAGATTTGCCCAAGCTTCTGCATAATTGGGCTCAATCTTAGTTGCGGCTTTAAAGGCAACTACTGCTTCAGCAGGTCGATCCAAGCTCAGAAGTGTTACTCCCCGGTTACTCCAGGCTTCCGCCAAATTACCATTGAGGTTGAGTGCTTGGTCAAAGTTGTTTAGTGCTTCCTTATATCTCAGCTGCTGTGCCAGAGCATAACCTTGGCTAGATAGTGCTTCTGGGTAATTGGGTTGGAGCTGTAGTCCTTGCTGGCAGGCTTCTATCGCCTCTGTAAACAGCCCTAGTTTGTTGAGACTATAGCAGTACCCCCAATGGGCTTGGGCAATATCTGCTTGCCGTGAAATAACTTGTTTGTAAGCTTGGAGCGCTTCTTGGTATTTTTGTGATTCCCGCAGACTATCAGCTTGACTCAGAAGTTGTTGCACCTCTGGCTCACTAGTAGCTAGTTTAGCATTAGTCCCAGAGGATGCATTCTTCTTTTGTGCCTGACTATCGGCAGATGATTGGGATTGTTCGGCAAGCTTGAGGGTAGTGCTTTCTTCAGAGACAGAGTTTCTGGGGATGATTTTTATTTTTTCGAGGGTTTTGTAAATAACCTTAGGTACGAAAACTGTTTCGTAAATGACCCTAGGTAGAAACATGTAGGTAATCAGAAAAGTCCCGATTACAGAGACTAAGGCAGTAAAAATCGGTGGACGAATAGAGAGATATTTCGGGTTTTGATGCTTGCTGAGTTTTGGTGCAGGCGGCGTAGGTTTTGCCTTTGAAACCGCCGCCTTTGGCGGATGCTCAACTTGGTTATTTGGTTCTTGTATGGTTGTAGATTGACTTGTCGATTGCAATGGATCAAGGCCTTGATTTCCTGCCGCAGGTTTAGTTGGCAGTGTCCCTACTCCTGATCCCGTTAGACGCTGTAGTGCTTTCAGTGCTGCCTCTGCTGTCAGGTAACGGG
Source organism: Symploca sp. SIO2E9 (assembly GCA_010692645.1). Taxonomy (GTDB): domain Bacteria; phylum Cyanobacteriota; class Cyanobacteriia; order Cyanobacteriales; family Coleofasciculaceae; genus SIO3C6. The sequence goes on from JAAHGS010000073.1 coordinate 26,836, forward strand.
CACGGAAGTCATAGAGTACCATGCGCTCAAGAATTAAAGCTAATTCTGGGTCAATTTGCCCAGCATGGCTGCGCCAGTTGATTTCGCTGGTTTCAAAGTCAATATCTAGGTTTGTTGGTTTGATCCCAGTTAAAGCATGGATGCCAATGATGCCGACGGCGTAGACATCACTGCTAAATTGGGGATTACCAGCTAATTGTTCATTGGGCATATAACCTTTAGTACCAATGCCAATTGTCAAATCCGTCCTCCCTGCCTGGCGATTGGCTATCCGAGTACTCACTTGCTTGACTGCACCAAAGTCAATCAGTACAATTTTGCCGTCTTGGTGGCGGCAAATCAGATTCGATGGCTTGATATCACGATGGATAACCCGTTTATGATGAACAAAGGTCAGCACTTGCAGTATGTCTTGCAGTAGTACAATCACCTGGCTTTGAGACCAAGGCTGATTCTCTACAAGTTTTTTGGTCAGCTGTTCTCCTTCAATTAATTCCTGAGCCAGATAGAACTCCTGATTGTCCTCAAAGTGTGCCAGGAGGAGTGGTATTTGGTCGTGGTGTCCCAGCTGGTAGAGGACTCTCGCTTCCGTATCAAAGAGGCGTCTTGCTGTTTGCAGACTCTTGGGATCACTGACTTGGGGCTTGAGTTGTTTGATTACGCATTGAGGGTGTTCTGGCAAATGTAAGTCTTGAGCCAGAAAGGTTTGACCAAATGCCCCTGCTCCCAGCTGGCTAATGATTTTATAGCGTCCACCTAGTGGTGGTGACTGATTGGTCAATTCAAATAGAGGTAAAGGGTTTAATGTCATGCCTTGCCCTTGAATTCAGAACGCCTGCTGTTCTACTTGAGTGAAAATTATTAAGTATGAACGATCAAGCAGTAACTATCAAGTGGAATTGCTGGTAGATGAGAAGATTATAGGGAGCATACCGTTGTTGTGAAAAACTCTCCAGAGGCGGGGAGACGGGGAGATATGCCTAACTCTGACTTAGAGCAGGACTCCTTAAATTTGCAGCCATGAGGATGTTCTCAGAGCAAACGCCTCTTGTCGGCAACTAGATATTTTTTATCTTTGCCCCTAGCCTATCCTCTCCTTCTGGTTTTACTGTTCACTCTAAGCAGCTAATCTTGGTAAAAGCTATGCCCCTTTGGTATAAACTAAGCCCTGAGCGCATACTTGGCTTGCTACTTTCGAGGTCTATATTCTTATATGTCTTCAGTTAACTGCTGACTTTTGTAGACCTGGTTACATTTAGGATAGATTGCATGCTTCCTGATCTTGCCTAACTCTCCCCTTAAATGAAATATTGCTGCTCTGTTACTACCTTATGATCAAACAATCATATTTGCGATTAGCCTGAAGGACTAGTGCCAAAGGCGATTAGCCCCAAGGGCTAGCGCGAAGCGACCGCAATTTGGTATGACTACAGGTCAGATCTGCTTGGCTAGCAATTGCTCAGTCATCGGCACTCAACAGTAATTGAGTTTCCTTCTTAATTGATGCCTGTCCTCACCATATAGTTTATCAAGGTCTCGACTGCTTGTGCTAGTTGAGCTTTGCTCAGGGTTGATCAAGTTAGTCAATCGCTTGTCTAGGGACTTCCAAATAAAAAAATATCCCATTGGGGAGAGGGGGGGATGGGGAGAGGGGGGGATGGGGGGATGGGGAGAGGGGGAGATGAATTTTCTGCCTTCTGCCTTCTGCCTTCTGCCTTCTGCCTCCTGCCTCCTGCCTCCTGCCTTCTGCCTTCTGCCTCCTGCCTTCTGCCTTCTGCCTTCTGCCTCCTGCCTCCTGCCTCCTGCCTTCTGCCTTCTGCCTCC
>JAAHGS010000074.1 GCA_010692645.1 Symploca sp. SIO2E9
TTTTTTTTTAGTGATACGGGGTCTGCCGAGGTTTCCGCTCTTTCCCTCCGCGGCGCTGGTGGGGGGGGGGGGAGAGGGGGGGAGGGGGAGGGGGGGAGAGGGGGGGAGGGGGAGAGGGGGAGATGGGGAGATGGGGAGATGGGGAGATGGGGAGATGGGGAGATGGGGGGATGGGGAGATGGGAGTATTTTATTTTGATGAACTATTCGCCTGCCCTGCTATCAATCCCCACCGTTGCTTAGGGATTGGGACTCCCGTGTCATCGTTGAATAATTGGTGCACAATCTATCTTAAAACTCCAGCGGCCACAAATCGGAAACGGTGACTTCCCAACCTGGGAGCAAATTAGGAACTCTCAAAACATCTCCATCACTCAACATAACTACTTCGGAGTTGAGTTGATAAACTTCTACAAAAATAATTTTCGCCTACATCTTTGACACTTCTGAGCTTGAAGAGGCGAGGGGTGTCAATATCTATATTTTTGCACTGGTGCTAGGGTGCCTGTCAAATAGACTTGACAACCTGCCATGTTGACTGAAAAATGCACTCCCCAAAACTTTTGCAAGAAGTATAATAATTGTTTGATGTTGGAAGTATATCAGACTGGGATATACTATATGCCCTGGAATTGATTCCTGGAGAAACATCTGATCCTTACATCAGAATAAAGGCGCACAAAAGCTCATGGAGCAGCCAGATGCCCAAACAAACTACAAAAGCAAGCGGGAACTTGACTCAATTTTCAAGGTACAGGTGGAGCGATTACATAAGCTGAATGTTTGCAGTCGGTGGTTGTTAGTGTTCCTACTCTGGATGACTCTTGCACCTTTGAGTCTTTGGGGTTGGCGTTACGAAATTTCTTTGTTGCGATCGCACTTTACCTGGGCAGCATTGCGGTATGGTATTATCTACAACCGCTTACCTGCTATTGGTATTGCTACCTGTATTGGCATGACTGCCTCAGTCTTAGTCTGGCAGAGTCGAAATATTTTATGGGGAATGCCACTTCCAGAGCGAAAACGTCTGGAGCAAAGGGTGCGCCGGATTTGTAAGCAGGGACCAACTCACCCCTTGTGGAAGTGGATTTGCCATCGATAACGGCGCAAAAGTTGTTTTTAGGAACTAATCGACGATGAACCTTCCCACCACCCTCATCAACGAATTAAAACTCTACCTCAAACAACGGGCTAGCAATGGGGATCTTGAGGCTCAAACGCTGTTGGAGCAAATTGAACTGGTTGCCACTTCATCACCGGAAATTAGGCAGCAATCGATGTTTGCCGAACCATCAGCAGAATTAGAACTAGGATGTTAAGCACTTCTGAAGAATAAGGCAATTAGCCAGGGTAGCCAGCGAAACAGAGCAAAAATTAAGAGTATGCCTACACTAACTACTAAACCTGAAAGTCTAACCTTTCCTCTTACCGCTGTCGTCGGACAGGAGGCAATTAAACTTGCTCTGTTGCTAGCAGCAGTTGATCCTGGATTAGGAGGGGTGGCAATCTCTGGGCGTCGTGGTACTGCTAAATCAGTTATGGCTAGAGCCATTCATGCTTTGTTGCCACCAATTGAGGTAGTTAAAGGTTCTTTGTGTAATTGTGACCCAAACTCACCCGAACAGTGGGATAACCAGACTCAAGCTCTCTATGGTGAAATAGGTAGAGAAAATCTTCCCACGGAAGTTATTAGAGCCCCTTTTGTGCAAATTCCCTTGGGGGTAACTGAGGATCGGCTTCTGGGTTCAGTGGATGTTGAAGAGTCGGTTAAGCAGGGGGAACCTGTATTTCAAACAGGGCTACTGGCACAAGCGCATCGGGGTGTTCTCTATATAGATGAAATTAACCTACTCGACGACCAAATTGCCAACCAGTTGCTTAGTGTTCTCACTGAAGGGCGCAACCGAATTGAACGGGAGGGCATTAGCTTTCAACACCCTTGTAAACCAATATTAATCGCCACCTACAACCCGGAAGAAGGGCCACTGCGGGAACATTTACTTGACAGAATTGCTATTACTCTCTCTGCTGATAGCGTCTTGAGCTTGGATCAACGAGTGCAGGCAGTAGATCAAGCGATCGAATATGCCAAGTCTCCCCAACAATTTCTAGAACAATATAACGAAGACCTCGACGATCTCAAGACAGAGATTATCCTAGCACGGGAATGGCTCCAAGACGTTCACATCGCCCACGAGCAAATTGCTTATCTCGTTGATGAAGCAATCCGAGGTGGTGTGCAAGGACATCGGGCTGAGCTATTTGCTCTGCGAGTTGCCAAAGCTGCAGCTGCTTTGGATGGACGTCAGACAATTACTCCTGAAGATTTGCGTAGGGCTGTGGAATTGGTGATTGTACCACGCTCAACTATTGTACAGACGCCCCCAGAAGAGCAGCCACCGCCGCCACCACCACCGCCTCAGGATCAATCCCCACCAGAGCAGGAGGAGCAGGAGGAGCAGGAAGAAGACAATTCAGAACAACAGGAGCAGGAACCCCCCGCTATCCCAGAAGAATTTGTCTTTGACCCGGAAGGGGTTATCCTTGACCCTAGTGTGCTTTACTTTGCCCAGAAGACCCATCGCCAAGGTAAGTCTGGGATGCGTAGTATCATTTTCTCAGAAGATCGAGGACGCTATGTCAAGCCGATGCTGCCGAAGGGGAAAGTGCGGCGCATTGCTGTTGATGCTACTCTTAGAGCTGCTGCTCCTTACCAGAAGGCGCGTAGACAACGTCAACCTGGGCGTCGAGTGATTATCGAGCAGGGAGATTTGCGCTCGAAGAGATTAGCTCGTAAAGCTGGTTCTTTGGTAGTGTTTGTGGTAGATGCTTCTGGTTCGATGGCTTTGAATCGGATGCAATCAGCTAAAGGGGCGGTAATGCAGCTGCTGACAGAAGCTTATCAAAACCGTGACCAAGTATCGTTAATTCCCTTTCGGGGAGAACAAGCAGAGGTTTTACTGCCCCCGACTCGCTCGATTGCTTTGGCACGGGGGCGTTTGGAGCGAATGGCTTGCGGTGGTGGTTCCCCCCTAGCTCACGGTTTGACACAAGCAGTCAGAGTCGGAATGAATGCTCGGATGTCTGGAGATATTGGTCAAGTGGTGATTGTGGCAATTACTGATGGGCGTGGTAATATTCCCCTAGCTCGTTCTTTGGGCGAACCTTTGCCGGAAGGAGAAAAGCCGGATATCAAGGGGGAATTATTGGAAATTGCGGATCGGATTAGAGCTTTAGGAATTCAGTTATTGGTAATTGATACTGAGAATAAGTTTATTTCTACTGGCTTTGCTAAGGAATTGGCAAAGCATGCAGGTGGGAAGTATTATCATTTACCTAAGGCTACAGATAGTGCAATTGCGGCGATGACTAAAAATGCGATCGCAGATCTGAAATCTCGTTGAGTACTGGTGGAGTTGATGAAAACCGTTAGTCGGTGGTTGATTGCGAAAGTTACCCTTCAGCAATTGGAGGGTAAGCTTATTTGAATAAGTCCTCTACCACACAACTGAATCCAGGTAAGAGCAAGGTTGTAAGTATGTCTTGTACAAACAGTGTCATTGCCAGCTTCAAAACTGCCTGTTGGCGACGATAAACTTTGATCTCTTGCTTTTGATAATCCAGAATCCAGTATTCTTGTACTCCTTGAATAGAATAGAGTTTGAGCTTTAACTCAAAATCACGTTGTCGATCTTTGTTACTTTTCGATAACACCTCAATTGTTAACTCTGGAGCATTTGTTAAGTGTCCAGACTCATCTAAAGATTCCTCCAATCGCTGGTTACTAGCCCAAACTACATCAGGAATTACACTATCTGTTTCTGAAAAAATAATCCCAGGTGCTATTGCTGCTCTTCCTTTACCAGTCTGAAGTGACCAAGCCTGTAACTTGCCATAAACATTACCTGTAACTTCTTGATGCTTCCAATGTGGCGCTCTAGTCACAATCAGTTTTCCATCAATAATTTCATAACGTTTTCCATCTTCTGGAAATAGTTCTAAATCAGCGACAGTCCAGCGAACTTGTTCAGAGGTTATCATGGCAATCGCTATACTTTAGGAATAATTATGTCTCTAACTTACCAAGGATTTATCAACTAAGCTAGCATGCATTTAAAGTTTATATTTTCTGGTTGTATGAGAAATATTCAAACCTTCTCCCCCTCTTATTGAAGATACAAATTAAATGCGTGACAGCTTAATTTAACCTCTTTTAATGGTGGGATTAATTGCTTGTTTTCTGTAATCTTCCTTTGCTGTAGGCAACTCCTGAGACTCGATATTCTCCCAACTGCTGTAGAATAGAGTCAAATTCCTGCCAGTTGACGTTGGGGATGGTCACTGTGCTAGCAAGTGAGAGGCTAGTCTGGCTAATGGGTTTGACAATAGGGGTTGCAGCATTGATCTGATCTACTTGGATGTAGTTCTAAACTGTTGTGCATCTAAATTGCACTTTCGGCTGACTCTTGTAAAGAACATGGAAACTATATTATTTTACGTACTTTTTATCATTATTTTCCTGATTATCTTTAATGAGGTATTTAAAGCAGATAATCTTGAAAAACAACTAACTGTTAACAATGAGTTAACAAGAAAGCCTGGAGGCAGAGAACAGGAGGCAGAAGGTTATGAACAGTTTAATGACTTCAGTACGACATCTAAAGCGGTGATAATGTCACAGGCTAAGAATCAAGAAGACTCTGAATTAGAAGAAACTGCTTATAAAAAACCAGAAATAACAGAGCCTCCTGAGAAGGTGTTGGAAAAGCCTGATTCAAAACGGGAAGGGGGAGACAAAGAGGAATTTGTAGAGCAAAGTTCTGAAGACACCACCACTTTGCCTTCCTTACCGCAAACAAAACACTCTCAATTGACTGTTCCACATAGCTCTCAAACTACAAGTGAGAAACCAGAAAGTGCTGAAATCTTTCAGATACCGCCTCAGAGAGTAGAAACCACTCAACCACCTAGCACATTATCCCCAACAACAGAAACTTTAAAACAACCTCAGACAGCAGAGCAAATAGATAATAGTACTAAATTGAGCGAAACAGCAGAGCAAATTACAGAATCTACTGAATTACCTAAGCCTTCGCTAGAGAAACCAAAGAATAATGAAGTTGATCATAAAAATAATTTAAAAACTCAACAACAAAGCCGTTCCCTAAAAAGCACAAAAACTCAGCGTCGAACCTTACCAAGAAAAATAACATTATGGTTTTTAATTGAACTATTAATTTTGCCTTTCTTAATAGGTTTGTCAGTATATTTTATTCAAAGGAGAATTAATACCACACAAAAGAAGGTTGCGACGGTAAAGGAGCATCAGCAAATTCTAGAAACTTATATAAATTCGATCAGAGATATTGAGTTGTTCCAGGGCTTAGAGAGTTCATTACATAAATCAGAGCCAGGAGATCAAGTCAGAGTTATAGCTAGAGGTATGACCTTAACTTCATTAAGAAGTTTACAAGAGGATGGACAACGCAAAGGACGATTAGTACTGTTTTTACAGGAGGCAGGACTCATTAATGCAAGGGACCCAAAAATTAGATTGAACACTGCTGATCTGAAATCGGCAAAATTTCCTGGTTTTAAACTAGAAGAAGTTAATTTAAGCTATGCAGATTTGAGGTGTACTCCTCCAGAGAAGATATATGACCCAGACAAGTGTGCTGACTTGAGCAACGCCAAAATGATTGGTGCCGACTTAAGTGGTGCTGATTTAACTGCTGCCAATTTAGAGGGTACAAACCTGAGGAATGCTAATTTAGAGTATACTTATTTGAAAGATGTAAAAATTAACTCTCAAACTAATCTAAATGAAAAATGGAAGTTAATTTGGCAGATTTTAAATAAAACTAATGTAATTAAGGATAAAAACCTTAGGAATAAAGACCTAAGCTATGCGGACCTCAGGGAAGTAAACCTCAAAAATTTCCAGCTAGAGAGGGCTAATTTAGAAAAGACTGAGCTAGAGGGTGCCAATCTAGAGGGTGCCAATCTGAGGAATGCTAATTTGGAGCATGCTTATTTGAAAGATGTAAAAATTAACGCTAAAACCAACTTGAATCAAAAATGGAAGTTGGTCTGGCAGATTCTCAATAAAACTAATGATATTAAGGATAAAAGCCTGAGAAATAAAAATCTAAGCCGTGCCAACCTTAGAGAGGTAAACCTCAAAAATTTCCAGTTAGAGGGAGCTAATTTAGAAGGTGCTAATCTCAGAGGTGCTAATCTCAAAGATGCTAATTTAAAGGGTGCCAATCTGAAAGGTGCTAATTTGTGCGGTGCAATTATGCCTGATGGTTCAAAATCTCAACAAGGCTGTGAGTTCAGTAAGATTAAATAGCAAAAACAATGCTAAAAATAAGTTAAGTAATAAGTAATAAGTAATAAGTAATAGTTAAATCCTGGAAAAACTGCTCTAGGTAGGGGAGAAAATGAACCGGTTGAACGGATTTTAAGACAGCGTTACACCAGGGGAATAAAAGGGAAACTCGCCAGAGTAAGCACCGCGCAGGTTTCAACCCCATAAATCTATTTATAGGGTTTATAGGGTAGAACCCCACAACATGAGTGCAGTTAACCTAACACGCTACAGTATTTTGTAACCAGAAAGGAGGCTAAAAATGGGAGCTTACTATGACACCATCGCCGAGCAGTATCAAAAATCATCTCAATTGCCGGTTCGTCGCTATGTTGAGGAGTACACATACTTGAATCTGCTCGGTAATTTGAGTGGAAAATCAATTCTCGATCTTGGTTGTGGAGAAGGCTCATACACCAGAAAGTTAAAGCAGTTGGGCGCTACACGAGTGGTAGGGGTGGACATTTCCGAAAAAATGCTCTTCCTAGCGAGAGAGAAAGAAGATAAAGAACCACTAGGCATTGAATACATACTCAGTGATGTTACCACCCTTGGCTCCATTGGCAGTTTCTCCCTTGTCGTTGCCTCCTATCTGCTCAATCATGCCCAAACGAAAGAACAACTGCTCAAAATGTGTCAGACCATCTCAGCAAATCTGGAACCGGGCGGCCGCTTCCTTAGCATTAGCAGTAATCTTTCACAGCCCCCTTCCTCCTATCCAATCTGTGAAAAATATAGTTTTACTAAAAGCATTTCCTCACCGCTTCAGGAAGGCACTCCCATCACCGTAACCTTCAAAATTGACGGACAAAAGTTCAGCCTAATTAACTATTACCTTAGCCTCCACACCTATGAATCGGTTTTCCACAGTGTTGGCTTTAAAGAGATTCGCTGGCATCCCCCCAGAGTCTCTCCAGAAGGCTTGCAGAAATTTGGTCAAGATTTCTGGCAGGATTTCATCGACTATCAGCCTATAGTTGGCATTGAGATTTCAAAGTTGAACTAAGCCGGACAGTCGCCCACCCGCTGATTTTTTCTGGAAAAATGACTTGGCTATGCCGTAAGTTGTATTTTATCGATTTTTACACAAAAAAACTTGTTTTATTACAATAAATTTATATTCTAAGAATTTTCACACGAGCAAGTGTATCATCCAAGCCTGGTAATCACTAAGTACTTGGACAAAATTAATTGTACATTTTGACAAACCTATTAGATAATAGTTTTTAGAGAAAAATAAAGTTAGCGATTGCCTACGGCACCAGCGAAGTTGATTGCCGAGAAGAAGCCAGATAAGAATGAGATACATTAAGGGTTTAACAAAAGATACTTTGAAACTGTTAGACAGAATTTATAAACAGAGCAAATATTATCAAGTAAGACAGAGAGCACATTGCCTTCAACTAAGCTATCAAGGATATAATATATCGGCATTGATGAAAATATTTAAAGTAAGTCGCAACACAATTTATAACTGGTTCAATCTTATTCTCCACATTTAAATATTATAGAAATTTGGTGGCGTTTTATCAAATATAAATGGCTAGAAACTGAGGCTTATAAGAATTATTCTACTCTAGTAGAGGCAGTGGAAGAAATTATCAAAAACTTTTGGACAAAATATACAATTAATTTTGTCTAGGTACTTAGTTCATACTCAGATCAAGCACCTGATCTTGAAACCCAGATTTTTCGGCAAACAACAATGAATTTAATAGGGTTTCAGCCTCTTGAAATCGGTTTTTTTCGACTTTTTGAGAATGACGCAAGCTCTCAGTCATAGGGCGTTCAAATTTAGGGTTAGTCGTCTGCTGTCACTATGTTAGCGTAAATCAACCGCTAACTTACTCCTCTCCCCCACACCTTTTTTCGCTCACCCTCGCGCATGCCTCAAGGACGTGGGTGATGAGGTGATGAAAACGGCGCTCGGCGCAGCTACGCCGTGCCATCACTTGTGCTAGTTGCGTAAGTCCTAAAAAAGGTTTTCATGCATACTAGGACACACTTCTAAAGCCTTGTTGACTAGCGCCAACCCTTTTGTAAGTGAACTCTGCCTCCATGCAGAAGCTTTGGGACAAAATACTTCATATAATTGCGCTTTAACACGCTTGTGATCCTCTTTTCCGTAGAAATGAAAACGATTCTCTGCGCGAAGACTAGCTAATGCTTTAAGACCTGAATAAGTTCCAAATTCTGCGTTTAAATAGACATAATTTTTGTGAGTAAAGTTATTAGCCAACCAATTCCCCATCAATCCCTGACATTTATATGGTACGCGACCCGCAATTTTATCAAGTCCAAATTGTCTAAATACCCATGTATAACGAGATGGGTCAAGTAAAACACTTGGAAACAGTTCATAGTTTGCCCATTTTCCTAGTCCAGTATGAAAATCAAGATGAATAATCTGTTTTGCTGAACTTACCCATTGAGGCAAAGCAGCTTGAATGATTTGCGTCGATTTTGCTGGGCTACTGCCTCCGAAGAATAGTCCCTCTGAAAACTCATATTGACCACCAGCAATTGCTTGCTTGAGAATAGGATAACCGCAACGCAAAATAGTCCTAATAGCAATGAAAAGAAAAGGATCTATTAGTGGTGGTGGCGATTGGGGATTAAGGAAGTCATTGATCAACGAATATTCAAATGGTGCATCCTTGTAGGTTTCATTTTGTAGCAGAAAATTACGATTGAGGTCAATATTGTCCTCGTTAGTTCTTCTGAACCACGCAAAACCATAAGGGTTGATTGCATGTATAAGTAATATAGCCCCATCAATACCTATTTGTAATTCATTTCTACGCACAGCCTCTTGCATCCAAGCTAGCTGAATCGCTGAGCCAAAGAAGCCTTCAATACCATGTAGTCCTGATGAAAGAACAACAATCCACTGTGGTTGATTCACACCAATAAAAGCGAAATCAATGGTCAATTCTTCATCGTTAGATCCTTTTTCATCAATTGCAAATGATTCCAGATTAGCGTTTAAATTAAACGCAGCTTCTCGAAAGCGGTTTCGAGCAATAGTGTAACTGGCGGAGAATACATTGCTTTGCAACATTATCTAAACTAATTAGACCTCTTTAAATTGTTTTCGCGAAAGAATAGTCTTGAAACTTTATTTTGGCATTGAGCCAGGATGTTTGAAAAAACCTGCAACAGCATCATCTGATACTCTAGTTGTAGAGCGACAACGGGGATAATACTACCAATAGTGTTGTAACGCCAATTACACCTCTACTGATTTATAAGGAGATTGGTATCGCTGGATTCAGCATACTTTTCTGCAAAGTGTTGACGTAGTAGGTCATGCATGAAGCGGTAGCTACCGCCTACTCGTTGCAGAAAAAGGCGATCAGTACAGTAGTCGAGGAATTTGGCATAGTTCCAAGGAATGTAGCCACTAGACCAGAGAACGATACGCAGAACTAAGTGTTTGATGGCTGGTGCTCCACTTCTGAGAATTCCAACTAATATTCCAAATAACAATCCTACGACCAAACTAGTAATTAAGTCTTTATAAAAATCTTTGTACTTTAATATAAATAATTCTATTATAAAGAATAATGGTGTAGCGAATAAAGCAATCCATAAAGATATAATTGAAGTATTAATAAGTGACTTACTAATACCTTGATTAGACAAAAATTTATTTTCAATTTCAACTCCATCTATCCCAGAAGTTAGCCACGAAATCAGCCCAACAATCACCCCAGAAATCAGCCCAACAATCACCCCATCAATCACCCCATCAATCACCCCAGAAAGTACCCAAATTAGCCCAATCATTCCAAAAACTAGTACAGCAATCAACATATAAATCACCCCAGAATAAAACTTTTTGGTATTAAATTTTAGAGACTCAATTGGTTGAATTTTATCTCCAATTAAACCAAGAATCACCCCAGAAATCAGCACAGAAACCAGTCCAGAAACCAGCCCACAAATAACGTCATAATTATCCCTAAAAATCAGTCCATAAATCTCCCCAAAAACCAGCTCACAAATCACTTCATAAATCAGCACAAATAACAGTATTTTCATAACTCCTTCACTAAATTTTAGTAAAGGATTAATAGAAATGATTATTTTTCTAATTTTATTTTCTACCAACTCGTCAATCGCCCCATAAATCAGCCCATAAATCAGCCCATAAATCAGCCCATAAATCAGTCCATAAATCAGCCCCAAAGTCAGCCCCAAAGTCAGCGCAAAAATCTCATAAAATGCCTCATAACTAGTATTCAAGCCAAAAATTAGCCTAGCAACCCGCCCATAAATCCCATAAAAATTTCCATAAAAACTAGTACACAACCAATAAATCAGCCCAGAAATTAGTCCATAAAACAGCCCTACTATAACTCCCCATACAATCAAATTATAAACAACTATTTGAAATTTACTTTTTAACCAATATGGCTGCATTTTTTCAATTAAAAACTCGGTTGAACGCTCCTCAATCAATCGCTGTGCCAACCAACCTAACCAACGTTTAGTTTCTTCCTGGGGAGGTTGTTTACTCCTACAAGAACGTTTAAACATCTTTATAATATAGACTTCAAATAAATAACTCAAACCTTCATCGAGAGATTGAAGCTGTTTCCAGGTTTCTACTGATATTTCTTTAGCAGCAATGACAATAAGATTTAATAATAATGGTATTTGAGCTAAGTTATATAATTCAGTATTATTACTAATACTGTCCCATAACTTTCTATTACCTGTATCTTGTAAATATTTACGAATCTGTTCAGAACTATAGGGGCATAATTCTAGGGAGGCATTTAGTTGTAGCAAGATTTGATATTTTTTATACTCTTGTGTGCGACTGCAAATCACCAAAGGATTAGTCCAATTTTTAGGATGAATAAATTCATTAATTTTCCTAATAGACTCTTCTTGTCGTTCTGCCGCTAACTCATCTAACCCATCTAACAGGAGAATAATTTCTTGATTTTCTATTAATTGTTTACCAATATCTTTCCGTACCCCATATTTTTCTTTAAACTGCTCAATTAACCAATCTGTTATACTCTGCTTATCCGAATTCCAGGTTGCTAAGGAAAATATTACGGGGACAGCTTTTGTAGGGTCTTCTTTAGCTCTTTTTACTAACTTTTCTGCTAATTTAAGCAGTATGGTCGTTTTACCAGAACCGGGTTGTCCTAAAATCAATAATCTACCAGAAACATCTTGTTGGTCAAAAACTGTAGTGATTTCTGTATTCTTCAGATGGGTTTTTTGTTTATAACCAACTTTTACATCTATCTCCCAAGGAGTTTTTACCTGAGAGGAATCTTTTTCTATATTTAAAACAATATATACTCTGTTATGGAGTGACTGTTGTAATCTGTTGTTAACTTCTTCAGATATTATATTAATTAGCTTATTTCTACGTTTTTCGTTTGCTTGCTTATCGTCGTTTGGATTTAGAATATAGTTAATGAAATTTTCTATATTAGTTACTCCACCATCGGTTGTAAATACTCCGATTCTCTCTGCAATTTTATCAAACTTAGGTTTTTTATCGAAGAGCATATATTAATATATTAAATATTACTCAAAACGAAAATCATTAATATTAACCTCGCCGCCCTGGACAACTACGCCTATTTTTTCTGCTAGCTTTGTGTAATTGTTAATAGTAGATGCTTGAGATTGTTCGTCTACACGCTCCTGCTCCCACTGTTGGACAGCTACAGCTACTAGATTAGCCAACTCCAAAGGGGTTTTGAAGAAACTGACGAGCTTGGTTGTACCCAATTGTTGACGAAGTTCTTCAATCTGCTTGCCCCCTTTCCCATCACCTGTGACTTTATCCATAAATTTGGACAACCAGGGGGTATCTTCGTGTAACAAAAAAACCAGACAGGGTTTACCTGTTTCATGTGCTTGGCGATATTCCAGTTCAGTTATAGATTTTTGCTGAGGGTTTCCATCAAAAGGAATGTAACCGTAGCGCCAAGCGAAGATACCTACATAAAGGTCAGACTTAGCTACATCGGCTAGGCATTTGTCCAGAGGAGGATGTTGACCCGTAGCTACGTAATCCTCCATCGCTACCGCATCGTGTCGCATTCGTCGTAGAGTCTGGTAGATCTTTTCTCGATGCTCTTTGAGGTCACTGTAGGTTGAAGAGATGTAAATTCTAGCCATGAGCTTTTGGAGCCAGTGATTTAAAGTGACTATCCTTTAATGACAAAAGAGGGTTATTCTCCCAAACCCTAGCTAGTAGAACTTAGTACCAGCCAAATAGCCAGTTACCAGGACAACTTGGATCATCACTGTAAAAAAAATCACGATTTAGTTGTCTTAATTGCTCGAGGTCAATGTAACCATTCTGTTTCAGGTCAAGCTTGGTAAAAGCCTCTTCAAATTTGTGGTGAGGAAAAGAACCAGCTTGATAAGGATCACCAAACAAGTCGTAAGCGATCGCAAAATCAAAATACTCATCAATGGTAATGTGACCATTCTGATCAGCATCAAACAATTGTAAAAATCCTTGTGTTAGGTCAAGAATAACTTTCTCTAATTTTCCAGAACTAATAAGCTTATCATAGGCTTCCAACCATTCATCTAAGTTAATTCGATCATCTTCATTTTTGTCAGCAATCTCTCTAAGTTCCCTCCAAAGATCCAAGTACTTAGCTTTCAAATCCCGCAGTACCGACCAAGGTTTCCCTCGACCAAGTTTATAGGCTAGCAACTCAAAGTCAAACCGATTGACTTCACCACTATTGTCAGCATCGTAGATGTTAAACAATCGGATCAACTTGCGTTGTTGTAATGGTTTGAGCATAACTATTCTTTCTTAAAATATAGCTGTTTCAGACCTTACCAAAGTCTTTGCCATAAATCAATCTAGTCTCCAACACTACGACTCGATTGTGATTGATTGTCCTCCCAAGACCGTGGTCTTCTCCAGATGATCACCAGATTGTCGCCAAATCTAAAACAAACCCTGGTAAAACATCCTCACCCGATAAAGTTTGTGGACTCTGTAAAACTTCAATTTCTCGATTAGGACGAAAAATTTCTACCTGCTGCTGTTGGCGATTAATTAACCATCCCAGTCTTGCGTCATTATCCATATATTCCCTCATTTTGGCGCGTGTCTTTTCGGTGGAATCACTCGGAGAGATTAATTCAACCACAAAATCGGGACACAAAGGAGCAAATCTTTCTTTTTGGGCTTGAGTCAAAGCATTCCACCGTTCTATTTTCACCCAAGAGGCATCTGGAGAGCGCTGTGCACCGTTGGGAAGCTTGAAACCACTAGAAGAGTCAAAGGATTTTCCTCGGTTATTTTGGCGACTCCAAGCTCTTAACTGATAAGTTAGATCGGCATTGCGATCGCCAGTTTCACTTCCCGTAGGTGGCATAATAATTAACTCCCCTGTTGCTGTACGCTCGAATCTCAAGTCACGGTTATTTTGACAAAGCTGAAAAAATTGCTCATCAGTTAAATCAATATTTAATTCGAGTAGAGGAGGTAAACTGACAGCATTAGCGTCCATAATTATCAGTTCAGATAGCAGCCATATATTTTTCAATTTTAGCTAGTCAAACAAGAAGCCCCGCGCTATACCTGGAAGGTTAGCGTCGGGGTGGATTAACTATCTGAGTTAGGTAGTCAAAATATATTCGGCATCTTAAGACAATGGGACTTAAGATGCAAACCTTGCCAGGTATAACCAAATTCAAGAGCTAACGCTGCCTGTCAACAGGCTAAATTAAGCCTTAACTGGTTCCTGAGTATCGGTGTCGTCTTCAAGCTGAATAATTGGATGTTCTCCAGGAGTAGTAATCAGTCGAGCACCCTTGCTACGAGTGAAGTAACTCCAAGCCCACTGAATCATCACAATTAACTGGTTGTCAAATTCAATTAGGTAGAAGACGTGAATAAACATCCAGACAATCCAAGCGAGGAAACCGGAGAACTTGACAAAGCCAAAATCTACAACTGCTGCATGCTTTCCAATTACCGCCAAGCTGCCCCAGTCAAAATAATGGAAGGGACGCATAGTTTTTCCCTTCAGCTGCTTTCTAATCAGGTGACCAACATACTGCCCTGCTTGCATAGCAACTGGAGCAACTCCCGGCAGAGGTTTGCCGTCCTGATGAGAGTAATTTGCCAAGTCACCAATTACAAAAATATTGTCAGATTCTGGGACCTTAAATTCTGGAGTTACAATTACTCGTCCCCCTCTGTCGAGCTCTGCGCCAGTGCATTCTGAGAGTATATGAGCCATTCCAGATGCTTTCATCCCAGCTGCCCAGAGGATTGTACGCGCCGGGATTTCTTCGACGATATCGCCTTGGCGTACAGTCACGAGATTATTTTCAATGTTAATAACTTTAGAACCAGTCCGCACTGTGACGCCTAAACCCTCCAGAGCTTCTTGGGCTTTTGCCGAGAGGTGTGGTGGGTAAGTGGGCAAAATCCGATCCGGGCTTTGCACCAGAATAATTTTAGCTTGGGAGGTGTCGATATTGCGGAAGTCCTCTTTTAAGGTACCATGAGCTAGTTCCCCTAGGGCTCCAGCTAATTCAACACCAGCAGGCCCTCCCCCTACCAACACGAAGGTTAACCAAGCTTTCCGCTTTTCTACATTGGTTTCCTTTTCTGCCGATTCAAAGGCAATAAAAATGCGACGCCGTATTTCTAAAGCGTCTTCCACTGTTTTCAATCCCGGAGCTTTTTGAGCCCATTCATCTTTGCCAAAGTATTGGTGACTAACGCCAGTGGCAAGGATGAGTGAGTCGTATTTGATTTCCCTATGTCGCAGTTTTACCGTTTGCTGCTTGGGGTCAATACTAATCACCTCTCCCATCAGCACTTCTGTGTTTTTATTGCGATTGAGTACCGCTCTTATTGGTGAAGAAATATCACCAGGAGATAAACCGCCAGTTGCAACTTGGTAAAGCAATGGCTGAAACACATGGAAATTTCTTTTATCAATTAGTGTAACTTTTACTGGTGCCTTGGCGAGGGTCTGTGCTGCATAAAGCCCACCAAAACCGCCGCCAACAATTACAACATGGTGAGGAGACTGTTGTTCGACCTCTTTGAACATGAGAAGATTCCTTGCCCCTGTTGATATAAGTTTACGATTCATTGAGAAAGTATTGACTATTTCAATATCCTTCCAACTGTAGATTATTTTGACAATCAGCATATTTAAGTATCAAGAGATACTAATTAACTGTTTCTTTTGATGTTTAGCTGTTACAAACAGATTTAAATTATTGTTTTATTGAGTAGCAGTAGCAATTTTATTTATACTCAAGACCACAACTTAAAAATTTAATATTGATGCCTAAAATGATGTTATATCAAGCCTAGTTAAAGATTTATTGTTAGCACTAACACAGTAGCACCTAGAAATAAATACATTAAATATAATTGTGAAGATTTCAATAATTTCAAAATAAATAAATATACTAGTTTTCAATTAGATCAGGGAGTAAGGAGTAGGGGGGTGAGCGAAAAAAGGCGTGGGGAAATTAAGTAAGCAGACGCTCCAGACGCGGAGAATTCAAGTCCCACACAAAATTTCGTTCACCCGGAGTAGGGAACTTTTAACACAAGGCCTTTTACCTAGTTCCGGTGAATTGCTTCTTTGATTGCAACTTGGTATGAACTAAGTTGTCGTGCATTAAAAATGGACAACAGCAAGGCAGAAGGAACAATAGTTTCAGTCATTAACTAATATCAAATGAATATACAAGTTAAATGTGTAACAGCTTATTCTTCCTTAAAAGTTCCCTTTATACTTACTGAAAATATGCAATTTAAATGCTTATCAGCTTAATTACAACATTGGAGGTAAGTAGTCGGACATAAATAAAAGCAACTGTGTAAACAATTATGAAATCGCCCGGAGTTCCCTTACACCCTACACCCAACACCCCATACCCTGCCTCAACCAGCAAACTTTATCAATGTCACAGGTACTTATCACCTGCCGCTAACCGCGACTTGCAGCCATGGCACCCGAATACACCAAGCCTCGCTGTGTATCTAGGGTCAAAATTGACCCATTCCGGATAATTTGTGTGGCATCTTTTACACCTAAGATTACTGGTACTCCTAAACGTAAGCCAATCACAGCTGCATGACTACTGAGACTATCTTCTTCTGTGACAACCCCAGCTGCCTTGCGAATCACCTCCACAAACTCAGCACTAGTTGAAGGTGCCACCAGAATTTCACCAGGGTTGAAATGTCCAACTTCGATGGCACTTTTAGCCACCCGTGCTATGCCACTGACAGAACCTTGACCAATGCCAATGCCTTGACCTATAACTGCTGTCACGACTTCTACTTTAATTAAATCAGTTGAGCCAGGAACTCCCTGGAGTGTACCGGCGCTCATCACCACCAAATCTCCTTCTGCAAGTAGCTGCTTTTCTAGAGCAACATTAATTGCTGCCTGGGAAGTCTGACCAGTGGAGGGTAAATCCAACACTAATAAAGGCTTAACGCCCCACACCAATTGTAGCTGTCTAGCTACATACACATGAGGGGTTATAGCCAGTATGGGAGTCTGGGGGCGGAACTTGGAGACATTGCGTGCTGTAGCTCCAGTTTTGGTCAGGGTCATAATCGCTGATGCCTCCAACTGTTCAGCAATTTTGCCTACAGCTTGAGAAATGGCATTGGGAATTGAGCGCCTGGTATCTTTGGCATTACGCACAATATTTTCCTGCTCAATACGCACAGCAATTCGTGCCATGGTTTCCACTGCTTCGACAGGGTATTTGCCTACAGCCGTCTCATTAGAGAGCATGACAGCATCAGTACCATCAAGGATAGCATTGGCAACATCGGAAACCTCAGCACGCGTAGGTCTTGGTGAATGAGCCATGCTATCGAGCATTTGAGTAGCTGTGATTACTGGGATTCCTAATTGGTTAGCTGTAGCAATCAGTCGCTTTTGCAGGATGGGGACATCCTCGGCTGGCAATTCAACCCCTAAGTCCCCCCTAGCAACCATAACGCCATCGGAAAGTGAGAGAATTGTCTCCATTTGTTCAATGGCTTCGTGCTTTTCAATCTTGACAATCACCGGGACTTGCTTGCCAGCACTAGCAATGAGGTCTTTAATCTCAAGAACATCTAGGGGATTGCGTACAAAACTCAGGGCAACCCAATCAACGCCTTGATCCAAACCAAATACTAAGTCCCGTCGGTCTTTACTGGTGAGGGCTTTAATCGATAAGTAGACGCCAGGGAAGTTAACACCTTTATTATTGGAGAGGGGACCACCAACAATCAC
This sequence comes from Symploca sp. SIO2E9, assembly GCA_010692645.1. GTDB lineage: Bacteria > Cyanobacteriota > Cyanobacteriia > Cyanobacteriales > Coleofasciculaceae > SIO3C6. The sequence goes on from JAAHGS010000074.1 coordinate 17,652, forward strand.
ACGACAGTGCAAAGTTCGTTTGACTCGGTCGATCTCTTCAACTCGCATCTCAACTTTGCCATCGTCGAGGAGAATTGTGGAACCGACGGGTACTTCATCTGCCAAGGGTTCGTAGGTGACAGAACTCATTTGCTGGGTGCCAGCCATGGGTTCGCTAGTTAAAGTAAAGCGATCGCCTGATGCTAAAATAATCGAGCCATTCTCGAATTTCCCTAAGCGAATTTTTGGACCTTGCAAGTCTTGCAGGATTCCGACTGGCTGATCGAGTTCAAATGCGATTTGGCGAATCAGACGAATGCTACGCTGGTGGTCTTCATGAGTACCGTGGGAAAAGTTGAGTCGTAACGTTGTGGCACCAGCTTTAATTAGTTTCTTAATAACATCTGGGTGACTGGTGGCGGGGCCAATTGTGGCAACAATTTTTGTCCGGCGCAGGGAATTGTACAGTTGCATAGACGGAGTGGGATTAGTGAGCTTGCTGGGAAACGGCCTAGGAAGGTAAGCTCCATATGGAGCATAGAGTGCCTTAGGCTTCAGCTGAAGCCAAGACTCCTAGTGTGAGGAACAGACTTGGCTATAATCTCACAAATTTTTGCCACGATACTATAAACTAGATAACTCTTCGGCTCTTGGAGTTGGCACTGTGACCTCTTCTAGGCCCATAACTAGGGCTTGCTGAATTCATATAGAATGCATACCAAACAAGGGTTGAGATTTAACTCCTGTATTGAATACGATAAATTCGGTTATTAGCCTCTTCAGTAACCAACAAAGAGCCATCTGGCAGCACCAGCAAACCCACTGGGCGTCCCCAAGTAGTAGGACCAGAGGGATTGAGCAGAAAACCTGTGAGAAAGTCCTCATAATAACCCAGAGGTTGTCCAGAGGGATCGAAGGGGACAAAAACTACTTTATAGCCAGTACCCTGGTTGCGATTCCAAGAACCGCGAAAGGCAACAAAGGCACCATTATGATACCTTTGGGGAAAGGTTTTTCCGTCATAAAACTGCAACCCTAAAGCTGCCGAATGAGACTGGAATAGGACATCAGGAGTCCTGGTTTTGGCTACCAAATCAGGGCGTTTGCTTTGACCATTTCTCGTCTGACGTGGTTCAATTAAATTTGGTGATAAGTAGGCGTAGGGCCAGCCATAAAATTCCCCTTGACGAATACGCGTTAGGTAATCTGGTACAAGGTCATCACCCATACCATCTCTTTCATTAACAGTGGTGTATAATTCACCAGTGATCGGATGGAAATCGATCCCGACTGGGTTACGTAAACCGTAGGCAAAAGTCTGTTGGTTAGAACCATCTAGGTTGAGTACCTGCACAGAAGCGCGGGGCAGTGGTTCTTCACTGACATTGGAGCGTGAACCAATAGAAACGTAGAGTTTTGTACCTTCTGGTGAGGTAACAACATTACGCGTCCAATGCTGATTGTAGCCGCCGCCAGGGAGTTGAGCAATTTTTTCACCTCTGCCAGTAAGTTGCTCTTGAGTTGGGGTATAGGGAAACCTCAACAGGGCATCTGTATTACCCAGAAAGAAGAAGTTGCCGGCAAAAGCCATACCAAAGGGAATATTTAAGCCATTTTGGGAACTGGCGAAAGTTTTTTGAACATCAGCGACACCATCACCATTGCTGTCGCGCAGTAGGCGAATGCGGTTTGCCCTGGTTTCTGTAACTAGGATATCACCATTGGGGGTAAGAGCTAGCCAACGAGGACTTTCTAAACCATCAGCAAAAACGTTAACTTCAAAGCCAGCTGGTACTTTCAGGGTTTGGTTTGGCGCAATGGCAACGACTCTGGGTGACTTAGAGGCACTATTGGAGGCAAAGGGTTGGGGCAAGTCACCGAGAGTAATGCTGATTGCTTGGGGTGTCAGCGTCTGGGTACGCAGAAGGTTTTTAGTTGCTACGGTAGTAGTCTGCTGCTGTTTAGGTTGTTCAACAGTTTGGGGCAATTTGCCAGTAGGCAATTGCTCTGGAGTTGGGACAGTTGATTCTTCAATTGAAGCGCTAGTGGAGTTACAAGCAACTGCTGTAGTTAGTAGCAGCAAAAGTATTAGCTTTGGCTCATAGTTCATGGTTTATGGCTCATAGTTCATGGTTTATGACTCATGGTTCATGGCTCATAGCTCATAGCTCATTGGGTTGGTATTCGACAGTTGTGGAATACCAACCCAATGAACCATGAACAATCAACTATGAACAATCAACGTCAAATCTCATCCCAGCCAGTAACCCCTGATGACATTACATAACTAGTCACACTAGCTTCAAAAAAGTTTGCCTTGGTATGGGCAGCTTTTTTTGTATCAGAGAAGCGTTCTAGGTGAGCATAAGGACTCTTTTTATATTTCGATTGTGAGTATAGCGGCTCCAAACCAATAGAGCGCAACCTGACATTGGCTAGATACTTAGTATACTGCTCTGTGCTGGTTTCAGTGATACCGAGAATATTGTTGCCTACAATGTGATTTGTCCATCGACACTCATGAGACACTGCTGCCTCGAACATCTCATAAATTTGCTCAACTGAATGAGGAAAGATTTGCATCGCCTCTGGGATTAGTTTTTGAAAGAGTCTGACGTGGCTGAGTTCATCTCGGTTGATCATCTTGAAAATGTCTGCACTCCCAGGCATCAACATTCGAGAAGCAAGGTTATAGAAATAAATGAGTTAAACTAAGCGATAACCTCACGATTACCACTCGTCTTCAGAATGGTGCGTGAAACTTTCGCTTCACACCGCTCCTGACTTACAGTACAATTTCTTGCTCTACTGTTTGTGGCTTGTTTGCGCTCGTTTCTGGTCTTTTCAAAGTGGCAATGTTTATGGATAAGTTGGAGATTTTTCATTTCTCTTTTTCCACCCATACTTAAGGGGTGAATGTGGTCTATTTCCCATAAGTCCCCGTCATTAAATTTGCCCTTACAGTGAGGACAAATTCCTTTTTGCCGTTTAATAAGTTTGAGTTCTGTATTATTCAGCATGGGATGGGATTTGACCCGCTTTGCCCAATAATCAAGATTGCCATCGTAGATGCTTGCTTTGCCTTTAACCGTTATATGTCTGAAGATTGAGGTGTCAGAGTGTTTGATTAGGGTATTAGTTTCGCTTCGGAATGTCCATCTGTTTCCTTGTTGGAGAGTGAAGTATTTACGATATGCCCATTTTCTCGGTTTGTTAGGATGTCTTCTTTTTGTCCATCGAATTAACTGGTGTGTTAAAAGATGGTCAAGTTTGACAAAGACTTCCTTGGAGACATAGGGTTTGTAGTAATTACACCACCCTCGGATTATTGGATTCAGATGTTTAATTAGAAATTCCTGTGACGATGCCCTGTGTGAATCAACGATTTGGGCTAAGCGTTGGTAGTGGTTCTGGACAGCCTGTTTACTGGGAGTGATGAGTACCACATACCCAGTCGGCTTGCCGTTGGTTCGCTTTGCACTTCTGTATTCACCCGTTTTATAGTGCTTGATGTTGACACCGAGAAAATCAAAGCCTTCAGTAGAGTGTGCTGTTTGGGTTTTTGAGGGTTTGATTTCTAAGCCGATTTCGGCTAAAAATTTCTCAACAACCTGTTTGGCTTCTTCAATGATTTCTTTGACAGGATGAATTACCAGAAAATCGTCGGCGTACCAAACGACGGACAGAGTTTTCTGGGTTCTTGCCTTTCCTATTGTTCCCCATCTTTGGTCAGTAGCATTCCATTCTGGAATTCGATATTTCCTCTCATTCCATAACCAATCCTTGAGCCGTTCTTCTAACCCATGAAGGGCGATATTGGCTAGGAGTGGTGAAATAACACCACCTTGGGGCGTACCAGAGGTTGAGGGGGTGAACCCTTTTTTATCACCCTTATTACCAAAGTCAATAACCCCAGTTTTCAGCCATGCTTTGATTTGCCGTCTGAAGGTAGGACAAGTGTTTATTTTGTCCAATAGGGCTTTGTGGTCAATATTGTCAAAACACCCTGAGATATCCGCATCATATACCCATTTCCCGTCTGTTGTTGACAGGGTTTTGTGGATGTAGGTGATAGCGTCGTGAGTGCTTCGTGCAGGTCTAAACCCATAGGAATGAGGTTCAAACTTGGCTTCCCATTCAGGCTCAAGAGCCATTTTTAGGAGAGCTTGTTTTGCTCTTTCCTCTATGGTGGGTATGCCCAGAGGTCTTTTCTCATTCTTGTTAGGTTTGGGAATCCATACTCGCTTAACGGGTTTGGATTTGGAGCTTAATTTCAGCCTTTCTGCTAGTCGTAACCGTTGCTTGGGCTTTAGTGTTTTAACTCCATCTATTCCTGCTGTATTCTTGCCACGATTGTCTTGGGTGACTTTTCTGACTGCCAGAACCTTAGCAGACCATGAATTGACAAGCGTTTTCTGTAAGGAGCGTACTGCCCCTGTATCGCCACGTCGGGTAGCTTCATATATCCGTTTCTGTAACTTATAGACTTTCCGAGAGACTTGTTTCCAATTGATATCGAACCAAGCTTCTGTTTGGCTAGCCTTGTATTCCTTCCTCTTAACTGAGTTGTTAATGGCTTTGGACATAGAATTACATACTCCATCAATAATCTTTGTAAGCCGTCCTACGTCAGCGTATCTTTTCCATTACAGAAAAGCGTTTGCTTCTTAGAACATCCTTCCCCTTATAGCCATACGGTTGACACCTACTTGAATATCGACCTATCCAAGAGACTATAAGGTTTTACTCGTTCCCAATTAGCTTTTTATGCAACTTTTAGGTTCTGCCTTTACCCCGACTCCTGTTATGGATACCTCCTAAAGCAAACGGATAATTACTCTAGTTTGATTAAGCAAAGGCTATTACTTAATCCAAGGAGCTTGCCTTTGGCTTGGCGTATCATCTACTTTTTCGCCATTTTCTATCACGAGGCTTGTTAGCAGTTCACTGTCAGTTAACCATGAGTTACTTCCCTAGCGATGGTGTGCCTTAGTAGCAAGGCTTTATCGCATTTCCTTCCAGCTTCAGGCGTTGATGGTCAGTCTCGAACCTGTGGAAGTGGAGTCACACTCGGTATCTGAGTGGGATGGTATTTCACCATCAAGCTAATTGAGTTGTCAAGGTTCGGTAATTTCTCCACTCTACGTTCGGTAATTCGTACCATAGATTTGTGAAGTTTTTTTTAAAGAACCTCGCCTGTTTCCCAGAATTAAAGTTCTTTTGAACTTTAATTCATTTCAGCAGAACGAGCCGCACAACCATTGTAGAAATACAGCCCTTCTAGCAGAAAATCTGCAAGTAGAGACACAAAGTAATGTTCAGGTGTAGGATGATCAACATATTGCTGATAAATACCAGCAATGAACTGACAGCGATCGCGCAGCACTTTGTCAGTGCGCCAAAAATCATATACTGCCCCTCGTTTCTCTGGCGGAATCACGGTTTCAATGATGTACTGATAACTCTGATTATGCATTCCCTCTTGAGAAATTTGCTCTGCCATACACAGGCTAACTTCTGGAGCAGTAATACTACTTTTGATGTGGGGGATATTACAAGTTTGAACAGAGTCTAAAAAGGTAAGGTAAGACAAAATGCCCTCATAGGCATAGCGCTCGTGTGGGGTGTTAAACTAAGCCACTTCGTCACCGAAGTGACTCGTCTTCAAAACCGGACGTGAGACTTTCACCTCATCCGGCTCCTCAATGTAAGAACCGTTGACATCAGTACCTCCTTTACCAGGGGTTAGCATCTAAATCCTCTAGCTCCTCTCTGGTAAGTGTCTTGGTGTTGTGACCATGAACAACATCGTGGCAATGCATATGTAATAGTTCCAAGTTTTCCAGCTTGTGACTACCGCCTTTTGAGCAAGGCTGTATGTGGTGAACCTCAAGGATGTCCCCATCACGAAAGATTAGACCACAGTGGGCGCATTTCCCTTTTTGACACTTGAGCAGTTTTGCCTTCTGCGCTGGCATCTCAGGGTGCTTACCCATTCTTGAACTCCAGTATATGAGGTTTCCATCAAAAGGACTGGCTGTATCTTTGACTTTGACATGTCGGGTTATAGGTGTTTCGACATGTTTGAGCAATCGCATTGTTCCATCTTGAAACGTCCAGTTTGACCCTTGATATGACCCCCAATATTTCTTATTCACCCAAATTTTGGATTTGTTTGGGTGCCTTCGATATCCCCATCTTTGTAATTTGTTCCAAAGTAAATTCCCCAGGTCACTAAATGTTTCGGAGCTACATGCAGTGCTGTGGTAATTCGCCCATCCCCTTATCATGGGGTTAAGTTGGCTGATTAGAGCCTTTTGTGGAGCTCCCTTGTGGGACTCTATTACTTCCGCAAGGCGCTCATAATGGACTTTAACGGATTTCTTTGATGGGGTGATGATGGTCTTAAAGCCTTGCTTAGCTTGATATTTACCCACTTTGTATTGTTTTATGGTGAATCCAAGAAAATCGAATCCATCAAAGGTGTGGGTGATTTTGGTCTTACTTGGCTTTAATTCCAAACCCATGTCTGCTAACCACTCACAGATAATCTCTTTACACCTTTGGACAACGGTTTGGTCTTTGTGGAGAATCACAAAGTCATCTGCATAGCGTATCAGGCTTAATGCTTGTTTATTGTCCCGCTTGCTCCCTGTTAAGGATTCTGCGAACTGTGCTATACGTTTCTCCATTCCGTGCAGGGCTATGTTAGCCAGTAGAGGTGATATTACGCCTCCCTGTGGTGTTCCCGTCGTGCGGGGACGCACGCCCGCTTCGCTAACAGATGTATCGCTGAATTTATCCCTATCTATCACACCTGATTTCAACCAGGAGCGTATTAGTCGCCTCATGGATGGATAGGTATTTAATTTGTTTAATAGTGCTGAGTGGTTGATTTTATCGAAGCATTTTGCTATGTCGGCATCTAGCACCCATTTGGGCTTTTTATTAATGCTGCTGAATATTGCTTCGATTGCATCGTGACATGAGCGTCCTGGTCTGAACCCGTATGAGTTAGGTTCAAATTTTGCTTCCCATTCAGGTTCAAGTGCCTGTTTGGCAAGTGCCTGCAGTGCTCGGTCATACATGGTAGGTATACCTAGTGGGCGTTTCTCATCCTTCCCTGGTTTGGGTATCCAAACTCGACGGGTGGCGCAAGCTTTTCGGTAGACTCTTAAGCTTTCAGCAAGTTTGAGACGTTGCTCTGGGGTCAGCGATTTAACGCCGTCCACGCCCGCCGTCTTCTTTCCCTTGTTATCCTGAGTCACCCTACGCACCGCAATCATTTTTGCACTCCAGGATTTCATCAATGTTTTCTGGAGTCGTCGAACAGCGCGTACATCACCACGTTGTGAGGCTCGATAGATTCGTTTTTGTAACTTAAACAGTCGCTTTTCCAGCTTTTGCCAGTTGACTCCTGCCCATTCCTTCATCGGAGCAAAGCCCCGTGCTTTAGACTTATGCATTACTACTTACAACCCTATCTTTTCTTACACCGTGAGTCCGTCTGCCTATCCTCCCCATTACGGAGAGGCGTTCGCTTCTGACTCAATCCTGCCTCTATACCCCATGCGGCTAACTACCTACTCTGGTCATCGACCTGCCAGAGAGCAGGTATAGAGGTTACTTCGTTCCTGATAATCATTGGTCGGACTTTTAGGGCGGTACTATTCACCGGAGATACATGTTGGGGAATCAATTTTGGGAACCTCAACCCAATTTTCCTTATCTCTTGGTCTTTTGACTATGGTGTGTCAGCCTTATTACACCATTCCTACGTAACGATGATTCTGACGTACCTTGCTTGTGTACCCATGAGTCCCTGCCTACTATTGCGCCACTTTAGGCTAGTAGCGTTTTCGCTTTCGACCCCGCTTTACCGTAAAGGTTGTTAGTTCTTTGTCGGTAGGGGTAGGGCTTTCACCCGGATTCCACGAGGGCTGGACTTGTATTTCTACTCACCAGCATGATTATCAAGTTGTCTAGGTTCTTATGTTACTAGCGCGTCATCCCCCAAGTCCTTATAGGACTTGGTTTCGACGCAACGAATCGCACGAGGTTTCCATAATCAGTAACATCCTGGGTAACGTCGATTTTTTGAGGTATCCAGAAATTTTCCCGCATCTGCTGATACAAACCCACTGCCCACTGATAGCGAACATCGTTGAGCTGCATCAAATTAGTGGTATTGCCGAACCAAATAGAACGATTTTCAGTTTTGTCATCCCCATCAGGGTTAAAAATGGGGTTGATGGGCATTTGGGGCTTCTCATCAGGAGATTCTCTCCCATACCCATTAGAGTTAGAACCGGATTGGTGATTGTTTTGTACTAGCATTAGCGAGTCTGTAGAAGTTAGCTGAGGTCTATTGTACTAGTCTGCTACCGTCCCTAAGGATAGGAAGAACTTTTATGAGTTGTTCGCTAAACTTATGTTTGAAGAGGCTACAAAAATTGCAGCGATCGCCCTTCGGGGAAAACTTTTTGGTTTACTGAGGCTTGCTTCTGGCTGCCCTGATTTTTCTCTGATCACAATGAATTGCCCTGCCCTCTCCCCCTCTCCCTTCAACGGGTGAGCGAAAAAAAGAGTGGGGGAACGAGTAAGCAGACGCTCCAGACGCTCCAGACGCTCCAGACGCTCCAGACGCGGAGAATTGAAATTCCAACCAAAATTTCGTTCACCCCCCTTCAACAAGGTTTACCTGAGTCAATTGAAAAGTGCTATATATTTGGGAACATTGCCATCAGTTTCCAGTCTGGTTGAGTGCGATCACTTACACTCTGGGGGTGTAATTTATATGTTAACTTCCCATCGCTTGCTCTCCAAAACCGCTTTATTAATGGCACTGGGAATAATTTCCACCGCAACGATCCCACTGATGACAGCTAACTTAGCAGAAGCTAACCCACAACCCTACCTTGAAGAGTACATCTTTTCTCAATCTAGAAGAGATATTGTGCGAGCTGGAACTCTTATTCCTCTAAGTTCCGAGAACGAGAAAATTATTGTCACGCCTGATGAAACAGCAAAGGTAACCCTAGAGGTAGAAAGAGACATTCGCTCTACTTCAGGAAACATTGTGATTAGTAGGGGCTCTCAGATTAAGGGCAAAATGCAACCAGCATTTGGTGGTACTCAATTTGTCGCCGAAGAGCTGATTCTTAGAGATACTGAAGAGAGCTTTTCGATTGAGGCTTCCTCAGCAGTGATTACCGAAACTGAGATCATTTCCAGGAAAACTGATCCAGACATCCTTGAGGGCGCTCTCATTGGTGCTGCTGCCGGTGCTATCCTTTCTGAAATATTTGGTGACATTGATTTGGGAGAAGTCTTGGCTGGTGCTGGACTTGGTGTACTTGCCGAACTGTTGCTCAGAGGTACCGAAGAGGTAGAAGTAATTGTGGTTAGACCCAATAATGGAGATATTGATGTGGAATTGGAGTCAGATTTATCTCTCAATTGAGCTGGTTTAAATAAACTACCCAGGACTGCTAAAAGCAACAGGCCTGGGTTTTCGGTAGCCCTAGAACATCCCACAAGCTAAGCGGAATACTTTGCATTGATTTTTATTTATTGCCAAATTTAAATTAAATATTATCAAAATCTGGAACAACATTATTTCAATCCTCGCTAGGTTTGAAGATAAGTGCAGTAAAACCTCTGTTCTATAAGGCTTTGAGATCGAAGGAAAACGTCCTTGGCTGAAATTTATTGATCAAGCACTTCAGAAAGGTAAGGTTCGTCCTTCAGAAGAAGATGATGTTTTACATGACTCCAATGATCCAAAGAAAATAATTCTTCATCCTACAGAACCAAGCCGAAAAACAGATCAACCTTGGGTATTTTTTGCTCCTATAGCGTCATCCAATACACTACTAAAGAATCCAATTAAACGTGATGAGTTGCGTAATAAGTTTGGGGTCAAAGCAGTTGAGATGGAAGCATCAGGGATCGCCGATGCTAGTTGGAATCTTGATGTGGGTTACTTAGCTGTACGTGGAATTTGTGACTATTGTGACTCTTATAAGAATGATACCTGGCAACCCTATGCAGCAGCAGTCGCAGCAGCCTATACCCGTGCGCTTATTGAATCAATCCCTTTCTTGCCTGAGGATGACATAGAGGAACAATATGAGGAACAATATCAAGAGATTATTCAATCCCTAAAAGAGAAGAAACTTGTATTCTTTCTAGGTCCAGATATCAATTTATGCGATCGCCCCATTGGGAAAGATGGTAAACCAGAAAAATGGATTCCAGGTAGTAAATATCCACCTACTGATTTTGAAATAGCCGAATTTTTGGCTAATAAATATAAAACTTACCTTGAGAATTCAACAAACGGAAAATCTATATGTCCTATTCGTGAATCTAGATGTATTCAAGATTTGCCAGAGGGATGCCCCCTCAGAAACTTACAATCTGTATCACAGTATATTCATGACATATTTGGAGAATATAATCTCTATAATGAATTGCATTCGATTTTTAGCAGAAAAGAGCGGCCTTACAATTCAAATAAAGTACATCAAAATCTGGCAAAAATTATCTATTTTTTTAGTCAAAATTTAAAATCAAATACTGACAATTATCCCTTAATTATTAGTACTATTTATGACAGTACATTAGAGCAATAATTTACAAGAAAAGGACAAAAAATTGATCTTATTTCTCTTATTAACAAAGGCATAAATTCTGGGAAATATCAACATCATCTTCCCTGTAGTACTTATCCTCCTGAAAGAAATGGAGAGGTAATTAATAATTCGAGGTATCGGCATCCAGCAAATGACAAAAAGCATCTTTTGTTGAGGAAGTATCATACTATTCTAAAATTATGTAATGGTATTTTTACGGAAGATCAGGTATTTAAAATTACTTTTGAAAGAGT
>JAAHGS010000075.1 GCA_010692645.1 Symploca sp. SIO2E9
TTTTTTTTTTTAATGATAAGGTGACCAACGAGATTTACAATCTTTCCCTTTGTGATGTTCTTGCGATCTTGGCTCCTCAGGTTCTGGAATAACTGGCTCCTCAGGTTCTGGAATAACTGGATTGTCAGGTTCTGGAATAACTGGATTGTCAGGTTCTGGAATAACTGGATTGTCAGGTTCTGGAATAACTGGCTCCTCAGGTTCTGGAATAACTGGCTCCTCAGGTTCTGGAATAACTGGCTCCTCAGGTTCTGGAATAACTGGATTGTCAGGTTCTGGAATAACTGGATTGTCAGGTTCTGGAATAACTGGATTGTCAGGTTCTGGACCAGGAGTTGAATTTTCAGACTCGGGAACGGGAGCCAGATTACCAATTTGTTGAGTAGGAGTCAGGATATTAATTTTTTTTTCAATAGTCTGATTACCAAACCCATTATTTTGAGCTTGGATTTCTATGGCCATATTTACAATATCAAATTCGATATCCGGGTTAATTTCGATGATAGGGGTAGCTTGTACTTCGGTCTTTAAATCCCCCTTATGTATTAATTGTTTAGGTATGACATTACCTTTCTCCTCTCTCGGTTTCTCCTGGTTGCTCGTATTTAGAAATTCATTTAGAGGATACTCGAAATTAAATCAAATTTTTTTGTGATTTGTTATATTTCTAATTTCTGGTATTGAAACACTAAATAAACTAATGGATAGTAATGGAGAGTGTATTGGCTGACTAACTACATAGCTACTTACAATATTGTTATTAACAATAATTGATTTAGCCATTAATGGCATTGTTATGAAAGGACGTAGATGCTTGTAATCTTCGCTTTTTAATACTTTTGATGTCTGTTTATAATTGCTTCTTCTCTTCTGTTGGGATTTAATAGGTTGGTCTTTATGTGATGTCTGTTTATAATTGCTTCTTCTCTTCTGTTGGGATTGAATGGGTTGGTCTTCATAAGTTTCTGTTCTAACAGCATCATCATAATAATTATTTAATAACACTGATGCTTTTATAATCTCCCAATTATATTGATTAGCATAGTCGGATAACTCTTGCTTTTCTAATTTTTTCTTTAATAAGAAAGGAAGAGTCTTTGGATTAGATTCCTTAGTAGGATATACTTCTAATAATTCTCTATATTCGGATATGTACTGTTGTATTTTCTCGGGATTTTCACGATTTTCACGATTTTCTAGAGCTTCTTGAGTTATGATTAGACAAATTTCTAGTGTAGCTGATTTCCGTCTATAATCACCATATTTTATCTCTTCCCAGAAAAATTCTAATACTTCCCTCATTTCATCGGGAGCTGTTACTCTTCGTATCAAAAAACTACTATCAACTAATATTCTTTGCTCCATTTTTCATCAACTTTGTTATTTTTTTATTTTCCCTACTATTTAGATCATCTTTTTCTCTCTGTTCAGATGATGAGTTCATTGGTTTCCACTCCTTTAATTTTTTCTTATAGTCATTAACCCACTGAAGTGATGTATTACCTTTAGGAGTAAGACGATAATAGCGACGCCTAGCACCTTCCCCTTGTTCCTGGTCTTCACCCCATCGTGATTCAACAAGTGTTTTTTTTTCTAGACGCTTGAGAGTAGGGTAAAGTGAACCAGCTTTGATTTGACGTAATCCTCCGCTAGCTTCTTCTATAGCTCTCATAATTTCTAAACCATATAGTTCTTGACCGTGAATGGCAGTTAAAATATCCTCTTCCAGATTTGAAAGTTGAGTCTCTTTTTCATTTTCATCTTTATTCTTGTCATCTTTTTTTAGAGCTGAAGTCTTTCTTTGACCCTGAGAGTTCGTATGATTCATCCCAAATTATCGGCGAGACCTTCGGTGTTGGTATTTTAATTGTGACCACCTGAGTTGAAAATAGGTTTTCATCAATCCTGGTGTAAGTAGTTCATCATGACTACTTAGCAACCAGGACATAGCTAAGGTGTTGATTAGACTACCCCCTGAAGTCAAATATGAATTGACGATTTTTATTCAGCAGACCTGATTATAACAATAATTATAATTTCAGTCAAATAAATCGTATTTATAAAGCATTTGACTTAAGTCAGTTAGCTTACAAATACGATATACTAGATTGAAACAAGTTAGGTAAACAGATGATGGTCAATAAAGAAGATGAGAGAAATCAAGATAGGATTGCGATCGCAAGTCTCGTAGCGGGACTCACAGTTACACTTACAGGGATAGTAGTCGGTGTAATTGAACCCGAAATTCGATGCTGGCTTAGGTTGCCTTCACAATATTGCTCTGTACCAGAACAAAAGACTAAACCCAAAATTCCTCAATCAAAGATTAACGAAAGCATCTGTTTTCGGGATAGGCAAAGATAAAATTATCACAAATTGTTTATTGATGTCTGACTACTTAATATGCTGGGACGTTAGAATTCACGACGTCACCGGCAAAATAGCAACGATGGAGCATCAATGCTGTTAACCATCTCGGTTACTTGCTCTTGAGAGCAGGAGCATCAGTATGAGAGAATCAATGATACTGCTATGGGAATAGTTCTGAAAAATGTTCATTGGTAGCACACAAGCAGCAAAGCTGATGGGTGTATCTGTAAGGCGAATACGCCAATTACTCTCCGGAGGCAGAATTCAGGGAGCTTTTAAAGTTGGTAGGTCTTGGATAATTCCTCTAATAGAGGGAATGCCACAAGTCAGTGAAGGAACAAGAGGACCAAAAGCTAGTTGGCGCAGGCGTAAGCCTTCCCCTATAACCATCATTCACGTTAATCAGCAAACCATTCGGCAAAATCAAAAGCAAGAAAAGCCCGCTCCAGTAATTAGCGTTAAGCGAGGGCAAAGCAATACTTATGGTCACGAAGTAGAAATCCATGGACCGTGCCGGGTAGTTTATCGGCGTGACAAACCTAAGCCATGCGGGGCAAGAGTTTGGATTGAAACTCTCTTCGGTGTCGAAGTGATCACCAAAAATTCAGAGTAGCGATCGCTGTGCGCTAGCCCTGCCGAAGGATGCCCGGAGGGCATTGGATTGCCGATTATGCCGCATTGGATGGACGACGCTTCATTGGCAATCCCAAACAACCCACTTTAACTGTCTTTGACACTCCTCGCGCTGAAACAACGAGGATTCTTTCTTCACGGGGATTCTTATGAACTTGCCCTCAGAAAGCACACACCGACTGTCCGGCGGCGTTTGAAGCGATGTTTTTCGAGTTCTCGCCTTAACGACTTCCTCATTTGTACAAGATCTAGGATTTATGCTACCAGGGTTCCGGATCAGAAGTTGTCCGCTAGACCTACTTCGCCTTTTGTATGTGCGCATTACCTCTAAAAATATTCTACTATCAATCCCATTGTTTATCAATATTGCTCCCACAAAAAGCCGTCCTCGAAGGACGGGGCTTGAATCCCATATTTTTGGTCAGTTAGTGGATTAAGAATACGAGTTGCAGCAATTTCGAGAGGGCGATGCTCTGCTCCTAGCAGACGCGCTTCGCGATTGCCCGGAGGGCAGCGCCAAAGGCGATCGCTTGATCTCGCCCACCTTCCCTAACCTAACACTGACTTTAGATCAGGTTTTTGCAGCAGGAAAGTAGAGAGCTATCTACTTTAAGAGCCTGTAATCACCTTTTTTAAGAAACCCAATTTACCTTTGTAGGGGGCATAGCGCCAGCTTAGATCTAACCAAAAGGATTTCTTTAAGACACTTTTGTAATGGGAAAAAGTATCAAAACTGCTTTTGCCATGATAGGCACCGATACCACTCTCACCAACTCCACCAAAGGGTAGTCCCCAAGTAGCATATTGCATCACGGTATCGTTGAGGCAAACACCACCCGATGAAGTAGACTGAAGAACCTTAGCTTGCTTTTGCTGATTTCGAGAAAAGAAGTAGAGAGCAAGGGGTTTAGGTCGTGCGTTGATTTTTGCGATCGCCTCTTCTAAGTTGTCATATACTAGCACTGGCAGTATCGGACCGAAAATTTCCTCTTGCATAACTGGATCGTCCCATCTCACCTGATCCAGAATTGTGGGAGCAATATAGCGTTTTTCCTTAATTGCCTCTCCACCGACGATAACCTTACCATTCTCCAAAAATGGCAGCAGGCGAGAAAAATGCTTTTCGTTAATAATACGGGCGTAATCGGGACTTTTAACAGGATTATCCCCAAAGAACTCGTCAATTGAGTGCTGTAAATTTTTAAGTAAATCTGACTTGATACGTTGATCAACGAGTAAATAATCTGGGGCAGCACAAGTTTGACCAGCATTGATAAATTTCCCCCAGGCAATCCGTTTGGCAGTGTAGTCAAGACGGACATCGGTATCGACAATACAGGGGTTTTTACCACCAAGCTCTAGAGTAACAGGTGTGATGTTTTTTGCCGCCGCCTCCATGACAATTTTGCCAACTCTTGTGCCGCCTGTGAAGAAAATGTAGTCAAATTTTTCTGCCAATAGCTGCTGGCTAGTTTCCACGCCACCTTCGACAACCGCGATGTAGGCAGGCTCGAAAGTGTCTTGGATCAACTGGGCAACAACTTGGGAAGTGTGGGGAGCTAGTTCAGAAGGCTTAAGTAGGGCACAGTTACCAGCAGCGATCGCTCCGATTAAGGGAGAAAACATAAGTTGGAAGGGGTAATTCCAGGGACCAATAATTAGCACTATCCCTAAAGGTTCAGGCACAATCCAAGCTGTGGCAGGAAATTGGTCAAGGGATGTTGCTACCTGCTTTGGTTTTACCCAGGATTTAAGCTGCTTGAGGGCTCGGTTCAATTCTCCAAGAACGCCAATTTCAAAGTAGGCTTCAAATTCGGGACGCCCTAAGTCAGCTTTAGCAGCCTTGACGATGGCATCCTGGTGTTTAAGAATACCTTGCTTGAGACGTTTGAGCTGTTCAATGCGAAAGCTTACTTGTTTAGTATTACCTGTGTTGAAGAATGCCCTTTGCTGTGGTCGTGGGTTCATGGATTGACAGATAGCAGCTGAATTAAAGAATTCGCCGAGAATTCCCATCCCTTGCAAGGGATGGGGATGAAAGGCGGATCAAATAGGATAGTCAACTCTATCCTATTTCACTTTTTACTCTCTAAGAGTTGACTAGACAGAAACTTTCCATATAATGAATGGTCATAGAGATAACACCTCTGTCGCAGCGTAGTCAGAGGTGATCGGTGAGTTTAGATGAAATTTGGTTTCAGAAATATTCTGTTTTAGGATATAAATTTATCAAGGTAGCTTAAATATGGGTCAAGAAAATCAACAAGAGTCTTCAGAAACGATTGTAAGAGATGAACGACTAGACCTTGTAAAAGCAATAAGTATCTCCCTGATTTTAGTTTGGCATTTGAAGCCAATAACAATACTTTCAGTACCAACACCTTATGCTTTTATACAAATTACGAATTCTATTCTTAGTCAACTATTTGTTAATTCAATATTAATTGCAGTTCCTCTTTTTATTCTCACCTCATTGTTCCTGCTATTTCAAAAACTTCAAGCTTCAGGCTATCAATCATTCTTGAAAAGGTGCAGACGTTTATTAGAAATATTTATTTTTTGGTCTTTCTTTCAAATTTTAATCTACTATTCCATATCATTGTTGGGATCAAGAACCTTAAATACACTCTTTTCTTGGTATGTTCCTAATTTTGAAGTCCGCAGATTGTTTATTGAGGATGAAGAATTCACATTTCCTATAAAATTAGTAGGTTTCCCCGTATTATACTTTTTGTCTATTCTCATATTATTAATAATTTTATCCTATATTTTTTATATCTTTATTGACAAGCAAAACATTAAATTTAAAAATTATGTTTGTGTGGGAATTATTATTCTATTCGCAGCCTACTTTGAGATTTTGAATCTTACAGCTAGAGGTCTTTCACATTGGCAATTGACAAATTTTTTGATTTATATTCCGATTGCTTATCTCCTAGTTCAAAAAGGAATAAGAATCAATAGCAGATATAGTCTATTGTTGTATATATGTTTCTTGGTTTTCGGGATTCAAGACATATTTCTAATGCAAATAGGCTATATTGGTACTTACTCTCGTGTTTCAATTATTTGTGGCACTTTAGCTATTTTTAACAGTTGTCTTAATCTTGAGTACTGGAAAGCCTCAGAGAGCGTTAAATTCTTATCAAGATTTTCACTAGGGATTTTTGCTATTCATAGATACTGGCAATTTATTGTGTACCTTGCTGTTTCTAATTTATCTCAAGCAATGGGTTTCTTAAGAGAAATAAGTGATCTAAATATATCTATTGTTATTATGTTTAATATTTTTGTCGCGGTAGTTACTACATTATTCACTTTTGGTACTGTTCAACTCTTAAATCGTTCACCTTTTAAAAGGTTTATTAAGTAGATTTGTTTTTGCAGTGTCTAAAAGGGAGAGTTGAGACGTAGGGCTTATTGCTGGACTAGCTAAATACCAGATATAATATATTCCCAACATTCAGAAGCGATCGCCCAATCTTCTTGAGTATGCACTACCAGCACTCGCACTTTTGAGTCTGGTGCGGCAATATCGAGATCAACTGGGGATGTTGTAGATCAAGCGCACACAGCCAAGGGTCCGTCGCCAGAGGTTTTCTTGTTCGGTGGTTGGGTAAAAACGGTACTTGTAGGCGCGTTGAGTCATGCCTCACATCTTACCACCTTCGGTGTAAAAACTATAGTTGGAGGCGCGGCATTCGGCGAGTGCGCGTCGCCTGGGGAAACCCCAGGCGTTTATGTCGCACGCCTCGTCGCCCTCCTTCGAGAGTCTCCTGCCGCGAAGACAGATGAAACTGGAGACTACAATATTGAGGTGTACTTAAAGTACCCCGATGAGACTGCAGATGAAATTTATGATCAATTGGAATACAGATTGGATCGTTCCTCCAGCTCAACAGTTCAAGAGTTTTGCGGCAACAATTGTGTCCCCAGAGGGTGGTGTATTTGATATCAGGATGTATCTAAAGTACAGTGACGAAACTGAAGATAAATTCTATGATGTAAATAACTCTCGACTGAATGCAGGTGAACCCTTAGAAATTAGAGCTACACCCCGTCATAACGAACAGCCCTATCAGGTGAATCTATTTGTGGGTGAAGCAGATAATATAGGTAAAAGCTACAGAGCATCTGTTGTTGGCTGTCTTTGAATTCCTTGAGGGATTACTTCAGCCTTACTTTCCTCGCCAACTCTATATAGGTTCATTGTTCATTGCTCATTGTTCATTGGAGATGGTTATTATGCTATTAAGTTCACTACATATTTCTTAGCAATGATTGGGCTCTGTTGGTGTCGCCAGTGAGCTCCTAGTGAAATATCAACAATGAACTATCAATAATGAAACCCTGTCCCTGGAGTAGGTAACTCTTACATTAGTTAGGAAACTATCTAGTTAATGGAAAACAAAACCTTTGGTAAGGACTTGAAAAATATTATTATGCCTAATCAATTGCTGTTTCGGCGTTGGTTTCGTTCCCTGGGACTAGGGGCTATCTATGCTATTTTAAGTGCTATTCCTGTTAGTGCTGCTGAGCGCATTTATTTTGATTACGGTCCTCTCGCTTTGTCCATTAGCGTTGATTCCTTGGAAACTTTTGCTAAAGAAGGTAAGATTAATAAGGAATTAGAGTTCTATCTAAAAAGAGTAAGTGAAGAAAATCAAGACACCTTTCGCGAGGTGCTACAAACAAAACAAGAGGTTGATCCAGTCCAACTCTATCGCTTTTTCCATACTCCAATAGGAGAACAGCTACTGACCGGATTTGGTAAAATTATTCAGATTCAAGGTGGTAGCAATGGTAAGTTTAGTATTCGAGGAGCATTGGTACAAGCAGCTGCCGATCCCGAAGGTCTTACCGTCCTCAATTTTATGCGCAAGTTTTCTACCAATATTGAACTCAACACTGATCAAATTCTTGAAGTTTCCGGACTATTTGAAAAGATAGTCAAGGCAACAGACGAAATGGTGAGCCAAATTAGCCGCTTGGCAGCACTTGAAGCAGCTACTGAAAATACAGTGGATTTTTCAACTCTGCCAGATATTAGGAAAACTGGAGAATTTGGCGTTAATAAACAGACCATTACTCTTAAAGATGATAGCCGCCAGCGTGAGTTTATAGTCGAGCTTTACCAACCTCAAAGGTGGAGAACAGGTCAAACTCCTGTAGTTATTGCCTCTCACGGCTTAGCTTCAACACCAGAACACTTTGAAGAGCCCGCACAACATCTAGCTTCCTATGGCTATGTAGTGGCACTGCTTCAGCATCCAGGCAGTGATCTCACCCAGCTTCAGAATATGCTTGAAGGCTATTCTAAAGAAATCTTTAGACTAGAAGAATTTATTGACCGCCCTCTAGACGTAAGCTATGTACTAGACGAACTAGAACGGCGCAACCAAACTGAGTTTGCAGGAAGACTCAATCTCAAAGAGGTGGGAGTAATAGGTCATTCCTTTGGCGGTTATACCGCTCTAGCTTTGGCAGGTGCCGAGATCAATTTTGAGCGACTCGAAACAGACTGTAATCGTGTAGTTTGGGACCCGAATCTGTCTTTATTGGTTCAGTGTCGAGCTTTGGAACTGCCCAGAAAAGTTTACAATTTCCGAGACCCCAGAGTCAAAGCTGCGATCGCAATTAATCCAGTCAACAGTAGCATCTTCGGTCCGATTGGTCTAAGCCAGATTCAAATTCCCGTTTTTCTGGGGGCAGGTACTCTTGATCCAGCTACCCCAGCAGTGTTAGAACAGATGCGTTCTTTTACCTGGCTAAATACTCCTAACAAGCATCTAGGATTGTTGGAAGGACAGGCACACGTTAACTTTTCCCAACTTGATGCAGGGACAAAGGCAATGATCGACTCTCTCCCAAATTTGAAACTGCCACCACAAAGCTTAATTGATGACTATGGCAATGTGATGATGCTGTCATTTTTGGAAGTCCATGTCGCCACTAATCCTGAATATCGTCCTTATCTGCACTCATCCTATGCCGAATATATCAGCCAAGAACCCTTCAAATTTTATCTGATTAGCTCTTCCTCCGTAGATGAGTTAAACCAAGCGATAGTTGAGTTCAAGGCTAGAGAAGGAATTGTGGATCGTTAAGAGGGAAAGGGGAACAGGAAATAGGGAACAAGGAAAGACATTGATTTTCCAGCCAATGCAATGTGGAGATCAACCATGTTAGGAATTTTGGAACTATAATCGCCTCAGAGACTTTCCCGAATTTTTCCTTGTGATTGCAATCTATCCAGGTAGCTTCGATCCAATTACCCTAGGGCACCTCGACATTATAGAACGGGGCTGCAAGCTGTTTGAGCGAGTGGTCGTGGCTGTGTTGCGCAACCATGAGAAATCGCCTTTATTTACCGTGCCGCAGCGACTTGAACAGATTCGCTGTTGTACACAACATCTGCCGAATGTAGAAATTGACAGCTTCTTAGGTCTGACAGTAGAATATGCCAAACTCAAAGATGCTAAAGTACTTCTAAGGGGGCTGCGGGTACTTTCAGACTTTGAGAAAGAACTCCAGATGGCTCACACCAATCACACCCTCTGGCATGAAATTGAAACGGTTTTCCTCGCCACCTCTAACGAATATAGTTTTTTAAGTAGTAGCGTAGTAAAAGAGATTGCCAAGTTTGGCGGCTCAGTCGATCATCTTGTCCCTAAGCAGGTTGCTTTAGATATTTGCCAATGTTACGCCGAGACTCAGTCAGGAGCGAACCCCCCGATAACGATCAACCCAGCAACCACACTGAACCGCCGACTAATGGATTCGGGGGGATAAATATCGGGCGGGAACTCAACCGCATTGAAGAGATAGTTTTTGATAGCCCCCACATCCCCTTTACTAGGCTGACACTGGTTGATGAAGAAACTTTGCTCGCTCAGCTCGACTTAGTGCGGGAAAACCTTCCTGATGCCTTTGAAAAAGCAGAAAAAATCGTCCGCCAGCGTGATGAAATTATACTACAGGCGGAAGAATATGCCCAAGAAATTATGGAGGCAGCAGAGCGGCGTGCTGACCAAATGTTGGATGAGCTTGGTATTATTGAGCAGGCTCAACAGGAAGCACAGCAAATTCGACAAAGGGTTCAGCAAGAGTGCGAAACCTTAGAAGAGCAGACTTTCTCAGATATTGAACGTGTACGTAGACAGGCGCAGCAGGAAATTGAACATATGCGCCAACTGGCACTGACTGAATGTGAGGATGTTCAAAACGGTGCCTATGACTATGCCAATGAAGTGCTAGCCAATATTGATCAGCAGCTCAGTGAGATGCTCAGAGTGATTCGTAACGGGCGTCAACAACTGCAAAATGAACCTCCCCCAGGACATTTGCCAGAGCCAGACTCCACTGGAACTCCCGGACCACGCACCTCACCAACTGCCCCAAAACATCAATAAGCTCTCTGAAATTTAACCTTCAATCGTGAGAAGTCCTACTCCTACCACGAAGTGGAGGTCTCAGGATGAATCACGAACCGGATCTGGCATATTATTAGATTTCATGTGCTATCTGCTGCAAACGCTCTGCTAACTGCTTGGCTTTAGCTTGTGCTGTAGCTAATTCTTCCTGGGTAGTACCTAATTGTTGTTCTGCTGCTAAAGCCCTCTCCATTGCTGCTTCTTCTGGCAAGGGAATCCAGTTACCTTTCTGGTCATACCAGCGTAACCACTGCCTCGTCAGAGTACGATATTCCCCATGCCACAAACCTAAACCCAATTCCAGGTTTGGCAACCAAATCTTCGATTCCGTTAGCGATAATTGTTTGTAATAACCGCCTTGTAATTAGTACTATCCAGGGTGGGCAGAATTGCATATTCTGGTTTTTGTAAATAGACTTGCAAGGTCTGGGCAAGAAAAATTTTCGAGATCTCTAACCCTTAGCCAATCATCCTTTTGTCGTTCTGCAACTTCGAGGATAACTCTGGCTGTCTCTAAGTCTGCTTCTTTCCATTTTCCTGCCTCTAAAAGCTTGCAGAGTTGGATATAGCTAGCGCGAGGTTTTTCATCCGCTTTTGCTGGCTTAATAGAGGGAGGGTCTGGATCCTTAGCTCTAATCGGGGATTTAGGAAGCAGTGGCTTAATTACTTTACATTCAGGTGTGAAATCTCTAGGCTTTGGCTTAGTTATTGAATGGGGATTATTTAGAGATTCAAGTTCGGCTTCCCTATCAGAAATTCGTTGTCTTATTTCTTCAATTTGTCTATTGTAATGAAGTTTAAAGTCTAAAGTAATTGCATAACGTAACTCATCTTCATACTTCTTTAAATGCTTGTAATCCTCTTGTATTTGTTCTTCAAGGTGCTTACGGAAATCCACAGCTTACTTCCTCCGCAACTTAGCCACTAATCGTTCCCAAGCAGACTTGATGTTGAATCCGCTTCCGAGTTCAATCTCACCTTCATACTCTACAAGCATCGGAACGATAGGCAGAGCAACTTTTAACCTATGTTTAACATCCATGTCAGGATCTTTGATGATTTCAGCAACAGTTTCTGCTTGAGAGGCAGGTAGAGCAGGAATACGCTGCTCCAGCAAAGCTAGCATCTGCTGCATTTGCGGCTCCGGCACCTGGTTTGCTTCGAGTGCATCTAGCAGCTTCTGAGTCAAAACGAGTTGGTTTTGATTTAACTGCTGAGCGATCGCTTCAATCATAACTTGTTCAGTGGAACCATAGCGGTTTAGTAAAGCTTGACGTGTTTTGCTAAGATCTTCATAGATAGCAACCTGACCGCTCAACAAAATGTTTATCTTGTCATCCATCTGTTGCAACTGAGTTTCTACTTTCTGCATCTGAGCAGATTGAGAACCCCTCAACTGCAGCTTCAGCTCTTCATACTCCTGTTGGTATCTAGCAACTGACTCCCGCTGTCGCTCAATTTCCCTGCGATACTTAGCCTTGGTACGAGGATTTTCCGTATACCGCAATTCATCCTCGTCGTCCTTGAGCATTTCTTGGTCTTTGGCAATGTTGTCTGCCAAATCTTGCAGTCTTTGGTAAAAAAATGAAGGACTCACAGCGTTAAATTTCTACTTTGCAGCATGGAGATTAACACTATAACTGTAATATCTCTAAGATTGCCCTGTTATAGCTCCTTGATTGACTCTTAACTTAACCAAGTCATATCAGGGCAATTGCCAGAAATTAACACACTATACTTAAGTGTAAACAAGGCAACGATAGAATAATGAGCTACGATTACGATTTATTTGTTATTGGGGGAGGTTCTGGGGGAATTGCCTCTGCCCGAAGGGCAGCAGAATACGGTGCCAAAGTAGGAGTTGCAGAATTCAATACCCTAGGTGGAACCTGCGTTAATCGTGGCTGCATTCCTAAAAAACTCATGCTTTATGCTTCTCATTTTTCTGCCCTGTATGAGGATGCACAGGGTTACGGCTGGAGTCCAAGTACTAGTACCCTCGACTGGGGGAAGATGATTAAGGCTGTTAACCAGGAAGTTGAGCGTCTCAATGGAGTATACCAACGGATGCTAGACAAAGCAGGCGTAGAATTAATTCAAGGATACGCCAAGTTTCTCGAACCTCATACCGTTGAGATTGGAGAGCGCAAAATTACAGCAGATAAAATCTTGATTGCCGTGGGAGGGCATCCAGTTAAGCCAGCAGAAATTCTAGGTATAGAACATGCTATTACCTCCGATGATATCTTTCACCTCCCAGAACAACCCCAGCAGATGGTAATTATTGGCGGTGGCTACATCGGCGTGGAATTTGCTAGCATCATGCAGGGTTTGGGTTCTCAAGTGACTCTGGTGAGTCGGCATGATTTAATTTTGAGGGGATTTGACCAAGATATTCGCTCTGGGGTTCAAGAGGGGATGCAAAAGCACGGCATCCGGATTTTTAATATTATTGAGCCACCAGTGATTGAACAGACGCCAGGAGGTTTCAAGGTCAAACTTAAAGGCGACTCCGAAGAAACAGTGATTGCAGATACAATTAGTCTTGCTGCCACAGGTCGTAAGCCCAATCTTGATAAACTTGGTCTAGAAAATACTGGTGTGGAAATTAGTAAGGGAGCGGTTACTGTTGACCAGCATAGCCGCACTACCCAAGAGAATATTTTTGCTGTGGGGGATTGCACAGACCGCATAAATCTAACACCTGTTGCTATTAATGAAGGTCGCGCCTTTGCCGATACTGAGTTTGGAGGCAAAACCAGACTAATGAGCTATGCCAATATACCTACAGCTATTTTTAGTACACCGGAAGCTGCAACCGTTGGTTTGACAGAAGCCCAAGCACGGGAAAAACTGGGCGATGCTGTGAAAATCTATCGCGCCCGTTTTAGACCTATGTATCATACCCTGAGTGGCAGGGATGAAAAAACGATGGTGAAATTGGTGGTTGACCAAAACACTGATCAGGTTTTGGGATCACACATGGTAGGTGAACACGCAGCCGAAGTAATTCAAGGAGTAGCAATTGCCGTGAAGATGGGAGCAACAAAAAAAGACTTCGATGCCACTGTTGGTATTCATCCATCAACGGCTGAGGAGTTTGTGACTATGCGTTAGTTAGCAGGATGAGTTTTTTCATGGTACGCGCTATGCCCATGCTGCGCAAACATATTTCACAGCTCTCCAGAATCAACTTTTAAAGAATATTAGTTAGGCTAAGATGCCTCTAATTTGTATATTTTTGGGGATTGAAAAAAACTCTCAATCCCTTCTGCCCTGTGCTTTTTGTCCTCTGCCCTTTCTTTTCCAAGATGCAACTTAAATGCATGGCAACTAATATGATGGTAACATATGTCAGTGTTCTGAAATACAGCAGCAGCAATGAAAGATAGCCAAGAGTTTTACGAAGGAATGGGATTAAAATTTCTTGATCCTCAAAATGAGACGGAAGGAATCAGGGAATATCTGAAACTGGAAGAAGAATTTGTCTTGAGAACCTTTAAAGGGGTAGATAGTGTTCTGGATGTAGGATGTGGAGAGGGACGTTATCTTCGTAAGCTGGCACCCATTGTAGGAAAGATAACAGGAATAGACTTTGCCGAACAACTGGTAGATTTAGCTAAAAAATCAACTGCTAATTTTAGTAATGTAACAACCTTACTGGGAAGAGCAGAACATTTACCAACTCTTGTGGAAGAAACTTTCACTTACGCTTTACTAGCCTGGAATACAATTGGAAACATCCCTCAAGAACTCCATCAATGTATTTTCGATAATCTCGCCAAACTAGTAGACGAAAAGATATTTATCTCTACTTTTCAATGCAGTCCAGAAGTAATGGATGAACGCTTACGCTATTATGCTAAAACGGGTTTCAAGGTAGAAAATATAGATGGCAATCAAGTGATTTTAGAAGGGGGATTACACTGTGCTAATGCTTATCCTCTAAGCTATTTCCAGGAGTTGCTTGAATCTAGAGGATTTTCCATGAAAACTTATGATTTTGGCTTTGTTGGTGTGATGATCGAAGGAACCAAAACATCTATCTAATCGTAATGATTCAGGCAGGGGGTATTGACAAAGAGTAGCTTGGGTATCAAGCACCGTAATTGTAATCAAAGAGTAACCTCAACAACCTTATTGCCAAAGCTGAAAAAGTTCATAAACCTCCAATCAAAAAAGATGAATATGCAATTGACATCTCCATTAACACAGAAAAATTCCTCTAAACAACATAGAGTGATCAACTTTTACCCAGGGCCTGGTGCTCTCCCTTTACCTGTACTTGAAAGGGTTCATGCAGAACTGTTCAACTTTAACGGTACAGGGATGAGCGTCATGGAAATCAGCCATCGTAGCCCTGAGATTCAGTCTATTATTGATGATAGTGCTGAACGGATTAAGCGATTAATGGAGTTGGGCGAACAATTTGAAGTCATCTTTTTGCAAGGAGGTGGGTCACTTCAATTTCTCATGGTGCCGATGAATTTTTCTGGTTCAGGCGATCAAATCGATTATATTGATACTGGATATTGGGCTGAAAAAGCAATTCGAGGTGCCCAAAGTTTAGATAGAGATTTAGAGATTATCGCTTCCTCTGCTGATCGTGATCATAGCTATGTTCCGGATCTAAACAAGATCAGCTTAAGACCTGAAGCTAAGTATTTACATCTTTGCAGCAATAACACGGTTGTGGGAACTCAGTTTAATCAGTTTCCGAATCTTCCCATTCCGATCATTGCTGACATGAGTTCTGATTTCATGAGCAAGGTAATCGATCCAACTAACTTAAGTTGTATTTACGCCCATGCTCAAAAAAATGTCGGACTTTCAGGTGTCACGGTTGTCCTCATTCGTAAAGAAATGTTGGCTAAGATTTCCGAGAACATACCTGAGTTTTTAGACTACCGTACCCATATAAAACGAAAATCTAATTACCATACTCCACCCTGCTTTTCAATTTATATTACCTGGCATATTTTGCGATGGATTGAAGAAGATATAGGTGGACTAAAACAACTTGGAAAGATCAACCAGGAAAAAGCTGATCTACTTTATCAATGTATTGATTCAAACCCTTTATTTGATTGTGCTGTAGAAAAAGCTTCTCGCTCCCAGATGAATGTTGTTTTTACACTTCCTACCCAAGAGCTGGAAAAACAGTTTATCCAAGAAGCTTTTGAGGCAGGAATTGTAGGAGTAGAAGGACATCGTACTAGAGGAGGATGTCGTGTCAGTCTTTATAATGGTGTTACCCTCAAGGCAGTAGAAGCCTTAGTAGAATTCATAGGA
This sequence comes from Symploca sp. SIO2E9, assembly GCA_010692645.1. Taxonomy (GTDB): domain Bacteria; phylum Cyanobacteriota; class Cyanobacteriia; order Cyanobacteriales; family Coleofasciculaceae; genus SIO3C6. The sequence goes on from JAAHGS010000075.1 coordinate 15,729, forward strand.
AAATTTGCCAAAAAACCAAGGGGGACCACGAGCGAGAGTTAGCCAGTTGTTTTAACAGCTGGCGGTGGAGTGAGACTGGTTTTAACCAGGCAAAAAGTCACTTTATTTGTTCTTTTGGTTTTCAATATATTTTCTGACAGTCTCACTTGAAGCGTTCCCAGTGGTGGCACAAAAATAGCTGGGAGTCCAGAGAGTCGGGAGTTTCAACAATTCTGGGAACTCTTTCCTGAGATAGTGAGAAGCTCTGCCTTTGATTCTTTTAATGATTACCGATGGGGCAAAGGTGGGGTTAGTCTCAATGAACAAATGAACATGATCTGGCATAATCTCTAATGCAATTAACCGCCAGTCATTCTCTGTGCATAACTCAAAAATAATCTCTTGAAGCCTGTGCCTGATCTTCCCCACTAGCACGGGTTTTCTTCGTTTTGGACACCACACAAAATGGTAATTAATCAGAGTTATCGAATGTGGATTTCTTCTGTACTCATCGCTTTTTGTTATCATCGCCGCTTGTTGACATACTGTATTGATTCAATAGATCATATAAACAAAAAGGGAGAAAAACTTGTACAAATGTCAGCAGCATAAAATTAATACTACGTCTGATGTTGAGGCAGTTTTAGAGTTGGTCTGCTCAGAAGTCAATAAGTTAATTAACTGTGGCACTTATTATTGTCGTCAGATTTTCTTTAAGACCAACAAATATGTCAGCAAATATGATCTAGATGAACAACTCAAAAGCAATCCACATTTTGGCGCTTTGAGATCTGCTGTTGCTCAACAAGCTCTGCATGGAGTCGTTGAGTCATTTAAATCGTACCGTTCCTTGATGAAGCTTCATAAAAGAGGCGAATTGGCGCCAAGACCAAAACTCCCCAAGTACCGGAAAAAGGGAGGACTGGCGGTTGCTACCTATCCGGCTAGATGGGTCAAATTAGTTGATGGGACGCTGAGATTCTCCTTGGGAACTCAAGTAAAAGCTTGGTTTGGAATCGAAGCTTTTGTCTTACCCATGCCCAGTAATTTGAACTTTAAGAGTATCAAAGAGTTCAGGTTTGTTCCTCGTAATGGATGTTTTTACCTGGAGTTTGTCTATAAGCAGCCTGATAACAAAACTATCCCTTATACCAAGGAAGCTTTAGGCATTGATCCAGGATTGAATAATTGGCTGACCTGTGTATCAACCACTGGCAAATCATTCATCATTGATGGGCGCAAAATTAAAGCCCAAAATCAGTGGTATAACAAGCAGGTTGCTGAACTCAAAAAAGGCAAGTCAGAAAAGTATTGGGATGAACACTTAGCCGCGATAACAGAAAAGCGCAACCGTCAAATGCGGGATAACATCAATAAGGCAGCAAGATTCGTTGTCAACTGGGGCTTGACCAACAATATTGGCACTGTGGTTTTCGGGTGGAATCAGGGGAACAAAGACAGTATTAATATTGGGAAGCGGAACAATCAAAGTTTTGTTCAAGTTCCCACATCAAGACTCAAGGAACGTTTGCGGGAACTCTGCGAAGAAGTTGGAATTGAGTTTGTAGAGACAGAAGAAAGCGTGCGATTCGTTGGTTGGAAACCAAGCCCGACTTGACTTGGGGGAACAGCCGCCAGTTCATAAGAACCTGGAAAACTTGATAACCATGCTGGTGCAAGCCCAGCCCTCATGGAATCTGAGTGAAAGCCCTACCCCTACTGTCGGGAACTAACAAACCCGAAGGTAAAGCGGGGTCGAACAGTGAAACACTGCAAGCCCAAAAGCGGTGCTAGTAACAGGCAAGAACTTATGGGTACGAAAGGAAGGTACGTCTGAATCATCGTTACTGTCAAATGGCGAAACAAGGCTGAAACGCCATAGCTAAAAAGCGCAGGGATGGGGGTTTGAAATTACTTTCTTTCAGATCGATTCTCCCAAGAACTCCCCGGTGAAAAGTACCGCCCTAAAAGTTCAACCAATGGTTATCAGGAACGAAGTAACTTCTATACTTGCTCTCTGGCAGGTCGATGACCAGAGTAGGTAGTTAGCCGCAAGGGGTATAGAGGCAGGATTGAGTCAGAAGCGAACGCCGCCCTGCGTAAGTGGGACGGATATGCAGACGGACTCACGATGTAAGAAAAGATAGGGTTGTAAGTAGTAATGAAAAGGTCTAAAGCACGGGGTTTTGCTCCGATGAAGGAATGGGCAGGGATCAACTGGCAAAAGCTAGAGAAACGCCTGTTTAAGTTACAAAAACGAATCTATCGAGCCGCACTTCGTGGTGATGTTAAGGCTGTTCGACGACTCCAGAAAACATTGATGAAGTCCTGGACTGCAAAGATGATTGCGGTGCGTAGGGTGACTCAAGACAACAAGGGAAAGAAGACGGCAGGAGTGGATGGCGTTAAATCGCTGACCCCAGAGCAACGTCTCAAACTTGTTGACAACCTACGGGTCTACCGAAAGGCGAAACCAACCCGCCGAGTTTGGATACCCAAGCCAGGGAGGGATGAGAGACGCCCACTAGGTATACCTACCATGTATGACCGCGCATTGCAGGCACTTGCCAAACAGGCACTTGAACCTGAATGGGAAGCAAAGTTTGAACCTAACTCATACGGGTTCCGCCCAGGACGCTCATGTCACGATGCCATCGAAGCAATTTACAACAGCATCAAACTCCAACCAAAATGGGTTCTAGACGCTGACATATCAAAGTGCTTCGATAAAATCAATCACACGGCACTGCTCAACAAATTAAATACTTATCCATCCTTGAGGCGATTAATCCGCTCCTGGCTCAAAGCAGGTGTGATGGATAACGGCAACTACAGTGACACATCTGAGGGTACACCACAGGGTGGGGTTATTTCCCCGCTACTGGCAAACATTGCCCTCCACGGAATGGAAGAATGCATAACACAACTCGCCAAAACCCTAGACATGAAAAATCCTAAGGGACGTCAGATAAGCTGGCAAAACAAAGCGAGGTCATTAAACTGCGTTCGATATGCTGATGACTTTGTGATTCTCCATAAAGACCAAACCGTAGTCCAAAGATGTAAGGAGATTATCTCAGAGTGGCTCGCCGACATGGGACTGGAGCTAAAGCCAAGCAAGACCAAAATCACCCACACTTTTGACGGATTCGATTTTCTCGGAGTCAACGTTAAACAATACAGAGTGGGCAAATATCAGTCAAGACAAGGCTTTAAGACCATCATCACCCCATCTAAGAAATCTGTTAAAGTTCATTACGAGCGCCTTGCGGAAGTAATCGACTCTCACAAGGCAGCTCCACAGAAGGCTCTAATCAGCCGACTTAACCCCATAATAAGGGGATGGGCGAATTACCACAGCACTGCATGTAGCAAGGAAACATTCAGTCACTTGGGGTACTTACTCTGGAACAGATTACAAAGATGGGGATATCAAAGGCACCCAAATAAATCCAAAACCTGGGTGAATAAGAAATACTGGGGGACATATCAAGGGTCAAACTGGACGTTTCAAGACGGGGCAGTGCGACTGCTCAGACACAGCGAAACACCCATAATTCGCCATGTCAAGGTCAAAGGAACAGTCAGCCCCTTCGATGGAAACCTCACATACTGGAGTTCAAGGATGGGTAAACATCCTGAGATGCCTGCGCAGAAGGCAAAACTGCTCAAGCGTCAAAAAGGAATATGTGCCTACTGTGGTCTAACCTTTCGTGATGGGGACATCCTAGAGGTTCATCACATACAGCCTCGCTCAAAAGGCGGTAATAACAAGCTGGAAAACTTGGAATTACTACATTTACACTGCCACGATGTTGTTCATGGTCATAAGACCAAAACAGTCACCAGAGAGGAGCTAGACGATTTAGATGCTAACCCCTGGTAAACGAGGTACTGATGTCAACGGTTCTTACATTGAGGAGCCGGATGAGGTGAAAGTCTCAAGTCCGGTTTTGAAGACGAGTCGCTTCGGTGACGGAGCGGCTTAGTTTAACTATACAAGCAAAGCTAGTTATCTTGACAATGACTTTCTACCTACGTTCGGTGCGAAACCTGAAGGGTGGAAGGCATCAGGAAGACGGACTCAACGTGGCTTGTACAAGGCATCTAACGGTCAGACTATTAATGCTGATTGCAATGGAGCAGCCAACATTCTGCGCAAAGTAGCGTCACAGCTAGGGTTTTCCCTAGTTAAGGTAGTTAGGGCAGCGTTGAGGCTGCCGAAGCGGTACTGGTTGGACTCTTTAACCAAATCATACCGCAAGCGTGGTGAAGCGCGTCTTTTAGACCGCGTAACCACATCCGCTTAGAATCCGCGTCTTTTTAAAGCGCGGAGACCTCAAATTAATAGGACTTACGCATTTGCCCCCTAAATCCCCCAAATTGGGGGGGCATGTAGTCCCCTCTGGGGATGAGTGGAGTAGGGGGGCTAAATCGACTCAACTGCATAAGTCCTGATTAAAACAATTTTCTTGGACTGGGTTTCCTAATCCTTACAATATTCAGAATGTGTTAGTCAATTTAGTAAAGCTCGCAAGACGAAAATTTGGTGACGAATCTTCTGGTTCGCTTCAATTCCGACAAACGAGTAATCTTTGACCACCTCGGCGACGCCTACAGCTACCAAACGGCTAACCTCATCGAGGTATTCACTCTCGGCTTCACGCATAGACAAAACCACCAATCCACCTTCCTTGGTGACCCGGATAAACTCCTCAAGCGCCGGTTGCGCTTGAATCTGGCTCGCCGATAGCCCCCCCACACAGATCACAGCATCGTATTGGCAAGAGGGCATAGGTAAGGGCTGATTGGAATCTGCCACGTGGTACACACGGTAGAGTTCCCGGCGGCGTGCCTCGAACAGCATCCCAGTGGAGATGTCCATTGCCTCTAGGTTAGTGAGACCATGATTCCGCATTAGGTGCAAGGCGTTTAGCCCTGTGCCAGCGCCAACATCGAGGATCAGTGGTGTCTTTTCATTGCTGTGATCACCGAGATGCTGCGCGAGAATGTCGGTCGCAATGTGGGGGATGTTATAACCTGCCTGATTTACATCCTGTTCGTAGGCAAGCGCCCACTCCTGGTAACCAGCACAATTATCATCTTGCTTCAGGTAGTACTCAATATTTTGCATTGCCGTGTCAACCTGCCCTGTATCTCCTACGTAACGTTCTGTCCGCAGGTGTGGGTCGTTCGCTACGACTTGATGCATGCGGCGCAGCCCTTGGTAGTCTGCCATGGTCAGGTTCTGGACTCCTAGATTGTCCCAGATAACCACATCACCAGCCCTCCAGGAGTGAGACAGGATCTGATCTGTCTTGGTTGCTGCCTCGAAGACACGTTTCAGAAGTGCAGTGCTCTCCTGTTGAGGCATGTCAACCAGCCCAATAGTGAAGTTCTCATTCAGGTAGAGGAGTGGGACACCTGTTTCAGGATGCTTGATCACAGCTGGATGAATAGATGTCATATCCTTCTGTACTTCATCGAGTCGGTTTGCCTGGGCATAACCCCCCTTTAGAGAGTGGATAGCACTCACCCGATGCAGCCGCCCCCTCAGTTCCGGCGATAGATTTTGGTACATTAGATTGGCGTTTTGGAAGCGGGTGTCACCGCCATTGGGAGGCAGTATGCACCCACATAAAACCTTGGCACGGGATGGGTTGACTCGCCAGCTCATATCTGAGTGGAAAAGGGAGAAATCAGCTGGAATCCCAGTTTCACCCATGGTCTCCAAAATCTCTACCCTGTCAGCAGTGTCTTGGCTTTCGTTAACCTGGTGGTCGTTCTCAATCTTGCCGAAAAGTCGTGCCAGTTGTAGCAGACTTGCATCAGTATGGATTGGTTCGGCACCGACACTGGCTCCGTCAGCAGGAATGATCAGTACTCCGTTCTCGTATAGGAGTTCCTGGATGCGGTTCCGTTGCTCCAAGGAGTCTAGATCGACGTTAGTTAGTTTAGCCCCAAAGGGTTTGAGTTTAGAGACCAAAAGGGTTGATAAGGATTGCATAGATATTGGATTTTAACCGTTTAGGTCGTTGGAGAAAAATTAGTTGTGAGGGTTAAGTAGGGCTTGCTGAATTAATCTAGAAGGTATAACAGACAATGATTTTGAGCCTTTTTTGACTCTTACAAGTGCTTCGTTATAGCATCCAATGGCTAAAAATCTTTGCACTTAATAGAAAAATCTCGGAGCTAATCATGGATAATCAGGCTTAGAACTATAGGCTTTTCTCTAATCCCTACTCCCTGCTAAGAGCTCCCTCTCCTTACCACCAGACTTATTCAGCAAACCCTAAGTATATCCATTGAGCCACTCCCACGAATTGAATTCGTGGGATTCAGGCATCAGGCAGAGATTGCAGGCACAGCCCGTCTAACATCTCCTACGCCTAGGGTTGAACTCCCAACCCTCTTAATATTTAATGCAGCGTTCCCATCTCGGTCGTTTTCAGCTTGACAGGATGGACAACGCCAACGACGAACTTCTAACTCTAGAGACTCTAAAACATGCCCACAGTGATGGCAGGTTTTGCTCGACGGATACCATTGGTCAATGTAGACAACCCATTTGCCTTTTTTGTGAGCAACCCACTCTAAAATCTGCAAAAACTCTCCAAAAGCTAAATCAGAAACTTTGCGCCCCCAAAGACGCTGCATTCCTTTAAGGTTTAATGTCTCAAAACACAGAACATCAAATCTGTTGGTGAGTTGGTGTGCTAGTTTCCAGAACCAGTCACGGCGACGATTAGAAACTTTTTCGTATTGTCTAGCCAGATGTTTTCTAGCTTTTTCTCTACCTTGAGAACCTTTAAGCTTTTTAGACAGCTGTTTACTGGCACTGCGAACTTTATTGAGTGATTGCTTCAACAATTGAGGCGATTCAATTTTGAATCCTTCCGAACAAGTCAGGAAAGTCTTTAGCCCAAAATCAAAACCAGCGATTCTACTCGTCTCGGCTTTGATGTTGGGTTCTTCAATGTTTTCAACCACGACACTCACAAATAGCTCCCCTAAAGGAGTTCTTTTAATAGTCAAGGTTTTAACAATTCCTTCAATTGGTCTAGAGTTCCAGAATTGATACACACGCTTTCCAATCTTGAGACGATTTCCTCCCAAGAATTTATAGCCTGCTTGCTTAAGAGTGAAAGATTTGTACTTTTTTACTTTCTTAAAATTTGGTGGTCTTGCCCCCTTTTTGTGATGTTTGAAAAATCGCTGATACCCTTTCTCGATGCGCTGGCAAATGTCTTGCACAGCTTGGGAACCTACTAATTGCCAAAACAGATTACGCTTGCGGAGTTTAGCAAGATGTTTTTGAAGCTTGGCACAGCCCAAGTGTTGACCCCAGATTCGGTAGTACCGCTTGTGGAGGGCAATGGCGTGATTGTAGATCACTCCTGCAGCATTGAGCGACCGTTTGAGATATCGATTGCGCTTGTGAGCGTATAGCTTGAACTTTAAAGCCTTCATGCTATTTATGATAGTATGTCTACAATCAAGGCTCAACCGAACAGCTAACGCGGCTTAAAAGCCTTAACGCTACATCCCACGCTTAAAAGACGTGGGATGCAGCTTACTTCTTTGTAACTCGCGTAATTTTCTCATATCATGGAGATTACTACAAGCGAAATAACTTTCTGTGGGACTTATTGTCAACTTAGGAGTAATGCCACTCCAGTAATTGCCACTAAAACCCCCAAGATTGCTCTGGTAGTTACTACCTCACCCATGGCGGCAACAATTGGCAGCACAAACAGAGGGCTAGTAGTCATCAGAGTTTGGGCAATACCTACTACTGTGAATTTTAGTGCTGTTTGCTGTAGCCAGATTGCCAAGTAGGTACCGAAAAAGGCTGCAAGGTTTCCATCAGCAGGGCGCGGCGGGCTCCCAAATAATTTAAGGCTTTAAAATAAGCCGTATCTCCCAAAGCAATACCAACCATACCACTGATGATTAATAGTCCGCAGGCAGTAAGGTTAAATAATGGCAGTTGATCTTTGCCCACAACCAGAGTTAAAACAATTAAAGCGATCGCAATTACCCCTTTAATCAAATTAAGTTGTACGGGCGAGTAAAAATTTCCCAAACGTCCATAAACTACTGTCGCCACTGCCCATAAGCAAGCAGCCCCCAGAGCCGCCACTTCTCCTTGGAAATCTGTATTCAAGAGGTTTATATTATCACCAAAAAACATTATCTCCCCATCTCCCTATCTCCCCATCTCCCCATCCCCCCATCTCCCCATCCCCCCATCCCCCCATCTCCCCCTCTCCCCGAGCCATCACCGATTAGCCTCAACTAGAAGGCTGCCAATCTTGTGAAAGATCCGGAGCTTGTGCTGGCTTCGGGAACAGTTCCCCAAAAGCTGCTTGACGCTGCTGCCAAGATTGATCACTAATATTCCACAAAGTCTCATAAAAGAAGAACGACACGCCAGCAAACCCTCGCCTTCGCACTGCCTCAACTTGCCTCTGAATTTGTGAGAAAGGAATTGCTCTATTTTTTAGCCCACTCAAAATACCAATCCCGACAGGAATATGAGTACGTGCTGCTTTAAGTTCCGGTTGCTCTAATTCCCCAACAAAAGTGCTGAGGTTATCTCGATAAATCTGCACAATTAGTTCTTCTACTAAACCCTGCCTTTCCCACTGCTCCCAGTCTGCTAAAAAGGAATTGTAGGAAAAGCGTTGTGGGTTAGGAGAGATGGAGATAATTACATCCGGCTTACGCTCTTTAACTGCTCGGAACAGCTTTTTCAGGAAATCAGTAATTTTGTTAGCTCGCCAGCGTAACCATTCCGGAGCTTGGGGATCATTTGGGGGAAATTTGCCCTGATGTTCCTGTTTATACAACTCTACCGTAAAGGGATCATAACCGAATTTAGATGGCAAGCCGAAGTGGTCATCTAATTGAATACCATCAATGTCATAATTACTAACAACTTCGATAATTAAATCCTCGATAAACTGCTGTACCTCAGGCTTAAAAGGATTGAGCCAGACAATCTCATGCAATTTTTGTTCCTCAGGTGTTAAACCTTCTGGAATTTGAGTTTTGTTACCTTCTCGGGTTTGAGTGAGCCAATCCGGATGGCGTTGGGCTAATTGAGAATAAGAAGGAGCTTTAAAGCCAAATTCAAACCAGGGTATGACTCTCATCCCGCCTTGATGTGATATCTCTATCACTTCTTGCAGTACATCTCGTCCCTCTTTTAAGCCCCTTTCTGGATCAAACAAATCCTTTTCTAAGGGCGTTGATATCCTCGCTTGTCGCCCTGTTTCCCTTTGAGCAATCTCACTGGGATGAAGAGTGTAACCCCAGTTCCAGACAGTAGGATAGATCGTGTTGAAGTTGAGTTCTTTTAATTTGTTGAGGGCAGCAGCTAATGCTTCTAAGGAAAACAAGAGTTCACTGTCAATATTTGTCAGCCACACCCCTCGCAATTCAGCAGTTAAATCCGTCGGTATTTCTAACTCCTGAATGTACTCCGCAGCAACTAGTCCAGTCCCTTGCGTCGCCTGACACAAAAATGCTGCAATCTCGGCTCGACTTGCTTGATTGTTGGGGTTAAGAGTTCCAACCTTGGGATAATTGACAACTAGTTGGTTTTCTAAAGCAGCGGCGATCGCACTTTGAGCATATTCAGGAATTGCTTGGGCATCAGCAAAAGCTTGCTCCAAAGTTTCCCAAGAAGGTCCTATGGGCGTGTAATTTAAACCATTTGCCAAAGACACTAACGCCTGCACACGGGGAATATTTTGCTTTGGTCTAAACACACCACCAGGATAACCACTAAGGAACCCCCTTTGATAAGCTTTGCTAATTGCCTCACTAGCCCAGTAAGTTGAGGGAACATCAGCAAACTTTCTATCGTCGCGTACTTGGGCAGCCTCAGGGAAAGCTTGATTGAGCATTGCCGCAAACTCAGCTCTAGTTACTGGTTGATTTGGTCCAAAGCTGCCGTCTGGGTAACCACTGATGATTTGCTGCTGACTCAGCTGTTCAATGCAAGTTTGCGCCCAATTGCCTTGGATATCGTTCAACTTCGTTTGAGCAACTGTAGCTGTTTGCAACAGAGTAATCGTGACCCCAAAGATGAATAGGGAAACTAGCTGCGACTTACGGCCAAAAGTCATCCTTAAGGCAACAAGCCCATTGGCAAAGGCTGTATAAGATTTTGTGAGAATATTCTTCATTGATAGATGCTCAAACCCATACAAGACAAGTCACGCCAGTCCATTTTTCTGAAATTTGATTAGATTGTTAGATTACCAGATTTTTGCAATCTATTATCAGGATTAGAAAAAGTTGCTCAAGCTTACAAAGTTTAAAAAAAGTTTTTTATTGACGGCTTTCCATAAAAATTACCTTAATATTTCCTTATGAATAACGATTCTGACTTAAAAGATTTGGCTGTAAACAATAAGCAATCGCTACAAAGGCTGGCGAGAACGATTGCCATGTCTCAAGGAGAGTTCTCTCTGATTCTAGTTTGCTGTGAGTGTCCCAGCGTGAGTTTAGACGTGGCTAACCAGCTGCAAAATCTCTCCTCTTACAAAATCCAGCAATTAGTGGTGAAGCCCTCGATTCAAACCCTATTGAGTAGTATCATTGAAGAACTTGAAGACCCACTGCCGTCAGCCTTAATCGTTTTTGGTCTAGATTCTGTCAAGGCGATCGATCAAGTCTTAAGTGCAACTAACTTAGTAAGAGATGAATTTCGCAAGCGTTTCCCCTTTCCCCTTATTCTATGGATAAATGAGTCAATTCTGCACAAAATGATTCGATTAGCACCGGATTTTAAGGGTTGGGATTTAAACCCAGTTAGGTTAGGTTTTTCTGAGCATAACTTATTAAAAAAATCGGCACTTTGCCTGAGCGTAATGATGATATAGCAAACGCTCCTTTCCCTGTTCCCTGTTCCCAGCGCGCAGCGCTATAATAATTAACTAGAGAAAATTTTCACTAAAATGAAACCTAGGTGAGTCAGAAAAACCCAGGTTCCAACGGCTTTGTAGCTAAATTAACTCAATACTACTGGAAACCCCAAGCAGCGATCGCTAGACAGCCCCATCCCAGAATAAATGCTACTCCTCCAAGAGGTGTAATTGCCCCCAGCCACTTAATCTCAGTCAAACTCAGGGCATACAAACTACCAGAAAATATAGCAATACCAATGATAAAAGCTGAACCAGCTGCGATCAATGGTATCTGCGGTGCTTGGGGGCGACTCAACAGCAGTGCAACCAAAAGCAGTGCCAGGGCATGATACATCTGGTATCTTGCCCCTGTTTCAAAAATTACTATGGCCCTTTCTGTTAGTTTGGCTTTCAGGGCATGGGTAGCAAACGCGCCAGCAGCAACTGAAAATCCTGCCATAATTGCGGCGATTACTAAAAAAATTCGAGTCATCTATTACTCCTATAGCAACGGACATATCAGTTAGGACATTCTATTTTGATTCAAAGGGAGCAGGGAGTAGGGAACAAGGAAGTGTCCTAATCATAGTGGCGACGGCTATATAATTAGTCGGACAAAATTGAAGTCAACTATGGAGACAAAGGCATAGAGAACAGAAGGCAATTTAGCATTTCCAAGATTATTGATACACTCAACCTAATTTATACCCAGGTACTTATTTAAAAAGCAAAAAACACTCCGCCTTCTTTTCTAATTACGAGTAGCTTCTAAAAGGCGAGAGTAGTAAAAGCGAGTACTAGTCATCCCAAATCTTTTAATCGAAAAGCCATTACTTTGCAAGATATTGATGATTTCAGATTCCCGATGCTGATAAGCGCGAGTAGTTTTGCTTGGCCCTGGAAACAACTCACCGATTTTTTTGAGAATGGTAAGTAAAAAGGTTTTAGGAGCAAAGCTAAGAATCAAACGGGACTCGGCTAGACTTGCTAGGTGTGTAATCATCTGCGCTGCCTTATCTTGGGGATAGTGAATGAGTACATCAAGGCAAATAACTGTGTGATATTTACCACTCAATGCTTCCAAGTCCTGCACAGCAAAAGTAATATTTTCGGTATTACCTAGAGTGTCTTTAGCTCTTTGCTGAGCTTCACCTACCATTTTTTCTGAGATATCACTGGCAAAAACTTGAGCACCAGCTTTGGCAAGGGGAATACTAAGGCTCCCCACACCACAACCTGCGTCACAGATTGATAAATCCTCTAAATTGCCATCAGATTGCAACCAACTGACGACAGCATCCACTGTCTGCTGATGCCCATTGCGAATGTCTAATTGGACTTTATTGACCTCACCATTACCATAAATCCGCTGCCAGCGGTCAAAGCCAGTAGCATTGAAATATTCTTTAACAACGGTCTTGTCATCAACTACGCTTTTCATAAAATTTTAGTTTTAGTCGAAATTTGGGAACGATTAACTACTCTACCAGTGTGGGGACACAAATTTGACCAAAAATATGGGATTCAAGCCCCGTCCTTCCCTTGACGGCTTTTTGTGGGAGCAATATTGATAAACAATGGGATTGATAGTAGAATATTTTTAGCGGTAAAGCGCACATATTAAGACGAAGTAGGTCAAGCGGACTATTCGAGATCCGGAACCCTGGT